>NZ_JBFBLV010000034.1:0-42600 GCF_040686835.1 Specibacter sp. NPDC078692
GGCATTGCCCTTTCCATCGCGCTGCACGAGGTGGGGCACTTGTTGCCTGCCAAGCTGTTCAAGGTCCGGGTCACTCGGTACATGATCGGCTTTGGCCCATAAATGCGCCCCGTAGAACGGGCGCATTTATGGGGGACGGGCGCATTTTTCAATCCGGATGGCGTTCGCAGCACGTGCGGGTGCTTCAGCGTTTGCTTGTGGTGGTATGTACGAGTAAAGACTGCTGCGGATGAAGGGCAACAAGCTCGATCTGGCGGGTTCCGCAGCCGGCAGCGCATTTCATATAGTTCACCTGTCCCTGAGAGGTCGAGTGGCTCGATTCAAGCTCCCACACGTGGTGGTGCTGGGACGAGTTGGTGGTGGACGTGGGGTCATTGAGTGCAGTAGATAGGGTCATGCATTCCACTAAGTTGTAATGGTCTTATGCATCTCAACCCTTACGGCGAGTATGCGGTTCTGCTCGCTGGATCGCTCGCCAATGACTTCCCCGCGGATCGTACTGGCATTTTCGAGCGGACACGTGATTTCGGCATGACCATGAGTTTCACGCAAAGGCATGATGACCATGCATTGGTCCGCAAGGTGATTGATGACTGGCTGAACGTGGTTGATGCCCCTGATGATTCGGCACGGGCAGCATTACTCAACGCTCACATGGCCGCCGCGAGCGCCTATCCCCGCCTGACCGACCACGATGGTGAAGGCTGGCACCTGCATTACCGGGATGAGAGTCAGACCTTGCCTCATGTTTTGCATGCGGTCATCAGTGTGGGGACGGCCCTGCATCTGAGTACCCGGGGCATGAATCGCCTGTCGCGCTGCGCGGCCGGGCAGGCGCCGGGGGACCCGTGTACCGCTGTGGTTGTTGATGTAACTCGAAACGGGCGTCAGCAATATTGTTCAGTGCGCTGCAATAACCGCGCTGCAGTGCGTCGGCACCGGGCCCGCTCCGGGTCTTCCGCAGCACGTTGGGCTCCTGGAGCATAGTGTGGGGAGATGGCTGAAGAGAACCTGCCCAGCGAGTACGGCTGGCTGCCCCGCGACAACGCCAAGATCTACTGGGAATCCAGCGGAAACCCCGAGGGTGTGCCCGTCCTCTATCTGCACGGCGGGCCCGGTGGATCCCTAGGCAAGGGCGGGTACCGCAGGCGCCACGATGCGGCAAAGTTCCGTACCATCGGCGTCGACCAGCGTGGTTGCGGAAAAAGCACGCCCACCGTTCAGGACGATCTGCTTCATTTGGTGGACAACACTACGGCGACGCTGATCCAAGACATCGAAGCGGTGCGTGCGCATCTGGACATCGAACAGTGGATTGTGACAGGTATTTCTTGGGGAAGTACCCTAGCCTTGGCCTATGCGCTGGAACATCCTGACCGCGTCCTGGGCATTGCTCTCATGGCCGTCACCACTACGAACCGTGATGAGGTTGATTGGATTACCGAAGGTGTGGGCCGGATTTTCCCGGAGGCCTGGCATGAGTTCGCCGCGGCTTCAGGAGCGCTGCCGGGGGAGCGCGTGGTGGAAGCTTACGCGCGCAGGCTAGCCGGCAAGGACCGGGAGGACGCTCGGGTGGCCGCGATGGATTGGGATCGCTGGGAGGCGTGGCACATTTCATTTAGCTCCTACTGGCAGCCGGGGCCCATGTTCAACGACGAACGTTTGCGCATGACCTTCGCGCTCCTGGTCACGCACTATTGGTCGAGCGATGCATTTCCTACTGGCGAAAAGGAGATCATTCCTCGAATCCATCAGCTCAACGGGATTCCGGGTCATCTCATTCATGGCCGACGCGACGTCAGCGGACCCGCCATCACGCCGTGGAAACTTCACCAACAGTGGAGCACCAGCAAGCTAACAATTGTGGAGGAGGAGGGCCACGGTGGCCCGCAATCTGTCGCTGCACTCATCGCCGCCGTCGAAGAGATCAAGGCCGGACTCGAAGAAGCGGCATCGCAAAGGTGACGTCCAGTGGCGGCTCACGTTGCTGACAGGGCTCGTGAAATTGGCCTCGTGAGAAAAATGGCCAAGACACCGCCGCAGACAACCCCCAGCCAGTTTGAAGCGTTCGCATTGTTCTACTAGTATTGCAAACATGTTATTTCGTGTTGACGCGGCCTCGACACTCTCGCTGGCCGATCAGATAGCTGTTCAGGTGCGTACCGGCGTGGTCGATGGAAGCCTAGTGCCGGGTGAGCGCCTGCCACCGGCCCGTGACCTGGCCACTGCCTTGCACATCAATATGCACACAGTGCTGCGCGCCTACAAGCAGTTGCGCGACGAAGGCATCATTGAGATGCGCCAAGGGCGCGGCGCGTTTGTGTCCCTGGACGCCGGTCCCGGATTGCTTCGTCTCACGGAAATGGCACAACAATTATTGGCTGAAGCACGGAAACTGGGGATGACCCAGCAGGACCTTGTGCGCATTATTGGGGGAGTTGCAAAAGCATGACCGAAGTACAGCAAAGGACCAGCGCCACCCGGCGCATCGCCGCTGGATTGGTGGGACTGATACCGCTGGGCGCCGTGGGTGCAACGTGGCTAGCATGGCACGACAGGCTGCCGGCGGAACTGGCCTCGCATTGGTCGGGCACCGGCGAACCCGATGGCTTCATGTCCACGGGGGCGGCCCTCACTCTTGGTTTGCTCTTGACAGGAATCCCGGCAGTGATCGGCCTCATCGCGGCAGTCATTTCCAGCCTGCGCCCGGCCCTATTGCGGGGCATCCTGGGATTCGCCGGCATGGTCTCCGGAATGGGTGCCGGCACATGGCTCATCTCAGCCGGCCTCACACTGCAAGCCGGCAGCGCCGAGAAGGCAGTGCTCGGTTGGTGGCTCGCGGCACTCATCGTCTCATTCCTCTTCGGAGCCTTGCCTTACTTCATCGCCCCGAAACCGAAATTCACTACCACAATGCACGAAACGCGACTCCAGCTTGGCGCCAACGAATCTGGCGCCTGGTCAAGAACCATCACCTCAAAAGTGCTGCTGTGGTTGCCGGTTGCGCTGCTCGCCGTCACCGCAATCATGTTCATCCCCGCCTTCACCGAAGGCGATCTGTCCGCCGTCTGGATGGGCGGCGGCACCATGCTCGCCAGCACAGTCGTCGTGGCACTCATCGCGCACATGCAGGTGACCGTCGACTGGCGCAGCCTGCGCATCGTCTCCACCCTGGGCCGCATCCCGCTCAAGCGCATCCGCCTCGAGGACATTGCCGCCGTCGAGGTCACCGAGATCCGCCCCTCCGAATGGGGTGGCTGGGGCTACCGGGTCATGGCCGGCCGCTCCGCCGTCGTTATGGGCGCTGGCCCTGGCCTCATCATCACCACCACGGCCGACAAGCAGTTTGCCGTCACCGTTGGCGATCCTGAGACGGCCGCTAGCCTCCTGCTCGCCTTGCGTGACCGGATGGACGACGGCGGCACTCACCACGCCGGAGCCGCCCAGACTGTTTAGACACAGCTTGGGTGACGGGCCGGCCGGGAGCGGAGATAGTTCGCCGCCGGCCCGAGAACTCCGCGCTAAGAAGGGCTAGCCGCGGTTTTCCCGCCGGGCCTGGCGCTGAAGGCCACGCAACGTTGTTGGGGGTGCTGCACACTCCACCCGCCACACCTTGACGGCACAACTCGTGACAGTCACTAGGGCAATGGTCGACAGCAACCACATCCCAAAGCCGCCAATGTCACCAGCTGCTCCTTGGGGGCTCCCGAGGGACATCAACAGTCCACTGGTCACAACGGCGCATGCTGCGAAGAACACGCTGGCAATGGATAGCCAACGGAAGGCCCGGTTTCGCTTCAGCAAACCTTTGGGTGCTGCCACGATGAGGGCCAAGGGACTAGCTACGGCGAAACTAGCGGCTGCGATATAGGCGGGCACATACGTAGCATCTGTGAGAGGCAAATAGATGCCGCAGAGACCAACGAACACAGCCAAGACAATCGGGATCGCTTGGCGTCCGGACTTCTGTGACTTGTCGACCCAATCCAATTCCATGTGAACCCCCAGGTTTCGATGTGCATCGCCGTAGGCACTTTTTCAAGTGTCGGTTGCCTGCACAGCATAACCCGTGGACGGAGTCGGCCTCGAGCCGTGCCGGCGTGAGAGACGGAGGGTCGGAGGCTAGAACTCCTCGCCCTCGCCCACAACATCTGAGGCCGGGCCCACAATGAGCGGGTCCGGCACACCCACCAGTTCATGGTCCTTGCCGGTGTAGTCAAACAAGTTCAGCACATGACGCATGGCCTCGAGCCGTGCCCGCTTCTTGTCATTGGATTTCACTACGGTCCACGGGGCATGCCGCGTATCCGTCCGTTTGAACATGCGCTCCTTGGCCGCAGTGTAGCCGTCCCATTTATCCAGCGAGGCCAGGTCCATGGGGGAGAGCTTCCACTGCCGCACGGGGTCTACCTGACGGATGATGAAACGCGTGCGTTGCTCGGCCTGCGTGACCGAGAACCAGAATTTAATGACCGTCATGCCGTCATTGACCAGCATGCGTTCAAACTGCGGTGCTTGGCGGATGAACTCGTCATATTGTTCCTTGGTGCAAAAGCCCATGACGCGCTCCACGCCCGTGCGGTTGTACCAAGAGCGATCAAACAACACCATCTCCCCGGCACTGGGCAGATGGGCCACATACCGCTGGAAGTACCACTGGGTTGACTCGCGCGCACTGGGCTTCTCCAGTGCCACCACACGGGTTCCGCGAGGGTTCAAATGTTCGGTGAAGCGCTTAATGGTCCCACCCTTGCCGGCGGCATCGCGTCCTTCGAACAGAATCACCACCCTGCGCCCGGTAGCCTTGATCCATTGCTGCAACTTCAATAGTTCAATTTGTAGCAACCGTTTTTGGGCATCGTAGACGTCCCGTTCCATCCGGGAGTCATAGGGGTAACCGTCGCGCCACGTATCCACGGGAGATCCGTCAGGGGCTAACAAGACGGGATCGTCGTCGTCGTTGTCTATAACGGTAAAACCAGTGAAGTTCGGAGCAGGTTCAGTCATGACTCGAGCCTAAAGTGACAGGAAATACCCAAGGTGAACAGAGGATGGAATTAGGGTGAACGCACACAGTGGCGCCGGTCTCATGCGTAGCCAGATTAGGGTGCGAGGCTTCGAGCTGGCAGCCGTGGATTCGGGCTTGTTCGGGTTGCTGGATGAGGCTGAACTGGCTCGCGCCGAAGCCATCGTGCAACCGACCACGCGCCGTGACTTTCTGGCCGGGCGTGTGGTGCAGCGGCTCATGGCCGCCGAGGTGTTGGCCGTCGCTCCGCACGACCTCATGATCGCTTATGCCTGCCCCGAATGTGGACCGAATCCTGTGCCCAGCCATGGCCGGCCTGGCTACTTGCTGCGCGGTAAAGCAGCAGCGGCGCTGTCGATCAGTTTGTCGCGCAGCCATGGCTGGGCGTTGGTGGCCACGTTGCCTGCCGCAGGCGTGTCTCTAGGAGTTGATGTCCAGCACATTGCCCAGGTGGGCTTTGCCGGGTTCGACGACGTAGCGCTCAGTCCTGCGGAAAAGTCCACGTTGGCCCGGGTCGCCCCTGCAGCGCGGGAGGCGTGGCGGGCCAGTGTCTGGGCGCGCAAGGAAGCCTTGGCCAAATGTTCCGGTCTGGGATTGCGCACTGAGCCGGCCCACATCCCCGCCTTCCCGGAACCTGAGCTCGGGGAAGGCGGGGTGAACACCGAGGTGTGGGAGCTGGTGCCCGAGGATGTCGGCTTGCCGGAAGGGTTCGCTGCTGCCGTGGCAGTGCGCAGCAGTCTTTAGTGCCCGGGCATCGGCGGCAGTGGCTTTGTGAAAAGCCACGGGGTGAGAATGTCCGCTGCCGAGAATCCCGAAACATTGGCGCAGACCTCATCGGCTAGGGCCACAAATGCGGCCGTGGACACGGAACTGTGGCGGTTCTCGGCTACCCAGCGCTGCAGTAGGGCGAAGAAGTTGGCATCCCCGGCCCTCAGCCGGATGGCCGCCAAGGCGAGGGCCCCGCGCTTGTACACCGCGTCATCAAACATCATTTCAGGACCCGGGTCACCGACTGTCAAAGCGACCGGATCGGTAGTGAGCTTGGCGTGAGCCTGTGTTGCACGTTCGGCCACTGTCATCGATCCGCTCTCTTCAGACCAGAGCCATTCCGCGTAGCAGGCGAAGCCTTCGTGGAGCCAAATGTCGCGCCACGATGCCAAGGTCAGCGAGTTGCCGAACCACTGGTGTGAGAGCTCATGGGCAATGAGTCTCTGTGCTTCCCAGGTCCTATTCATGTGATTGCTGCCCAGAATGGACAACGACTGTGCCTCGAGCGGGATCTCAAGCGCATCCTCAGTGACCACTACGGTGTAGGCGTCAAAGGGATAAGGGCCGAAGGCTTGGATGAAAACATCCACCATTTCCCGCTGACGGGATAGTGCGGTGGCCGCCTTGGATTGGAGCTTTTTGGGCACGGCTACCGTGATGGGCAGCTGTGTTTGGCTAGGAGTCGCCGGCAGTGCCAGCAGCTGGTACGCGCCGATCTGCACGGTGGCCAGATAGGTGGCCATGGGGGCCGTTTGTTCATAAACCCAGGTTTCGCGGCTGGATTTTCGGGTGTGAGAAACGAGCGACCCATTGCACACGGCCGTGTAATCGGCATCGGTGGTGACGCTAAAGCGGTAACTGGCCTTGTCATCGGGCCGGTCGTTGCATGGGAACCACGTCGGTGCGCCGGTGGGCTGGCCGGCGACCAATACGCCGTCGTCCAATTCTTCCCACCCCACCTCGCCCCACTCACCGTCGTCAGGGGCGGGAAAACCGCTGTAGCGGATGTCCATGGTGAACTTGGCACCGGCGTCGAGGGGAACAGGTAACTGCAGCACCAGTTTGCCCTGCGGCTGGGAATACTTGAGTATCCGGGTACCGTTCACGGAAGCCTTGTCCATGCCTAAGCCGGTCAGGTCAAGCTCCACCTGGGTCAGCGGTACCAAGGCGTGGGCCGTGAGGGTGGCCCGGCCCTGCAACTGGTTCCCCGCCAGCCGGACTTGAAGCTGCAGATCGTAGTGTTCCACCGCGTAGTGGGTGCTGCCGTGCAGAGGGATGTACGGGTCCGGAGCTGCAGCGGTATTCGCATCTGCAATATCAAGGGTGCGGGTGCGGTGGAGAAATCTCATGCTGTGCTGGGTGTCCACATCGATTGAAGGCTTAGGCACGGTCCGAGAACTCCGGTCCCTTCCAGGGGCTGATGGGGTTGCCCATCCAGTAGCTGCTGGCAGGAACGGATTCACCGCGCATGACAAGGGAAGCCGGGCCCACGGTGCCGCTGGTGCCGATACTTGCTGCTGGCAGGATCACACCGTGCGGACCCATGGTGGCTCCCGCTTCTAGCGTAACGGTATCGATGGCCATGACCCGGTCATGGAAGAGGTGGGTTTGGATGACACAGCCGCGGTTGATCGTGGAGCTTTCGCCGAGAGTGACCAGATCAGCCTCGGGCAACCAGTAGCTTTCACACCAGGTGCCGTGCCCAATTTTGGCGCCGAGTGCACGCAACCACCACACCATGGCGGGGGTGCCTACGGCAGCGCGACCAAACCACGGCGCGCTGACCATTTCAATGAAGGTGTCCACTACTTCATTGCGCCAGATGAAGGAGCTCCATAGCGGGTGCTCACCGGCCTTGATGCGGCCCACCATGAGCCATTTTGCGGTCACCGAACTGCCGGCTGCGACGGCGCCAGCCACCATGAGCACAATGCCACTGACTGCGGCGGGCACCCAGTAGCTGCTGGCCTGAGCGAGCGCATCGAGGGCCACAAGCACTGCCGCTGCGATGGCCACGGAAAGAATCATGGGCACAATCCGGCAGCATTCCCACAGAGCGCGGGCAATTTTGAGCCGCAGTGGGGGATTGAAGGTCAGGGACTTATCGGTCTCCACATTGGTGCGGCGCAGGCGAACCGGAGGGCTGCCCAGCCATGAGGTTCCGGCCTTGGCCTTGGACGGGGCTGCCGAAAGCACGGCCACCAGCGAGTTGCGGGGCAAGGTGCGCCCGGCTGCCGCCATGCCCGAGTTGCCCAGGAAGGAACGCTTGCCCACCTTGGCTGGGGCAATGTGAATGTAGCCGCCACCCAACTCGTAGGAGGCAATCATGGTGTCATCGGCCAGGAATGCACCAGCACCAATGGTGGTCATCTTCGGCAGCAGAAGGACTGTCGAGGCCTCAACGTTCTTACCCACTTTGGCACCCAATAGCCGGAGCCATACGGGTGTGAACAGGCTCGAATAAATCGGGAACAGGAGATCCCGAGCCATATCCAAGACACGCTCGGTGGCCCAGACCTGCCAGCCGATCCTGCTGCGGACGGGGTAATGACCTTCACGCAAGCCCAGACCAAGCAGTCGCACGGTGAGCAGAATCAGCACCAGCAGGCTCAGGAACCAGGCAATGGCGGCCAGCGGCACCGACCAGAGCAGCGTGGGGACCGCCGATGAAAGTGACTGCTGTCCGTTGACGGCCACCAGCACAATCCAAACGGCGACGGCAGCTGCAGCAAACGGAATTAAGGACAGGAATGCTGAAGCGCCGGCAAACGGCAGTTCGCGCCGCCAGGTGGCTGGTGTGGGCAGCTCGGGCCACGAGTACTTGGCCTTACCTGTCCGCTCGGCCGGGGAGCCGGAGACCGTGACGCCGGGCTTGACCTTGCCGCGGACGGCGGATCCCGGTGCAACGTGCGCGCCTGCGCCGATGCGGGCACCCGGCATGAGCGTGCTGCGGGCGCCAACCACGGCGCCAGCTCCGATGGAGATCTCACCAATGTGGACCCAGTCACCGTCGATCCACCAGCCGGACAGATCCACTTCGGGTTCAACCGAGCAGCCCTCCGCCAGGCGCAGCAACCCGGTGACCGGCGGCACTGAATGCAGGTCCACGTTCCGGCCCATCTTAACGCCGAGGGCACGGGCGTAATACGGCACCCACGGGGCACTGGCCAGCGTAACGGCGCCAGTCATGTCGGCAATTTGTTCGGCCAGCCACAGCCGCAGGTGCACCTTGCCGGCTCTGGGGTAGCTGCCCGGCCCTACTCCACGGAGCAGGATGCGGGCGGCCGCCACCGAGATCCCCATGCGCCCCCAGGGTGAAACAAAGACCACCCAGGAGGCCGCCACCCACCACCAGGAAGCCGTGGGAGCCCCAGGCAGCAGGCCCTGCCAGGCCGCGAAGTTGTTTAATGCCATCAGGTAGGTGAGCCAGCGCATACCCACCAAAACATGCAGGGGAACACCCATGAGTGTTTGGAACACCTGGGATTTTCGCTGGGTACGGCCCACGGTGCGGTTCACGAGTTCGATCGGGCCCCCGCTCGGCACGGAGCCCAGTGCTAATTCCAGCAGGGCGCCGATCCGTGGGTGTGAATACACGTCGGCCACGGTAATGCGCGGGTAGCGCTGCCGCAGCGCCGAGACCAGCTGGGCGGCGGCGAGGCTGCCGCCGCCGCTGGCAAAGAAGTCGGTATCGAGGGAGGCAGGGGCTCCGCCCAACACAGCCTGCCATTGATCCAGCACCCACTGGGCCTCCGGACCGAGCGTATCGGTGAGGGATTCGCCGTCGTCCGTGGCTTGTTCCAGCGGCCAGGGCAGGGCCTTGCGGTCCACTTTTCCACTGATTTTTGTGGGCAGGGAATCGGTGAAGGTGAGCAGCGGAATCAGGGCTGCCGGGAGTGACTCGGCAAGGACGGCACGCAGCGCGGCGGCATCGGGTGCGATCGTTGCTGCTGCCGGGACCAGATAACCCACCAGCAGCTGGCTGCCGCCTGCCGTGTCCTGTACCGCGGCTGCTGCGCCAGAAATGCCGGGCAACGCCTGCAGAGCTGCATCGATCTCGCCCAGCTCAATGCGCCGTCCGCCCAGCTTGACCTGGTCGTCGGCGCGGCCCATGAAGATCAGGCCCTCGCTTTCCAACCGCACCAAGTCGCCGCTACGGTAGGCACGGTCCCAGCCAAAGGCGGGCATGGGCGCATATTTCTCGGCATCCTTGGCAGGGTCGAGATAACGTGCCAGCCCTACTCCGGCAATGATCAATTCGCCCACTTCGCCCTCGGCGACGGGCTCGCCGGCGGCATTCACCACGGCCAGGTCCCAGCCGTTGAGCGGCAAACCAATGCGGACCGGGCCTTCTCCGCCCAAGGGGGCGGCGCAGGCAACAACAGTCGCCTCGGTGGGGCCGTACGTGTTCCAGACCTCGCGGCCCTTGACAGCCAGGCGGGTGGCGAGTTCCGGCGGGCAGGCTTCGCCGCCAAAAATGAGCAGGCGGACGGACTCCAAGGCTTCCGCAGGCCAAAGGGCGGCCAGCGTGGGCACGGTGGAGACGACGGTGATGCCATGGGAGATCAACCACGGTCCCAGGTCCATGCCGGAACGGACCAACGATCGCGGCGCAGGAACCAAGGCGGCGCCGTAGCGCCAGGCCAGCCACATCTCTTCACAGGAGGCATCGAAGGCCACGGATAGGCCGGCAAGGACCCGGTCATCGGGGCCAATAGGCTCGGACTGTAGGAAGATGCTGGCCTCGGCATCGACGAAGGCGGCCGCGGAGCGGTTGCTGACGGCCACGCCCTTCGGAGTGCCGGTGGAACCGGAGGTGAAGATGATCCAGGCGTCGTCCGTGGGAAGTGGTTCGCGAGGATGTGGGAACGGTGCAGGGCGTTCGCCGAAGAGCTGCAGTTCCTTGCCGGTCAACGGATCGCCCAGAACTGCAGCTACCTGGGCTTCGCCAAAGACCAGGGCGGCGCGTTCCTCCGGATCGTCGGCATCGACGGGCACGTAGGCGGCCCCGATCGAGATGATGGCCAAAATGGCCAGGTAGAGCGTGGAGGTGCCCGAGGGGATGCGCACGCCAATTCGGTCGCCGCTGCCCAGACCTGCCCGGGTCAATTCGGCGGCCCGCAGGTGCACCGCCTTCACGAGCTCGTCGTAACTGAGGGCTTTGACGCCGTCGTCCAAGGCTGTGGCATCGGGGTGGAGCCGCGCCGACTCCTGCACTATGTTCCACAGCGTCCGGGGATCTGGAGCCAACTCACTGCCGGGCATTTGGGCGGCGAATTCGGCTGCCGGTTGTACGGAAGGTTCAACGGAGGCTTCAATGGCGGGAGTTGCGGGGATATTCAATGAGGCAGGGTTCACTGCCTTACCGTGCACCATCAAGATGAACAACAGTTGAATAGAAGGCGAAAAGTTACGCCATGTCGCTCCTGCCAGGACCCCGCGTCAACGTCTATGCGCTGACGATCGAGATGCTGGAGCTGAGATTCACCCGAGATTTCCTCGCCGGTGATTCGATCTGATCACTTGATTCGGTCTGAACGGTGAGGGGCCCGCGGGCCGGCTTGGATACTTTGTTGGGGAACCAGAACCGGTCCTGCTGCACAACGATCAGGAGACCATCGTGGCTTCCCATTGAGGCGAAGGTGCTGGAGAGATCGTAAAAGTTGGGGATGGCCATCTCTTCGGACAGCGTCGCCACGGTGTCCAGCACGTTTTCCACGCCAATTCCAACTTCACTAATGGATAACATGCGTGGGTTTTTGCCCTTGCTGGAGATCGTGGACGCATCAGCGTCGCGGGCGATGAACTCCAAGATGATGTCTTCCGGGCCCAAAAAATACAGGGATCGGGACTTCCACTCATCCGAACCGAGGATGATCTCCGAACCGTCGGCCTGGAGGAGGGGGACGCGACAGGCCAGCCATTCGTGGGCCATGTCAAACTCTGACGGCAGGATTCCGAAGGCGAGGTGATGGGCGCCGTCAAATCCATCCCCGGTGGTAAGTGTCAGTCGGCTTGAGCCAATGGTGACCTCCGCGCTGGCCGGAGTCGCTTTGACCGGCAGCAGCAGGATGTCGCGGTAGAATTGTACCGCTTTGGTGAGGTCGCGGACGGTGATGGCTACGTCGATGATTTTCATTCTTGACATGCTTTCTCTTGGAAGTGGGTTCGATGTCTTTGTCGCTCAGATGATTCTGGAGCCAAAACTTCCGGCCAACAGGTACTGGGGTGATTCGTGTGGACGGGGGATGCCCGCTGTGCGGCTCGGGTCCCTTTCCTTGCGGAGCTGTTTCCTCAGGAGTCGCAGTCGTTGGCGACGTTCTCGGGCGGGGTTTGGAAGGTGCGCTGCAGTTTGGCCTGGATCCCCACTATCGGGGGCTTCACGTTGTTCGGTGTAGAAGAGTGCAGCGGTCATGGTGTTCCTTGGGTTCGACGGCGTATGCACCATGGAACTAGCTAAAGCTAGCTTGAGGTCAAGCTGGCCGTATGCAAGCATGGGCACATGACAGCCACCGCATCCAAGAGCCTGCTGCCCATCGGTGAAATTGCCAGCAGGTCAGGGCTGTCGGTACCCACCGTGAGGTATTACGAATCCCGCAACCTCATCACCTCCGAACGAACCGCCGGCAACAAGCGCCTCTTTCGCCGCTACACCTTGCGTCGCTTGGCAGTCATTGCCGCCGGACAACGAGTGGGCCTCACCCTGGCCGAGCTTGCAGAGGCACTGGCCGAACTCCCTGCCGACAAGGCCCCGACCCAGGATGATTGGCATCAGCTCAGCACCCATTGGGCGCAACTGGTCGCACGACGAATCCGCCAGCTGGAAAAACTTCAAGGATCCCTCGATGACTGCATCGGCTGCGGCTGCCTCTCCCTCAAGAAATGCCACCTCTTCAATCCGCAGGACGAGGCCGCATCCGAAGGCCCGGGTTCGCGCTGGATTCGAAAGAGCTTGAAAGACAACGACGGAGAGGCTTCGGGCGGCTGAACGCCGACCCCGGCCGATATTGAAGTGGTGAGTCTGCACGGGAGGATGTCCCGTGCAAGGTTTTCGTTGCTCGGCCAAGCGTTGTGCAGACATTCGCCGGAGTCGTCGTTGCGGCCAATCACCTCAGAGCTGGGTCCCCACTAACCGAAATCAATGGAGCGATCAGTGGAGCGGCCGGGAAAAGTGGTCACCCTGGGTTCAGGTGCCAGGTGACCATTCCACGCGCCTTTGTTTTTGCGCGCCTATCCTGTTGAACTCACCTTTGTTGAATGTGTTGAAGAGGTGCGCCGGGTTGAGGCGCTGCACCCCGCGCGTACCTGCGGATTGAGCAGGAAGCCGTCGCGGACCAAGCGTTTTACAGCCCCAGGACGACCTTGTCTGTGGTGAGGGTCCCCGAGGTCAGGCGTACCAGCAGTGATACTGGTGACCCTGGCCAGTGGGGAGCCCCGCCGAGCCGGGCCAACATCCCCGGGTGCGCAGCGTCGCAAGGGAACCATCGAAGTATTCCTATCTCAATGCCACTATTTTGTAAACGCTTCCAGTCATGAATTAACATAATTGTCCGATTGGTTAGGCAATTTCAGGTGATTTAATGGAAACGCTTGCAATTGCGGTTCCAGCGCTGCTAGCGTCACAGGCATTGCCTTGCGCCCTGTGCGCCACATCACCATTGGAGTCAAAGATGACAGAATATTTGCGCGCCCGACGATCGCTTGCCCTGGCGATCTCGGGCGCTTTGGCGGCGGCAGCCTTGCTGGCGCCTGCATTTACCATTGCCACAGCCACTGGAGCCGATGCGGCGGACGGCCGCGTGTTCACCTTGGTGGGTGACTTGCAGGACGAACTTGGTTGCGCTGCTGACTGGGCAGTGGATTGCCCGGAGACTTTACTGACAGAGACCGGCACCGCCGGCGTTTATGCAGCGGACTTCACGCTGCCGGGAGGTTCCTTCAACTACAAGGTCGCCGTGAACAAGTCATGGGATGAGGCCTACGGGCACGGCGGGGAGAACATTCCGCTGGCGCTTGCGGGGGAGAGTCGGATCCGGGTCACTTTTGATGACACCACCAAACGAATTGGTGTGCAGCCGCTTGAGCTGCGCGGAGACTACAGTGACGCGGACGATGCGCTTATCGAGGCTCCCGTCCGCCAAGCCGGTTCCGACGAAAATTTCTACTTTGTGATGACAGACCGTTTCGATAATGGCGACACCTCAAACGACGAGGCAGGCATCGCTGGCGGCCGCCTGGAAAGTGGTTACGATCCGAGCGACAAGGGCTTCTACAACGGCGGCGACATCGCCGGCCTGCGCAACAGGCTCGACTACATCGAAGGTCTGGGCACCACCGCCATCTGGCTGACGCCGAGCTTCAAGAACCAGCCCGTGCAGGGCGAAGGGGCGGACGCCTCGGCCGGCTACCACGGCTACTGGGTGACTGACTTTACCCAAATCGACCCACACCTTGGCACGAACGACGAACTCTCCGCACTCATCGACGAGGCGCACGCCAAGGGCATCAAGGTCTACTTCGACATCATCACCAACCACACGGCCGATGTCATCGCCAACGAACAAAACCAGTACACCTACCAGGAAAAGAAAGATGCGCCCTACAAGGACGCGGCCGGAGTGCCCTTCGACCCCGCAGACTTCGCCGGCACTGACACCTTCCCCGATCTCGACGCGGCCACCAGCTTCCCGTACACGCCGAAAGTCCAGGACGCGGACAAAAACCTCAAGGTTCCGGCGTGGCTGAACGACACGACGCTGTACCACAACCGAGGCGACTCCATCTGGTCGGGTGAGTCCGAAACGTACGGCGATTTCAGCGGTCTCGACGACCTCATGACCGAACACCCGAAGGTGGTCGACGGTTTTGTCGAGGTGTTCCAGGACTGGGTTGATTTCGGCATCGACGGTTTCCGCATCGACACCGTCAAGCACGTCAACCTTGAATTCTGGCAGAAGTGGACTACCGGCGTGCTCGACTACGCCCACGAACAGGGCAAGGAGGACTTCTTCATGTTTGGCGAGGTTTACAGCGCCGACCAGAAGATCCTGTCCCCGTACGTGCGCAAGACTGACATGAACTCGGTTCTCGACTTTGCCTTCCAGGACGGAGCGGTGGGCTATGCCACCGGCAACTCCGCGCGCGGACTGCAAACGCTGTTTGCCGGGGACGACTATTTCACGACGACGACGAGCTCACCGAGTGCGCTGCCGACCTTCCTCGGCAACCACGACATGGGCCGGATCGGCTACTTCGCGAACAACACCGCCAACCCCCTGGAACGTGACGAACTCGCCCACGAGCTGCTCTACCTCACCCGCGGCCAACCGGTCATCTACTACGGCGACGAGCAGGGCTTCGCCGGCGAGGGCGACGGAAAAGACAAGAACTCGCGCCAGAGCCTCTTCGGCACGCAGGTGGCCGAATATGCAGAGCAGAAGCTCGTCACAGGCGCAACCATTGGCACCGCCGACCGCTTCGACACGGAGGCGCCCCTCTACAAACACATTGCGGCATTGGCCAAGCTGCGTGCCGACCACCCCGCCTTGGCACAGGGCGCACAGATCCAGCGTTATGCAGAGGACGGCGCAGGCATTTATGCGTTCTCCCGCGTTGATCGTGAAGAAAAGGTCGAATACCTCGTTGCCTTGAACAACGCCACCGAGGAAAAGTCCGTTGAGCTGGCCACGCTGACCCAGGGCGCCGACTTCGCCCCGCTCTACGGAACGACGTCGGCCGTCTCCAGCGATGCCGCAGGTGCCACCACCATCACCGTGCCCGCCATGAGTGCTGTTGTGTACCGCGCCGAGAAGGGCGTCACGGCACCCGCAGCCGCCACCGAGATCACACTGACGCTCCCGGCCGCGGGTGCTGCACTCACCGGAAGCACCGCAGTGAGCGCAAGCATCGAGCCGGACTCCTGGGCCGAGACGAGCTTTGCTTACCGCGTTGTGGGTGGAGCGGAATGGCAGCCGCTCGGCACCGCGGAAAGCACTTCGCCGCGGGTGTTCCACGACAGCGAATCACTTCCGGCCGGCACGCTGGTTGAGTACCGCGCGGTGACGACGGATGCCGCAGGCAACCACAGCGCCGCCTCAACGTATGGCTCCGCAGGATTCGCCGTGACCACAGAGGAGGTCGAGGCCCCTGAGCCCGAGATCAATATGGTCTCAGTGCCCGGCAGTCACAACGTTGCCATGGGCTGTGCCGCCGATTGGCAGCCGGCCTGTGAAACGGCAAAGCTCACCAAGAACGAGGACGGCATATACACCGGCGCCTTCGAGCTGCCGGCAGGGACCTACGAGTACAAGGTCGCCATCAACGGCAGCTGGGATCTCGCCTACGGCGCCGGCGGCGACTCCAGCGGTGAGGCGAAAAACCTGAGCTACACGCACGACGGCGGACCGGTCACCTTCTATTGGAATCCCGTCACGAAGGTCGCCCAAAACAGTTCGCAGGCACCAATCGTCACGCTTGCCGGTGATTTTCAGGCGCAGCTCGGCTGCAGCGAAGACTGGAAGCCGGCCTGCTTTGCAACCTCCATGCACGACAGCGACGGCGACGGCGTGTACGAGTTCTCGACCGACAGGCTCGCAGCTGGCAACTACTCCGTCAAAACCACGCACGGCCTTGGCTGGGACGAAAACTACGGCGTTGGCGGCACTCCCGGCGGCGAGAACCTTGCGTTCTCTGCCAGCACCGGCAAGCAAATCAACTTCCGCTACACCCTAGCAACGCACATCCTCGAGATCGACGTTGCCGATCCGCCGCTCGCTGGTCTCGGCACGCTGCAGGCCAAGTGGGTCGATGAAAACACCCTCGCCTGGCCGGCAGCACTGCTCGGCTCGGCCAATCCTACGGATGCGTCCTGGCAGCTGTTCCACTCGGCATCTGCCGCACTGAAAGTTGCAGATGGAGCCGTCTCCGGTGGCGACGCCGTTGACCTCAAACACGATTCCGCAGGATTCACGGCTGAGCAGCTGGCAACATTTCCGGCACTGAAGACCGGTTACATCGTGCTGCGCCCTGCAGCCTTGGATCGGGTGAAAACGGCAGGACTCCTGAAGGGACAGCTGCAAATCGCCCAGACAACTGACGGTGCACTGAGCGCCTACACCGGCGTGCAGCTCCCAGGAGTCCTGGACAGTCTGTACGCCGGGTCCCTAGCCGGGCGCACACTTGGAATCAAGTGGAATGCAGATAGCCCCAGCTTTACCTTGTGGGCGCCCACCGCCCAGCAGGCAACACTGCTGACATGGCCCACGGACGGCTCGGGAGAGCCGGTACGCACAGCCGCAACTTGGGATGCCGCCGCCGGGACATGGACGGCCGCACCCACAGGGATCGCGGAGAACGCCCCTTATCTTTGGGAGGTCAACGTCTACGCCCATTCGACGGGCAAGATCGAAACAAACCAGGTAACGGACCCATACTCGATCGCCCTGACGACGAACTCGTCCCGTTCGATCGCCGTCGACCTCGATTCGCCTGCCTGGGCGCCCGAACAGTGGGCCACGACGGCCGCGCCGGTCATCGAAAAGCAAGTTGACCGGTCCATCTACGAGCTACACGTGCGTGACTTCTCGATTGGCGACACCACCGTGCCGGAAGAGGAGCGCGGCACCTACCGCGCCTTCACCCGCGACAGCGCCGGAACTGCCCAGCTCCGGGAACTTGCAGCAGCAGGCATCAACACTGTGCACCTCCTGCCCACCTTTGACCTTGCCACGATTGAGGAGAACCGCGCAGCCCAGAAGACTCCGGACTGCGACCTCGCCTCGTTCGGTGCCGGATCCGAAGAACAGCAGGCCTGCACCGGTGCCGTCGCCGATCAAGACGGCTACAACTGGGGCTACGACCCGTTCCATTTCCAGGCTCCTGAAGGTTCCTACGCCGTTGACCCGGAGGGCGGGGCCCGCGTCGCCGAATTCCGTGAAATGGTCGGTGCCCTGCACGCAACCGGCCTGCAGGTTGTGCTTGACCAGGTGTACAACCACACTGCGGCATCCGGACAGGCCGGCACCTCGGTGCTGGACAAGCTGGTTCCCGGCTACTACCAGCGGCTCAACGCCGAGGGCAAGGTTGAAACCTCCACCTGTTGCGAGAACGTGGCAACTGAGCACAAGGCCGCCGAAAAGCTCATGGTCGATTCGGTGGTTCTCTGGGCCCGTGAATACAAGGTCGACGGTTTCCGCTTCGACCTCATGGGGCACCACTCCAAGGCGAACATGCTGGCAGTGCGTGCGGCCCTCGACGAGCTGACCCTCGAGAAAGACGGGGTCGATGGCAAATCCGTCCTGCTGTACGGCGAAGGCTGGAACTTCGGAGAGGTAGCCGACAATGCACTCTTCGAGCAGGCCAGCCAGGGCCAATTGGCTGGAACATCGATTGGCACGTTCAGTGACCGGCTGCGCGATGCCGTTCATGGTGGCAGCCCGGTGGCAGGTGAGACCAAGTTCCAACAAGGATTCGGAACCGGCCTTGCCACGGATCCCAACGGTTCCGAGATCAACGGAACACAGGAACAGGCACTTGCCGAACTCAAGCACCAGAGCGACCTGGTCAAGCTTGGCCTGGCCGGAAATCTCGCCGAGTACAGTCTGACCACATCCGACGGCACCGTGGCGAAGGGGTCCGAACTCGATTACCGGGGTTCGCCGGCCGGCTACGCCAGCCAGCCCGATGAAATCATCAGCTACGTTGACGCCCACGACAACGAGACCCTCTTCGACATCGGCATGCTCAAGCTGCCCGCCGATACGACGATGGCCGACCGTGTGCGTATGAATACCCTGTCGCTCGCGACCGCAACATTGTCCCAGACGCCGTCGTTCTGGCATGCCGGAACGGAGCTGTTGCGTTCCAAGTCATTGGACCGCAACAGCTACAACTCCGGTGACTGGTTCAACCGCATCGACTGGACAGGCAAGGAGTCAACCTTTGGCTCGGGCTTGCCGCCGAAGGCAGACAACGGAGATCATTGGGCAGCGATGAAGCCCTTGTTGGAGAATTCTGCCAACAAGCCCCAACCTGCCGACATCTCGGCTGCGGAAGCAGGCGCGCTCGATTTGTTGCGGCTGCGTTCCTCGATCGAGCTGCTGCGATTGGGCTCGGCCGAACTCATCTCGCAAAAGGTGTCGTTCCCGGGCAGCGGAACACAGGCAACACCCGGAGTCATCGTGATGAGCATTGACGACCTTGTCGGTGCGGACGCGGATCCCGCACTTGATGGCGCACTCGTAGTATTCAATGCCAGCACTGAAACCGTCAGCCAGACAGTTGGCAACCTCGCGGGCCGGGACTACGCACTCTCGTCGGTGCAGTTGAACGGGCTCGACCCCGTCGTCAAGCAGACGGGTTGGGATGCCACGAGCGGAACCGTGAGCGTCCCCGCACGCACCGTCGCCGTTCTTGTGAACCCGGCGGACGTGGAGCCATCCGAACCCGGGAACCCCGACCCTGGCACCGACCCGAGTGCCCCGGCGACTGACACGCCCCCAACAGGCACACCGCCAACAGGAACACCGCCAACGGGCACTCCCACGACAGTCCCTCCGTCGGTGACGCCCGCCAGCCCTGTAGCGACTGGCAGCTCAACCGCGGCGGCCAAAGACGATCTCGCCAGCACCGGTGCCAGAAACACGATGCTGGCTGGAATCGCCGTCCTGATGCTGCTGGCCGGGATGACGGTGTTCACTGTGGCTCGTAGACGGAAGGCGGGCCACTAACCGCAGAAAAATAGCGCTGCAACGGCAGCAACAAAAGCCTTCGGGCGGGCACGGAAACCATTCCGTGCCCGCCCGAAGGCTTTAATTATTGTGCGGCCTTGTTATCGGGCCCCGCACCACGGCCCCGCCATTCGGTTACGGCTCCAGGATGACCTTGCCCGTGGTCTGACGACCCTGCAATGCGGTGTGCGCGGCACCGGCCTCGGACAGTGGGAAACGGGCGCCGATCCGGGCCGCCAATTTACCGTGCGCAGCGGCGTCGAACACCTCGGTGGAACGCCACAGTCGCTCCTTGGCGTTGAGCAGGTAGTCGCGCAGCGTGGGGCGGACAAGGCTCAGCGAGCCGCCAGCATTCAGGCGCTGGATGTCAAAGGGTGGCACCTGGCCCGAGGCCCCGCCGAACAAGACGAGCGTCCCTCGGGTGCGCAGCGACGCAAGGGAACCGTCGAAGGTGTCCTTCCCAACGCCGTCGTACACCACATCCACACCCACACCATCGGTGAGCTCGCGCACGGCGGCGGCGAAACCTTCGTAGCGCAGCACCTCGTCGGCGCCGGCAACGCGGGCGAGCTCCTCCTTCTCCTCCGTGGAAACCGTGGTGATGACGCGGGCGCCGCGCTCCTTCAGCATTTGCGTCAGCAGCAAGCCCACACCACCGGCGCCGGCGTGCAGCAGCACAGTCTGGCCGGGCTCAACATGGTAGGTGGAATTCATCAGGTAATGCGCCGTCATGCCCTGCAGGGGGAGGGCTGCGGCCACATCGAGCGGCACGCTGGACGGCACCGGCAATGCCTTATCGACCGGGAAAATTGCGTACTCGGCGTAACAGCCGATGCCCTCGGCGGTAGCAACGCGGTCGCCCACGGCAAAGGCGCTCACGCCGGGTCCCACGGCAACCACCTTGCCGGCAGCCTCGGCACCGGGCGTGAAGGGGAACTGCACGGGGTAGGTGCCGTCGCGCTGGTAGGTTTCGATGAAGTTCACGCCCACGGCGGCAATTTTGACCAACAATTCGCCCGGACCGGCCACGGGCATGGCGACCTGTGTCAGTTGTAGAACGTCGGGACCGCCCTTGGCGGCGGCGACAATTGCATTGCACTGCTCGGTCATGGTGAACTCCAAATCGCGTGGCTTGTGTAAAAGACTAGGGCTAGGCCCTCATGATCATCATAGGGCGGATGCCTGCAGAAAATCCCTGCCCGCGTGCATAAATATCGGCACCAATGAATAATTCTGCTGTATAGTCGACGTATGACAATTTCAGTAGCAGTCTCAGGCGCTAGCGGATATGCCGGGGGAGAGGTGCTGCGCCTTTTGGCCGGCCACCCCAATGTAGCTGTCGGAGCCATCACCGCCCACAGCAACGCAGGCGAGCGGCTGGGTACTCTGGCCCCGCACCTGCACGCTTTTGCTGACCGAGTTCTGGTCGACACCACCGTGGAGAATCTTTCCGGGCACGACGTCGTTTTCCTGGCACTTCCGCACGGGGCCTCGGCCGCCATTGCAGCCCAGCTCCCGGCCGAGACCTTGGTGATCGACGCCGGAGCCGACCACCGTCTGGAAGATGCCACAGCGTGGGAAAAGTTTTACGGCTCCGAGCACGCTGGCACCTGGCCCTACGGCCTGCCCGAACTGCCCGGTCACCGCGAACGCCTCAAGGCCTCCAAGCGCATAGCCGTTCCCGGCTGCTACCCCACCAGTTCACTGCTGGCCCTCATGCCAGGCTTCGCAGCCGGCGCATTGCTGCCGGATGACGTGGTCATTGTGGCCGCCTCCGGAACTTCCGGGGCGGGCAAAGCAGCCAAGGTCAACTTGATCGGTTCCGAAGTGATGGGTTCTATGAGCCCGTACGGTGTGGGTGGCGGACACCGCCACACCCCCGAAATTGAGCAGGGGCTCTCCAACGCCTCCGGGCTGGATGTCAAGGTTTCCTTCACTCCCACCCTGGCGCCCATGAGCCGCGGCATCCTCACCACGGCCACGGCCAAGCTTTCGGCCGAATTTGCCGCGATGGAGGACCCCGCCGTCGCTTTGCGCGACATCTGGGAGGAAGCCTACGCCGAAGAACCGTTCGTGCAGCTGCTGCCGGAAGGTCAATGGCCTTCCACTAAATCGGTCCTGGGATCCAACTACGCAGCCATCCAAATCGCCTACGACGCTCACGTCAATCGCGTGATCGTCTGCTGCGCCATCGACAACCTCACCAAGGGGACGGCCGGCGGAGCGGTACAGTCAATGAACATTGCCCTCGGCCTGCCTGAAACCACAGGCCTTTCCTTTCAAGGAGTAGCACCATGAGTGTGACAACCCCCCAAGGCTTCCGCGCCGCAGGCGTCACGGCTGGCCTGAAGACCTCCGGCAATCCGGATCTGGCCCTGGTCATTAACGATGGCCCGGCGCACACCGCCGCCGCCGTCTTCACCAGCAACCGGGTCGCCGCGGCGCCCATCCACTGGTCCCGCCAGGTTCTCAGTGACGGCCGTGTGGACGCGGTGGTCCTGAACTCCGGCGGCGCCAACGCCTGCACCGGCACCGAGGGCTTCCAGAACACGCACTCCACAGCCGAAAAGGTAGCCGAAG
The DNA here is from genome assembly GCF_040686835.1 of Specibacter sp. NPDC078692. Classification (NCBI taxonomy): domain Bacteria; kingdom Bacillati; phylum Actinomycetota; class Actinomycetes; order Micrococcales; family Micrococcaceae; genus Specibacter; species Specibacter sp. NPDC078692. The sequence goes on from NZ_JBFBLV010000034.1 coordinate 22,102, forward strand.
TCCTAGGCCTCTCCGCTACCGACATCGCGGTCTGCTCCACGGGCCTCATTGGCGAACAGCTGCCCATGGATAAGATCCTCCCCGGTGTTGAGGCGGCGGCTGCCGCTCTGACGGACGACGGCGGAGCTGCCGCGGCCACCGCGATCATGACCACCGATACCGTTAACAAGCAGGCGGCGTGGACTTCCCCGCCCAACGCCGACGGCCTCAGCTACAGCATTGGTGGCATGGCCAAGGGGGCCGGTATGCTGGCTCCCGGACTGGCCACCATGCTGGTCGTCATCACCACCGACGCCGTTGTGGAAGCTGAAGGGCTCGACGCCGCACTGCGCGACGCCGTCCGTGTCAGCTTTAACCGCGCGGATTCTGATGGTTGCATGTCCACCAATGACACCGTCCTGCTCATGGCGTCCGGCGCTTCCGAAGCGTTCCCAGACATGGACGAATTCACCACCGGCCTCACGGAAGTCTGCGCCAAACTGGCCCGTGCCCTCATTGCAGACGCCGAGGGTGCCAGCCACGACATCGCCATCACCACCATCAACGCAGACAACGAACGTGACGCCGAAGTGGTGTCCCGCTCCGTGGCCCGCTCCAACCTCTTCAAGGCAGCCATTTTTGGCAACGACCCCAACTGGGGCCGCGTCCTGGCGTCGGTGGGTACCACCGACGCCGTCTTCGACCCGGACAAACTCAACGTGAGCATTAACGGAATTCAGATCTGCCGCAACGGCGGAATTGGCGATTCCCGTGATCTCGTAGACCTCACACCCCGTGAAGTCACCGTCGAGATTGACCTCAGCGCAGGCGATGCCTCGGCAACCATCTGGACGAACGACTTGACCCACGCGTACGTCGAAGAAAACAGCGCCTACTCCTCGTAACGCCGTCGGGTGGCCGTGGTTGGCCCCGGCGGCTATCCAACATTTTCCGCCCGGCTATCCGCCGCTTCGGCCGTGGACGGCCTTTGGCGTCTCCTTTACGCCGGGCTACAAAAATGCTGGCCCAGCCGCCTGGCTTTCGCGGTCGCCGTGGGCGCCACGACGAGTTGGAACGCCTCAGCACAAATTAACAGGAATAAGGAAAACATGATGACTTCGGTGGAAACCGCCCAAGGCAAAGCTGGCACGCTGATTGAGGCGCTGCCGTGGATTCAGCAGTTTTCGGGCACGGTGGTGGTGGTCAAGTACGGCGGCAACGCCATGATCAACGACGAACTCCGACGCGCCTTCGCCGAAGACATCGTGTTCATGCACCATGTGGGCATCAAGCCCGTCGTGGTGCACGGCGGCGGGCCGCAAATCAACGCCATGCTCAAGCGCCTGGACATCAAGAGCGAGTTCAAGGGCGGCCTGCGCGTCACCACGCCGGAAGCCATGGACGTTGTCCGCATGGTCCTGACCGGCCAGGTGGGCCGAGAGCTGGTGGGCCTGATCAACGAACACGGGGCGTACGCCGTCGGACTTTCCGGTGAGGACGGCGCCCTGCTGCAAGCCGAGCGCACCGGAACCGTAGTGGACGGGCTGCCCGTGGATCTGGGCCTCGTTGGTGAAGTGGTGGGAGTGAACCCCGGCGCCATTCTTGACCTGTTGGAGGCTGGCCGGATCCCTGTCATCTCCACTGTGGCACCCGAGGTGGGGGACGCCTCCACCGTCCTGAACGTCAATGCCGACACCGCCGCAGCCGCCCTGGCCGTGGCGTTGGAGGCATCACGCCTGGTGATCCTGACCGACGTCGAAGGTCTCTATGCGAATTGGCCGGACAAGTCCTCGCTGCTCAGCGAACTCGGCGCCAGCGCCCTGCGCGAGATGCTGCCGTCCCTGGAAGCGGGCATGATCCCCAAGATGGGTGCCTGCCTGGCCGCGGTCGACGGCGGTGTGGCCCGTGCCGCCGTTGTCGACGGCCGCAGCGCCCACTCTGTACTGCTGGAACTGATGACGTTTGAGGGCAATGGAACCCAAATTTTCCCGGATGAGGATGAGAAGTAAATGACTGAGCAGAACGATTCAACCGAGCTCTCCAACGCCAACGCCACTGCCGTGGCTGGCACTGGCACCAGCGAGCAGTGGCTGGCCCGCTACAAGGACTCGCTGATGGGTGTTTTCGGTAGCCCGCAGCGTGTCCTGGTCCGTGGGGCCGGGGCCCTCGTATGGGACGCCGACGGCAAGGAATATCTGGACCTGCTCGGCGGCATTGCCGTGAACGCGCTGGGCCACGCCCACCCCTTCGTCACCTCGGTGGTCGCCAGCCAGCTCTCCACCTTGGGCCACGTTTCAAATTTTTTCACGAGCCCCACCCAAATTGCTCTGGCCGAGAAATTGCTGGAACTCAGTCAGGCACCGGCCGGCTCCAAGGTATTCTTCGCCAACTCCGGCACCGAAGCCAATGAAGCAGCGTTCAAGCTGGCCCGCTCCCACGGCGGCAAGGAACGCCCCACCATTTTGGCGCTCGAAGGTGCCTTCCACGGCCGCACCATGGGCGCGCTGGCCATGACAGCCAAGGCCGCTTACCGCGAGCCGTTCGAGCCCATGCCGGCCGGTGTCCGCCACATCGCCTTCAATGACATTGACGCCCTGCGCGAAGCCATGGATAGCTCCGTTGCCGCCCTGATCATCGAACCCGTCCAGGGCGAGGCGGGCGTCCGTCCGCTCTCACCGGAGTACCTGCAAGCTGCCCGCGAACTGACCCGCGAACACGGGGCGCTGCTGATCCTCGATGAGGTCCAGACAGGCATTGGACGCACTGGTAGCTGGTTCGCCGGGATTACCGCCGGCGTTCTCCCCGACGCCATGACCCTGGCCAAGGGGCTCGGTGGTGGCTTCCCGATCGGTGCCATTGTCACCTTCGGCGAGGGCCCGTCCCACCTGCTCAGTGCCGGCCAACACGGGACCACCTTTGGCGGAAATCCGGTGGCCACGGCTGCTGCGCTGGCAACATTGCACGTGCTCGAATCCCAGGATGTGCTGGCTAATGTGCGCGCCGTCAGCGAGGTTTTCGCCTCCGGCCTGGCCAAGCTCGACGGCGTCACTGACGTCCGCGCTTTCGGCCTCCTGATCGGCTTTGACCTAACAGAGCCAGTGGCTGCCGGTGTTGTCAGCGCAGCGTTGGAGGCAGGCTTCATTGTCAATGCTCCGCGACCCAACACGATCCGCCTCGCGCCGCCGCTGAATCTGACGGTCGCACAAGCGCAATCCTTCCTGGCGGCACTGCCCGGATTACTAGCCACCGCAACGGCCGCCCACACAGCCGCAACCACCACGGAAAAGAGCTCCTGATGACCCGCCACTTTCTCGTAGATACCGATCTGAGCCCCGCCGAGCAGGCCGAGGTTCTGGACCTTGCCGCACAGCTGAAGAAGCAGCCCTTTTCCAAGAGCACTTTCGCCGGTGATGGTCAGGGCGCCCAAACCGTAGCTGTCATTTTCGATAAAACCTCCACCCGAACCCGCGTCTCCTTCGCCGCCGGCGTCGCCGCGCTGGGCGGCAACCCGCTGATCATCAACCCGGGCGAAGCACAGATCGGCCACAAGGAATCAGTCTCCGACACCGCCAAGGTGCTCGAGCGCATGGTCGCCACCATCGTCTGGCGCACCTACAGCCAGGCCGGTTTGGAGGAGATGGCCGCCAATTCCAAGGTGCCCGTCATCAACGCCCTCTCCGATGACTACCACCCGTGCCAGCTGCTTGCGGATCTGCTCACCATCAAGGAGCACAAGGGCGAGCTGGCCGGGCTGACCATGACCTACATGGGGGACAGCGCCAACAACATGGCCAACTCCTACCTGCTGGCCGGGGTCACCGCCGGCATGCACGTGCGCATCACCGGGCCCGCCGGGTACCTGCCGGGCGAGGCTGTGGTGGCCGCCGCGCAGGAACGTGCCGCCCAGACCGGCGGTTCGGTGCTCATCACCACCGATGTTGCGCAGGCTGTTGCCGGGGCCGACGTCCTGGTCACCGACACCTGGGTGTCCATGGGCCAGGAGGAGGAGAAGGCTGCGCGCATGGAGCTCTTCACCGAGTACGCGCTCGACGACGACGCCCTCGCCCAAGCGGCCCCCGACGCGATCGTGCTGCACTGCTTGCCCGCCTACCGCGGCTACGAGATCTCCGCCTCCGTGATCGACGGCCCACAGTCGGTGGTCTGGGACGAGGCCGAGAACCGTCTGCACGCCCAGAAGGCGCTCATGGTGTGGCTGGTGGAGAACTCCGCAGCCGATGCAGCCACCGGGGCCGGAGCTTAGTCATGGCCAAGCCCTCCATTCCGGCGGCAATGCCGGCCACCAAGACGGCACGGCAGGCACGGGTTGCGGCCCTGTTGACCAGCCGCGCCGTCCGCTCCCAGGCGGAGCTGGCCACGCTGCTGGCTGCCGACGGGTTGGTGGTTGGCCAAGCGACGCTGTCACGGGACCTGGTGGAATTACGGGCAGTACGAGTGCGCGGCAAGGACGGCGGATTGATTTACGCCCTGCCCAAAGAGGGTGGGGATCGCAGTGTTCATGCGGCCTCCTCTCAGGAGCTGTTGGATACCCGCCTGATCCGCCTGTGCGGTGAATTGCTGGTCACGGCCGAAGGCTCAGCCAACATCGCCGTGCTCCGCACACCGCCCGGAGCAGCAAACTTCTTGGCTTTGGCCATTGATCATTCGGTCATGCCTGCCATCCTTGGCACCATTGCCGGGGATGACACCGTCATGGTCATCAGCAGGGATGCCCAAGGTGGGGCCGACGTGGCCGAACGCTTCTTGCAATTTGCTGCTGAATCAAGCGCCGGGGCGTAGCCTGAGCTGGTAGGCGAGGTGTCCGACGTCGTACTTTTTGGACATGATGAATATCTTTTAGTAAGAATGCATAATCATGCATTATGCTGGAGAGCAACGTGAAAAATACTCTGCACGAGTATTGACAATAGGGAGAGAAACAAGTGACTGAACGCATTGTATTGGCCTACTCCGGTGGCCTTGACACCTCGGTTGCCATCGGCTGGATCGGTGAAGCAACCGGCGCAGAAGTTATCGCCGTGGCCGTTGATGTAGGACAGGGCGGAGAGTCCTTGGAGGACATCCGCCAGCGCGCACTGGGTTGCGGCGCCGTCGAAGCGTACGTTGCCGATGCTCGTGACGAGTTTGCCAACGAATACGCCATGCCGACGTTGAAGGCCAACGCCCTCTACCAGGGTCACTACCCCTTGGTTTCGGCCATCTCCCGCCCCGTGATCGTCAAGCACCTGGTCAAGGCCGCCCGCGAATTCGGCGCCACCACCGTTGCCCACGGCTGCACCGGCAAGGGCAACGACCAGGTCCGCTTCGAGGTCGGCATCCAGACCCTCGGCCCGGACCTGAAGTGCATTGCACCTGTCCGCGACCTCGCCCTGACGCGCGATAAGGCGATTGTTTACGCAGAGCAGAACAACCTGCCGATCGAGACCACCAAAAAGAACCCGTACTCGATCGACCAGAACGTCTGGGGACGCGCCGTCGAAACCGGTTACCTCGAAGACATCTGGAACGCCCCCACCAAGGACATCTACGACTACACGGCCACCCCGGAATTCCCACCGGCACAGGATGAAGTCATCATCTCCTTCAGCAAGGGTGTCCCCGTTGCCATTGACGGCGTGAAGGTCACCCCGCTGCAGGCCATCCAGGAACTGAACCGCCGCGCAGGCGCCCAGGGTGTTGGCCGAATCGACGTTGTTGAGGACCGCTTGGTCGGCATCAAGAGCCGCGAAATCTACGAAGCACCGGGCGCTATGGCCCTGATTACGGCTCACAAGCACCTCGAAGACATCACGATCGAGCGCGAGCAGGCCCGTTTCAAGGCAACCATCAGCCAGCGTTGGGCCGAGCTGGTCTACGACGGCCAGTGGTTCTCCCCGCTGAAGCGTTCACTGGATGCTTTCATCGAGGACACTCAGCAGCACGTCAACGGCGACATCCGCATGACCTTGCACGGTGGCCAGGCCATCGTCAACGGTCGCCGCTCAGAGACCTCCCTGTACGACTTCGATCTGGCCACCTACGACACCGGTGACACGTTCGACCAGTCGCAGGCCAAGGGCTTCATCGAGCTGTGGGGCATGTCCTCCAAGGTTGCTTCACAGCGCGACCAGCGCGTACTGGGACTGTAGTCGTGGCTGAAGTCAGCCACGGGACCAACGAGGGCGCGCTGTGGGGTGGCCGCTTTCAGGGCGGCCCCGCAGATGCCCTCGCTGCGCTGAGCAAGTCAACGCACTTTGACTGGCGCCTGGCGCTGTATGACATTGCCGGTTCCAAGGCGCACGCCCGTGTTTTGAATACGGCGGGCCTCTTGGATGCTGCCGAGCTCGAAGGCATGTTGGCTGCTCTGGATCAGCTCGAAGCTGATGTGAAGTCAGGTGCCTACGGCCCGTCCGAGTCCGACGAGGACGTGCACGGCTCCCTTGAACGCGGCTTGATTGAGCGTGCGGGAACGGCTTTGGGCGGCAAGCTCCGAGCCGGCCGGTCACGCAACGATCAGGTGGCCACGCTGGGCCGCATGTACCTGCGCGAACATGCCCGGATCATCGCCGCCGGAGTGCTCTCCGTTATTGACGCTCTGGTGGAGCAGGCAAAGGCGCACCACGGTGTGGCCATGCCCGGGCGTACACACTTGCAGCACGCACAGCCGATCCTGCTCAGCCATCACCTGCTGGCTCACGCCTGGGCGTTGCTGCGCGATGTGCAGCGATTGGTCGACTGGGACAAGCGCGCGGCTGTGTCCCCGTACGGCTCCGGTGCCCTTGCCGGATCCTCACTGGGCCTGGACCCGAACGCTGTCGCAGCCGATCTGGGCTTCGACTCTGCCGTCTGGAACTCGATTGACGGCACCGCTTCACGGGATGTCTTCGCCGAGTTCGCGTGGGTTGCCGCCATGATCGGCGTTGACCTGTCCCGCGTTTCCGAGGAAGTTATTTTGTGGGCCACGAAGGAGTTCTCCTTTGTGACCTTGCATGATTCCTACTCCACGGGATCCTCGATCATGCCGCAGAAGAAGAACCCCGATGTGGCGGAGCTGGCCCGCGGCAAGGCCGGGCGCCTGATTGGCGATCTGACCGGTCTGTTGGCTACGCTCAAGGGTTTGCCGTTGGCGTACAACAGGGATTTGCAGGAGGACAAGGAGCCCGTCTTTGACGCGGCCGACACCCTTGAACTGCTGCTGCCCGCCGTCTCCGGCATGATGGCGACACTGGTGTTCAACACCGAACGCATGGAAGCACTGGCTCCGCAGGGCTTCGCCCTGGCTACCGACATTGCCGAATGGCTGGTCCGCCAGGGCGTGCCGTTCCGCGATGCCCACGAGCTCTCGGGTGCAGCCGTCAAGGTGGCCGAGGCTCGCGGCGTGGAACTGTGGGATCTGACGGATGAGGAGTACGCCGGCATTTCGGCGCACCTGACGCCCGAGGTTCGTACGGTGCTGAGCACGGAAGGCTCGCTCAACAGCCGGAACGCGCAGGGCGGCACCGCACCGTCCGCAGTACTGGCGCAGCTGGCGGCCCTTGAGGGGCAGCTGGGCGAGGTTCGCACCTTCCTGGCCTGACCGGCGTCGTACTTCTTTGAGCCACAACGGCAAATGCCCGCATCCTTCGAAAGATGCGGGCATTTGCCGTCTATGCTGGGGTGCATGACTGATATTTCGAATGCGCAGCTTATGGAGCGCCTCGCAACTGCGGCGGGCAATGTGAGCGGAAAATTGGCGACTCTCACGGACGCCGACGTCCTGGTTGCCACTGATTTGCCCGGTTGGACCCGGGGGCACGTTTTGGCCCACATTGCGCACGTTTCCAATGCTGTCGCGCGGCAGATCGAGTACGCCCTGCGCGGGGAGCTTGTGGAATTTTACGACGGCGGGACCGGCGGGCGCACGCAGGCCATCGAGATGAACGCGGGCCACACGGCCGCTGAGCACCGGGAGTACATTTCCAGTGCGTTCACGCGGGCACTGGCCGTTCTGGGCGGGCTGGACGAGTCGCAGTGGACGTTGCCTGTCAGCTACCGCAGCGGGGATGTCCGCGGCGTGGCGTTGGCCTATTGGCGTGAGCTCGTCATCCACCTGGCCGACCTACAGTTGGGTCGCGGGCCGGAGACCTGGTCCAAGGAATTCTGCCTGTACCTGATTGAATTCCTCACCGCCCGCGTGCCGGCGGACATCCACCTGAAGCTTTTGCCGCTGGCGCTGCCGCCGATGACCATGGGGTCCGGCGAAACTGCCGTCTCGATCCAGGGCATGCTGACGGACATCGCCGCCTGGCTGTCCGGGCGCACGCCCACCATGGGCTCCCTGCGCGCCGAGGCCGCCGCCGATTCCGTCGAGTTGCCAGTGCTGCTGCCGTGGCCATCGGCGTTCGCCGCGAAATAGCCTGCCCGTTTTTGTTGGTTTTCCCTCCTTGCCCGTGCGGCCGGGCCCAGTGCCGCCGTTGTCCTTGATGGACGACGGCGGTTCTTGCGTTAAGCGCCCGCCTCGCTTCGCGTGCTCTCTCCTTTGCGTTCACTGAAATTCTCGGTTTCCTGTCGCTTTCTGACCGGTGCGCCACATGCGGGCCCGGGTACGAATCTCGGCGGTGACAGCTGTCTTCGCTTCCGCGTAGTAATTCATGTCAGTCCACTCTTGCTGAGCAAGACTCTTTTTCGTCCTCGCTTATAGGACGCGGGGTCCTCATCATGCGGTGGCCGAGCTCCCGGACACGGACCACGAAACCCATCGACTCGAGTTTGCTCACGTACGAATCTTCATTTGCGACGTCATCGACCGTCACCAGAATGTCGATAATCGGCTTCGCCGCCAACCCGGGGGACCGCCGTTCATCCACTGTGTGCGACCGACAGCACAACGTCCCCTATGGCCTCCTTGATAACCAGCGCGAGTGCCTCAAAGCGGGAAGGCCAGGCGGAGTCGTAATCAATGATGACGATGGGGCGTACTTCACCCCACCGATCAAGACGGCGTCCAAGTGCTCATCTGATTCACGATTCATGGGCCTATCCGGCCATCACCCCGACAGGTGGGTTTGCGGCCCCGGAAATCATTCGAGGCACAAAAGCGGAACGGAGCAGAACTCCACTTAGGCCTTCACACTGGAATTATAAATCGAAGATTATTTCTAGAATCCATTGCGGTTATATAACGGTGAGAGTAGTCTTGACGTATGAGCAATTGGGAGTCGTTCCCCGGTGATCCGGGTGGTTCCGCCGCACAGGATTTGGCGGGATTGCTGGCTGGGATTGCTCTTCCTCTCATTGAACGCTTTGGGTCTGACAATGAAGCCTTGGCCGGATTGGATGATCATGCGTTGTATCCACTGTCTGGTCCGGAGCCTGTGACGCGGGCATCGGTCGCACGATCCGTGGTGGCGGAGGGGGTGTTGGCGCTGGAAGTCGTGCGGGTGTTGGAGAACTCGTTGGCGGCGTGCAAGGCGGGGCTGGTGGACCGGGTTCTGGGTGCTGTGGCGGTGGAGTCCGCGGCGACAGAATTGAGCCGGTACCAGGCCGGGGTGGCTGAGACGGGGTGCGTGGCGGAGATCGCGTTGGCGTTGGGCATTCCGGAACGTACGGCGGCGGCGTTGGGTGCGCATGCGGTGGAGCTGCAGTCTCATCCGCGGACGCGGGCGGCGTTGCGGGCAGGTGTGCTTTCCTGGCGGCATGCGGTCACGATCCTGAACGAATTGGGCACCTTGGGCGAAACACCGGGTGTCACCGCGGATGATGCGGTGGTGTTGGAGGGGCGCTTGTTGGTGTTGGCGGAGGGTGCCACAGCGTCGCGGTTTGCTTCGAAGGCGCGTCGGGCGCGGGAGTTGATGTTTCCGGATTCGTTGGAGGCGCGGACGAAGCAGGCGTTTCGGGGCCGGAAGATCACCAACGATCCTGGCAAGGATGGGATGAATTGGTTGGAGTTGCATATTCCTACGATTGCGGCGAACGCGATTATGGTGCATTGCACGCGGGCGGCGCGGGCTATCAAGGCTGATGCGTTGGAGCGGCAGCGGGATGCTGTTGCGCGGGGGACCGGTGAGGATTGTCGTGAGTACCGGACGTTGGATCAACTTCGGGCTGATGTCGCTGCGATTCTTTTGATGGGTCAGGAGCTGCCGGACAATGCCCGGTACACCACCTCGAACAGCACCCACAACAACTCCAGCGGCAGCAACGCCAGCGGCAGCGGTGCGAAGAGCGGCGGCAGCAACGGCACTAGCGGCGGCGGTTGTGGCTGGGGTGCCGAGAGTAGCGGGACGGCGTGGTGGGGCAGTGCCGGATGCAGTGACAGCGATCAGGGTATTCCGTCAGGTGATGCGTTCAACGACCCGACCGGGAATGTCGGGGATGCCGGTTCTAGTGGCGGAGCCAGCCGGAAAGACGGCTGGAAAGCAGGACAGGCTGCGGGCCATGATGCTGGCCAGTATGCCCCTCAGGGTGACGACACAGGTGCTGGTGCTGGTGTGGATGGTTTGGGTGTCCCGGGGCAGGGTATGGGGTTTGCGCCGTTTGGGGAGAATTCCGCGTTTGGGGTGTCTTTGATTGATGTTGAGCCGCCATGGGCGCATGCTCAGCCGTTCACTCAGGTCCAGCATGGAGTCGGTGAGGGCCAGCTTGCAGCCGGTGGGGGCCTGGCTGCGACCAGGGGTACCACTGCTGGTAGCGATACGGGATGTGGTGACGGTGTAGGGGATGGTGCTGCCTCCGGTGTCGTGACCGGGGGAGGTGTTGTGCCTGGGTGTGGGGGCACTGGGGTCGTTGCTGCTGCGGATGACGGAGATGTGCTGTTGGAGGGGACGGTTGTGCCCGGCGGCCCCGGTGGTCCTGGTAGCGGTGGCCCTGAGGCTGGAGACCCGGGCTGCAGCGGCCCCGCCGGCCCCGGTGGCTCTGGCGTCGGCGGGTTCCGTGGCCGTGGTGGGTCGTTTGTTGGTGGGGATGTGCCGGTAGAGGGGTTTGTGCTAGGGGATGGGTCTGGTTTTGTGAATGGTGTGGTTGACGGGGTGACGGAGAAGCCGGCGTGGGAGTTGTTGGAGCAGGAAGCGTATTTGGAGCAATTGACTCGTCTGGGTGAGCATCCGGTGTTGGCGGATCCGCCGATGCCCAAGGTGTTGGGGTTGCTGAAGGTTTCATTCTTGGGGTTGCTGGGCATTACGGATGAACCCGCGGAGCTTGACGATAGTACTGCCGGGCCGGTGCCGTTGAGTATTGCCCGGAGGTTGTTGGCCGGATCGAGTACGTTTTTGCGGGTGCTGACGGATCCGATCACCGGTGAGGGATTGCCGTTGGAGCCGGAGCGGTACACGTTGCGGAACTCGGAGCGTTCGGTGTTGCAAGCGTTGGCCGGTGGCTGTTATTTCCCGAATTGCACGGAGCCGGTGATGGATACCGACCTTGATCATGTGAAAAGTTTTGAATCTGGCGGAAGGTCGACTCTGGTTAACCTTCGTCCGGCCTGCAAACGTCATCATCGGTTGAAGCACTTCAAGGATGACAAAGACCGGCGGGGGAAGTATCGGCGTTGGGCGGAGCCGTGGCGGGACAGGATCCGGTTGCGTGGTTGGACGCCCAGGTTGTGCAGTGATGGGCGTGTGGGGTGGGTGTCACCGAGCGGGACGTATCGGGCTCCTGAATGTACTGGGCCCCAGCGCCCGGCCTACCCGAAGTGGTTGAAGAAGCGTCTGGCCAAGGCACTCGCCACACCAGAGGTCCCCGACGCCCCGGTCCCACCCAGCGCCTAAGCGCTGGTCGGCTCAAGCTCACAGTCCTCGGACTCCTGGACAGCCTCCACCTCCGGAACCCACGATTGAATGCGGCACTACAAGGTGAACTCGTTCCAATCGAGGGTTGTGGTGGACCCGAATTCCCAGTTGGAACGCAGGATGGCGTAGGCGACTGCGGCCAGCGGATCGCCGCCCGCATCCGGCCACGCCTGTCGATAATGGGCTTCCTTAATGAACCCCGCACGGAGGAAGGGTGAACCCGCATGGAGGAAGGGTGAACCCGCATGGAGGAAGGGTGAACCCGCATGGAGGAAGATCTTGCGCACGGCAAAGTTGTCCCCCTGGTTTGGCCCTCAAAGGTTGGCCCGCATAGCGCAGGATGCCTGGCATCGTCGTGGAAATCTTCCAAAACGACCAGGCCCCGCCGACTGTCGCCGTCATTAATCCAGAAAGCCTGTGACTCATCGTTCCGAAACCGGCCCGAGCGCACTCTGCGGCGCATGGATTCCACATGGCTGGCGGAGCCGGAATGTTATGGAAAGGTGTTGATCTGCAGAAAGGACACCAGATCGTCATGGTCTGCGCCATTCATGGCCGTAAACGTGAGCGTCATGGTTTGAACTTAGAAGAGGCTTTTGAACGGACGCCGTGTCCGGCAGCGGGCAGTGGTTTTTCCCCTGCAACACGCCATAGATGCAAGGTGGCGTATGACCGCCAGGGGCTCAAGGTTTCCGCCATGCGGCCTAACTCCGGTGCCTTGATGGCCCGGGCCTGGGCCAAGGTGTCGCCGCGGAGCAGCCCGTAGCCATTTCGGACGGCGGCATCGCCCGGCAAGAAGATGTCGCGGTCACCCAGTACCCGCATGGCAACATAGCCCACTGTCCAGGGGCCGATCCCGGGAATGGGCAGCAGCTTCTCGGCCAGCGACTGGTACGTATCCGCGGCACTGATGCGCAGGGAACCATCGGCCAGCATGCCGGCGACGGACACGATGGCATCAATGCGCCGCTGCGGCCCCCGCAGGATGTCCCGTCCACCGGCGGCGATTTCGGCAGGTTGGGGAAAGATGTGGGCCAGGGAACCGTGCGGCAGCCGTGAGGGGGTGCACAGCACCAGAAGCTGGGTCAGTGCCGTGCGGGCGGCGGCCACGGTTATTTGTTGTCCCACCATGGCCCGGATCAGGATCTCCGCCGGATCGACGGAGCCCGGCAGCCGGATGCCCGGCAGCTCGGCAACACGATCCGATAGCAGCGGCAGCGCGCCCAGTGCGGCATCGGCTGGGCTGGGATCATGGTCCAGATTGAACAGATGGCGCACCTTGGCGACGAGCTCGTCGGCGTCGGCAGCGTCCTCGACGCGGTGGGTGAGTGCGAGAGAGCCGCCATCCCACTCAAGGCTGAACCAGCCGTGCCCGGCGGAAAGTTGCAGCGTCCGCGCATAACTGGTGGCAGTGGCGTCTTCAACACCGGGCACCGCACGAGCCGCCAAAAAATCGAAGATGCCGGGCTCAAAGGGGGGATGGAATTCAAGGTCTACGGCCATGCCTGCATTCTTCCACGGGGCCTGCGCTCCGCGCAGCACAGCCAAGCGTGCTGACCGCAGCCGGAAGCTGGCAGCACCAGAGTCAGGGCAGCAACACAATCTTGCCGTGGACGGTGCCTGCCTCCATCGCGGAGTGTGCACGGGCCGCATCCTGCAGGGGCAGGGTGGTGATGCTGCGTGCCGCGAGTGCCTCGTCAGCGAGGAGCTTGTTCACCGTTGCCGCGGCCTCCGCAAGGTCGGTTACCGTTGCGTTGCTGATCGCGAATCCACGGATGCTTATATCGTGCGGGTACAGTCTGCCCAGCCGGATGGTTGCTGTCGCCGACATGCCCGACATGAGGACGATTCGTCCGCGCAGCCCCAACACGTCCACGGCGAGATCAAGCTGGTGCCGTCCGGACGTCTCCGGGTGGACGTCCACGCCACGACCGCCGGAGACCCGGCCCACGGTGTCACGTAGTTCATCTGCGAAGTCCGGAGAGCGGAAGTCAAGCACGGCGCTGGCGCCCAGCCCGCGGCAGTAGTCGAGATCGGCTGCGCTGGAGGAGGCGACGACCAAGGCACCTGCACTGACTGCTTGGCTGACGGCGGCAGAGCCGACACCTCCACCCGCACCGCCGATGAACACGGTTTCCCCCGGCTGCACTTGCCCGTGCCGGTGCAGCGCCAAATAGGCGGTGGCGCCGGAGTGGAGCACAGCCGCCGCTTGAACAGGGTCCACGCCGGCCGGCAAAACGTAGAGCCGCTCGGCCGGAACGGCAATGAATTGTGCAGCAGCACCCGGCCGCCCGCCAAAGCCCATCGAATTCGACCACACTGCGTCGCCGGGGGAGAAACGCCCGGCCGCGCCCGGGCCAATGAGTTCCGCGGTCCCCACCAGGTCCCGGCCAATTATTTGCGGGAAGTGCAGCTCCGTGGCGTACGCACCGCTGCGGACAAAAGTGTCGACATGGTTGACCGCGGAGGCGGCCACCCGGACCAGGACGGTGCCGGGCGCAGGCCCGGGCAGCGGCTGGTCACCATAGTGGATGACGCCGGGGCCGCCCAGTTCGGTGAAATACGCGGCCTTCATGAATGGTGGCCTCATGGGTGGAGTCTACTCCCAACGGAGGCCCGCAGGGCTGGGCAAGGGCGGAACAGGCGCCCTGCTAAATTGGAAAGATGAACGCGCCCACTAACATCCTGGAGCTGCTGGAGAACCCTGCCCCCGAGGTTGCGCCCTACTTGTTGGGCGCCTTGGTGAGGCACGAGAGTCCGGAAGGTGCCGTCGTCGTACGTCTGACGGAGGTGGAGGCCTACTTGGGGCCGCGGTTGTCAGAGGATCCGGACCCAGGATCGCACAGTTACGGCGGCCGGACCGAGCGCAATGCCACCATGTTTGGTCCGCCCGGGCACCTCTACGTGTACTTCAGTTACGGAATGCATTTCAGTGCGAATCTGGTGTGCCGCCCGGAAGGGTTCTCCTCTGGGTGCCTGCTGCGCGCCGGGGAGATTGTGGAAGGGCTGGAGCTGGCCCGTTCGCGCCGTCCCACTGCTAAGCGCGACGCCGAGCTGGCGCAAGGTCCTGCTCGACTGGCCAAAGCCATGGGGTTCAAGGGGGAGCACAACGGCCTATTCGCCCTCGCCGGACCCGTCACCGTGATGCTGCCTGAGACCCCGGCCAACAACATCAAGTCGGGGCCGCGGGTTGGCATCAGCGGACCCGGCGGCACGGCGGCGTACCCGTGGCGTTTCTGGCTCAACGGCGAGCCCACCGTGTCGAAGTTCAGGCCGGGAGTGGTGCGTGCTCCGCGTCGGCCCGGGTCAGCTGCTCCGAGAATTCAATAAGCTCTGCCACCTCCGGCTGCAGATCCGCGGGGGTCAGGCGGTGCACCAGACCGGAGCGCGATTGCGGCCATTCATGGGCCAATAGCGAGTAGACGCTGCTGTCAACGCGCAAGCCGTCGTGACCGCGGCGGTAGCTGCGCAGCACCCCTTCCAAGGTGGCGCCGAGCTTGACAATGGCGGCGGCGCTGCGGGTGTTGCGGACATCGCAGCGTAGAGTCACGCGCTGCACGGCAAGGACCTCAAAGGCGAAGGCCAGCAGCGCCAACTTCGAAGAGGCATTGACGTTGCGGCCCCAATAGTTGCGGCCAAAAAACGTCATGCCGAGTTCTACCCGTGACTGCTCCGGCACGTAGTCGTACAAGCTGGTGGTCCCGGCGACGGTGCCGGTGTCCTCGTCGATAACGGCGAAGGCGATGACAGCGGGATCGGCGATTCGGGTCGCCAAAAGCCGCTCCAACGCACGCTTGGAGGTGGGCATTTCCGAGGCCATGCCCGCCCACATATCTGCATCGATATAGGGGAACAAATCTGCCGCGTGACGACGCCTGAGCGGCACAAGCCGGACGCCATGTCCGGGAAGTGAAATGTTGTGTTGCACGGGAATATATAAGCACCTTTTTGGCCATCCGAAAAGCCCACTCACAAGTGCCTGTACCGTTGAAGGGTGAACGAGACATTAAGCGCCCCCGAAGTGCCCCATTTGAGCATCCCCGAAGTCAGCGAAATTCCGCATGTTTCCGCGGTCATTGAGCAGTTGTGTGCCACAGTTCCCAACTACCCCTCGCCGGGCATTGTTTTCAAAGATTTAACCCCGGTATTTGCTGATGGGCCCGCCCTGAAACAGGTGGTCGATGCGATCGTGACTTCCTTCGCCGGAAAGTTCGACGCCGTTGCCGGAGTTGAGGCGCGCGGCTTCCTCTTGGCTGCGGCTGCTGCATACGCCACGGGAACCGGTGTGATCACCATCCGCAAGGCCGGAAAATTGCCCCGCGAGGTGTACGCCGAGAGCTACGCGCTGGAGTATGGCGAGGCGACCCTGGAACTGCACCAAGAAGACGTCCCAGTTGGCACGCGTGTGTTAATTCTTGATGATGTGCTCGCCACGGGAGGGACGCTGGGTGCCGCAGCGGCACTGCTGGAGCGCACGGGAGCCGTGGTGGCCGGCGTCGGAGTTGTCCTTGAAATTGATGCTTTGCCGGGTCGGGCCAATCTGGCTCCCTACGACGTGGTGTCACTGCTCCACGTTTAGGGCTGAAATATAAGGCTGAATTTCAGGCCGAGATTAAGCCTGGAAGCGCCCGCCCCGCAGGCGGGATAGAATAGACGGTCCGCCTTTTGGCGGGATGCCTTAGTTATCAGGAGCCTTGCATGTATGACGACGAGTTGGCCCACGAACGCAACTATGTTGATGGGCTTTACGGACGCCTAGATGAACTCCGCGCCGAAAAGGTTGAGCAGCTAGCGCAGGTGCGCCGGGCGAAGTCCATGGGTACGCACCAGAACCGGTCCGAACGTGACGCCTTTGCCACGCTCTACGAGAACCGACTGGCGCAGCTGAACGCGGTCGACGACAGGTTGGTGTTTGGCCGGCTCGACCTTGACGACGGCCAGGCCCGGTACATTGGCCGGATCGGCCTGCTCTCTGAAGACCTGCGCCAGCTGCTAATCGATTGGCGTGCCCCCGAGGCGGGCACCTTCTATCAGGCCACCGCCTTTGAGCGTATGGGGGTGCGCCGCCGTCGTCATTTGCTGTTGAAGGGGCGCAACGTCAAAGCCATCGAAGACGACGTCCTGGATCACACCATGCTGGTGCACGGCGAACATGTCCAGGGTGAAGGGGCCCTGCTAGCAGCGCTGAATTCCAAGCGCACGGGCCGCATGAATGACATTGTCGGCACCATCCAGGCCGAGCAGGACAGGATTATCCGCTCACCTCTCAGCGGTGCGCTGGTGGTCCAGGGTGGGCCCGGAACGGGAAAGACCGCCGTTGCCCTGCACCGCGCCGCATACCTGCTCTACACACATCGCGAACGCCTGCAGTCCTCCGGCGTGCTGTTGGTGGGCCCCTCCAACGCCTTCATGAAATACATTGAGCGCGTGCTGCCTTCCCTCGGCGAGACCGGTGTGGTCATGGCCAGCGTGGGGAACTTGTTCCCGGGCGTGCAGGCCATGGCTCCGGAATCGGCTGAAGCAGCTGAGCTCAAGGGCCGGATCGACATGGCCCGCGTGGTGGCGAACGCTGTAGCCAACCGGCAGCGTCTCCCGCAAGGAGATGTCAGGCTCGACGTCGAAGGCACCCGTTTGATTCTTACCGTCCGCCAGGTGCGTCGCGCCAGGGAACGGGCACAGGCTACCGGGCTGCCGCACAATGAGGCGCGCGTTGGCTTCGTCAAAACTCTGCTGCGTGAGCTCACCGAGCAGTTGCGCGAGCACATTGAGTCCGCTGGTGCTGGCAACAACGCCGACCGGTCCTATCTGGCCGAGGACGTCCGTTCATCACGCGATGTGCGCGTCATGCTCAACCTGTGCTGGATGCCCATGACAGCCGAACAACTCATTGATGACATGTTCAGCAAGCAGGAAATCTTGCGCGCTGTCACGCCCAACCTCAGCGAGGCTGAGCGCAGCCTGCTCCTGCGCAGCCCCGGCTCGCCTTGGAGCGAATCGGATGTGCCGCTGCTGGATGAAGCCGCCGAGCTCTTGGGTGAAATGGACGCCACCGGCGGCCGTGCCCAGGCCACAGCCGAATCCCAGCGGAAACGGAATTTGGTCAATGCTGAGAAGGCCATCTCCAACGTGAACCAGCTGCTGGAGGACTCCGGCGTTGATGGCATGTTGACGGCTGAGCAACTTGCGGACTATAACGAAGTTCAGGCCGCATCCCAGACCAGCGCCGAGCGCGCTCTGACGGACCGCACTTGGGCCTACGGGCACGTGGTGATCGACGAGGCGCAGGAGCTGTCCCCGATGCAGTGGCGCGTGCTGATCCGCCGCTGCCCGGTGAAATCTTTCACGATCGTGGGTGATATTGCCCAGACCAGCTCCGTCTCCGGTGCCACGTCCTGGCAGCAGGCACTGACCCCGTTCTTGGGGGAACGCTGGAATGTTGAGGAGCTGACGGTCAATTACCGCACGCCCATGCAAATCGCTGAGGCTGCCGTACGCATGGCCAATGCTGCCGGTCAGGTGGTCTCTGCTCCCAAGGCAGTGCGCGACGGCGAATGGGAACCCCTTGTTGACCACGTCGCCGCTGCCGAGGTGGTAGCCCAAGTAGTCGCCGTCATGCCGGAGGAGACTGCCGCTGTGGGAGGGGGACTGGTGGCCGTTATTGCTCCGCCATCCATGGTGGCCGAAACCACGGCCGCCTTGCGTGCCGTCTACGGTTCAAGGATCGGACACGGGGCCGGTTCGCTGGATCAGGACATTGTGGTGATTGACCCACACGAGGCCAAGGGCCTGGAGTTCGATGGCGTGATCATTGTGGAACCGGCGGCGCTGCTGGCGGGTGCCCATGGCCGTGTTGGTGATCTGTACGTGGCCATGACCCGCCCCACTCAGCGGCTGCGCCTGATCACCTCGGAACCGCTTCCGGCGGGGATCGAAAAGTAAAGGTTCTCGGGTTTTTTGCTGTGGCCGTCCAAGAGGCGGTCACAGCACAAGGCGCCGAGGGGCACGATGGCGCAAAAACGCCGTCGTGCTGGTAATTTTGTGGTGTGTCTTTGCAAACTGAACTCCGCGCCCCCGAGAACGACTCCAGCTTCGCCAATGTTTGGCAGGAGCTCAAGTGGAGAGGCCTGGTCCAGGTCTCCACCGATGAAGCAGCCCTTGAGGAACTGCTCGCCGGCGAACCGATCACGTACTATTGCGGCTTCGACCCCACCGCCCCAAGCCTGCACCTGGGTAACCTCGTCCAGCTGCTGACCATGCGCCGTATGCAGCTCGCCGGCCATAAGCCGCTGGGCTTGGTAGGCGGCTCAACCGGCCTTGTGGGGGACCCGCGTCCGACGGCGGAGCGCACCATGAACTCCAAGGAAACAGTCACCGAGTGGGTAGGTTACCTGCAGGGACAAGTCCAGCGTTTCCTGTCCTTCGAGGGTGAGAATGCCGCGCGCATGGTCAACAACCTGGATTGGACGGCGCCCATGAGCGCCATCGATTTCCTGCGCGACATTGGCAAGTACTTCCGGGTCGGCACCATGATCAAGAAGGATATTGTTGCCTCACGTCTGAACTCGGATGAAGGCATCAGCTACGCCGAATTCAGCTACCAGATCCTGCAGGGCATGGACTTCTTGGAACTGTACCGCCAGTACGGTTGCGTGCTGCAGCAGGGTGGTTCCGATCAGTGGGGCAACCTGACCAGCGGCACCGATCTGATCCGTAAGGTTGAAGGTACCTCGGTGCACGCCTTGGGCACCCCGTTGATCACCAACTCCGACGGCACCAAGTTCGGTAAGAGCGAGGGTAATGCCATTTGGCTGGACCCTTCCATGTGCAGCCCCTTTGACATGTACCAGTTCTGGCTCAACACCGCTGATGCTGATGTGGTGGACCGCTTGAAGGTGTTTACCTTCCTATCTCGTGAAGAGATTGCCGCCATCGGAGCGTCGGTTGCCGAAAAGCCGCAGGCGCGCGAAGGCCAACGGACTTTGGCATTCCAGGTAACCTCACTGGTCCACGGTGTGGATGCCACGCTCAAGGTTATTGCCGCCTCAGCTGCACTCTTTGGTCAGGGCGATCTTGCCGAACTGGACCAGCCCACCTTGGAATCAGCAACCCGCGAACTGCCTCGCTCGTCTGCACCTGCCGCTGGCTTGAGCATTGTGGAACTGCTGGTCGCTTCAGGATTGTCCAAGACAAATTCAGAAGCTCGCCGCACAGTGGGGGAGGGTGGCGCGTATGTGAACAACGAGAAGGTCACCGATCTCGACGCAGTTCTCGGCACAGACCAGGCATTGCACGGCAAATACCTCTTGGTGCGCCGCGGCAAGCGAACACTGTCGATGGTTGAACTGAACGGCTGATCACAACTGTCCGCCCAAGCTGAGAGTTTGCCTAGAGACCCGCCCCCCGATTTGCGTGGGGGCAGGTCTCTGTGTATTGTTCTATCTGTTGCTTACGCAAGGTTGAGCCGCTTCGAACGAAGCAAGGCTCCCATCTCGTAGTCAACCAAATCTGATATTTCTGAATTGAACTATTGATTTGAGTAATTCATGGAGTGACCAGCCGCACATGCTGCGGAGTGGACAAAATGAATGCAAATGAAATAAAGTATTAACATCGCGTCGATGAAAACTAATGATGAAATATTGATTAGTAATTACTCGAATGCAGTTGTTGTTTGAGAACTCAATAGTGTGCCAAGTTTTATTGATACCAATTTATTTATATTGAATTGGTTATTTGGTTGTGTGTTGCCGCCCCTGTG
>NZ_JBFBLV010000035.1:0-40616 GCF_040686835.1 Specibacter sp. NPDC078692
CCGCCCCCAAAGGTGCCCGCCGTGGACCGCGAAAATGCCTGCCGACATGAAAATCATGCAAACACCAACAGCCTCACACCGGCCTAAAAAAGCCCTTGTTCAGCAACGGCACCGCCAGACAACCCGTTCGACACCAACCACCCTGGAGAGCTTCGGCAGCTATCCGCGGGCGGCTTTGTCCAGCCGCCCGCTCCTGTGCCAGGCGTAGTCGACGGGCGCCGATTTCGCAGCGCCTGAACTTCCATGCCTCGAAGTTCCATCACCGGGCAATTGGGCGCCGCGACACCTGAGGAGAACCCCGAACCCATAATGGCCGCCGGGCAGCGTACGCTCAAAGCCACGCGCCCGGCCGCAATCCATGATGAAGTCCTAGATGAACGGTGTAGGGTCCACCGTCTGTCCATCAACTACGACCTCAAAGTGCAGGTGGCATCCCGTGGAATTGCCCGTCGTGCCGACTCCAGCTATCGGGGCGCCGCCATTGACCTCCTGCCCAACACTGACCCCAATGGAGTCCAAATGGTTGTAGGTGGTCTTGATCCCACCACCGTGGTCGATAACGATTCGATTTCCGCCACCATACGGGCTCCACCCAGCTTCCGTCACGGTACCTGAGCCTGACGCAAATACTGAGGTGCCGCACGCGCCAGCAAAGTCGATCCCTGTGTGCAGTTCCCCTCCCGCCCCAGTCAGCGGATTGACCCGATACCCAAATGGTGAGGTGACCGTCAGCTCAGCCAACGGAGGGCGAAGCCCTGAGGACGGCTGCGCGGGCGTTGGCACAGCTGCTGGCGCCTCTTCTGGCGCCAGTGTGGGAATTGGCGCCTCTTGGGCAGCCGCCGGGTGCAGGGCGCTCGGCGGCGTTGCTGCCTGGGCTGGCTTGCTGGACACCAGTGGCTTAGCGAAGGACACCACGACATCCTGATCCGCCGTTATTTTCGGTTGACCCGAGGACATAGACACGTTGGCGGTCACGGCAGGCGAAAGATGATTGGTCTCAGCGTGGGCGGCAGGAAGGGCAGTCAATGCAATGAAACCTGCTGCTGCGACAGCCATCGTCAATGATTTCTTGCCTGTGAAGGGCTCGATAGTCACGTCAGGGGCCGACGCCCAGTGACGTCCTTTGTTCGACGTGTTGATGAGTCTTGATTTGGTCGCGCGACGGCGGCCATGCTGGCGGTGGGCAGGCATAAATGAGGTCCTCTCAACGCCTACGAAGTTAGCTGTCGGATTCGGGCGAGGTAGGCCCGGCCAGTCCAACGCCCCGCCATATAGGCAGTGGTTTGTTGAGCAGGCTTCACCCCAAGGTGCAACAAGGCACCGGTAGTGGTTCCTCCGTCCCCGTCGCAAAAATGAACGATCGCGGACCGCCGACGGGGTTTGGCGAAGCGGCCCACGAAATACCCGTTAGGGGTATATATTTTTTCAATCCTAACGGACAAGAACCAAAAGTTATAATTTCGTTACACATGAAGTTCGGTGCCCAGGCCACGTCACCTTTCACCACTGGCTGACCGCCGGTCCGACCTCCACATACCCGGGATCAATTCACTTGGACCCGCGGAAACCCAATCCTCTCAATTCCTCGTCTCTGGCAGTCTTCCTCAGGTTGGCAGTTCGGCTCAGGAGATGATCCAGCTTCGGGCCGGCCGGGAATGCTAGTCGGCGGCAAATAGCGGCCAGATACAAGGGCAACTAGGCTCCCGCCCAGGACAGAAAGCCCCACAAATTCATATTTCACAGCCCTCCTGACCCCTCGGCCAGCCAGGCCAAATAACGCAGTTCGTTGAAAATATGCTGCCCCTTTAGGGCAACAGCTGAGATGTCATCAACCATGCCGATGCACCTGTAAAAGTCGTACGCGCGGCACTGGCTAGCCTCAAGGGTAAAATTTGCCCAGAGGCCGGCAAGCATACCGACTCGGTCGCCGCGAATCTCCAGCTCACGTAATTCAACGAACATACCTCGACCCAACGTCTATACGGATGGCGACGGCCTGCCCATTGCCGCCCGGATTTCTTCCATTGAGCCAGATCGCCGATTCCCACAGTAAGCCGAACCTCATCAGCGCGTCCTTGCGCGCCGCAATTCAGAATCTGTGAATGTCGGTTCGGTGCGGTGGTTCATTGATGGTTCGGTTTGGCGGTTCTTGTTGCAACCGGGGCCGCAGAGTCGCGACTTGTCAGCCCATCAGAGTCACGGCATGGTCGGACAGGTGTTCGGCCCCGCTGAGGTGCCAGGCCAACGGGCAACCTTGGAGCCAACCAGACCCTCGACCAGACGCACGGGGCCATGGGCACCCGCGACCACCGAGGTGGGATGTTGATCAGAGGTAGCGGCAGACCTGGTCAGCGGAGCAGGAATCCGGCTCCAGTTTGCTCGCCTTTACATGGAGCTGGGAAATAGTTTCCCTGAGGGCCAGAAGCTCGGCGATCTGAGCATCGAGTTCGCCGAGGCGCGCCCCCAGCAGGCCCTGGACGTGTGAGCACGGCGTCTGGCCGCCCTCACGGATCTTCAGAATCTGCCCGATCTGGGCGAGGGTGAGCCCGGCGGCCTGGCCACGGTGGATGAACCCGACCAGCCCCACGGCATCCTCGGCGTAGTCCCGATAGCCGGAGGCCAGGCGTTCGGCCGGGGGAAGCAGCCCCGACTCTTCATAGAACCGCAGTGTCTTGGTCGTGGTCCCGGTCGCTTCCGCAAGTTGTCCGATCCTCATATTCGACGATTCCCTTTCAATGGCGACCACACTTGACATTCCACTGTACTGGAAGGTTCATGATGGTGCCTAGGATCTTTTGAACCACAGGGAAGAAGGCGTCTGGAATGACAAACGAAGAATTCGACTTGGCGATTATTGGTTCCGGCGGCGGCGCTTTTGCGGCCGCAATCCGGGCCACCGGATTGGGCAAGCGCGTCGTGATGGTGGAACGCGGCACCGTAGGCGGGACATGCGTGAACACCGGGTGCGTGCCTTCGAAGGCGCTACTGGCCGCCGCGGAGGCACGCCACCTGGCGTTGGATTCGGCCCGTTTCCCCGGGGTGGCGGCCTCGGCGGGTCCGGTGGACATGCCGGCCCTGATCCAGGGCAAGGCCGCCCTGGTGGAGTCTATGCGGACGGAGAAGTACGTCGACCTGGCTGCGGATTACGGCTGGGCCATGATCGAGGGGGACGCGTCGTTCACCGGGACCCAGGACGCACCGCTGCTCCGGGTCGCCTCCCCAGATGGTGCCGTGCGAATGATCGAGGCCGGGCACTACCTCGTGGCCGCCGGGGCCGCGCCCTGGGTTCCCCCCGTTCCCGGGCTGGCCGAGGCCGGGTACCTGACCTCGACGACGGCGATGGAACTGGCGGAAGTGCCCGAATCATTGCTAGTCCTAGGCGGGGGCTATGTTGCCCTGGAAATGGCGCAGCTTTTCTCCCGGTTGGGCTCCCGGGTGACCATGCTGGTCCGTTCCCGGCTGGCCTCGCAGGAGGAACCGGAGGCAGCCACGGCGCTGGCCGGGGTGTTTGCCGACGAAGGCATCCGAGTGGTCCGGCGGGCCACCGTTGACAGCGTGGCGAGCGATGAGGCAATCGGAGGAATTCTGGTCTCCGCATCCGTGGCTGGCGGAAAGGAAGTATTCCGGGCTGACCGGCTGCTCGTGGCCACGGGGCGCCATCCCGTGACCGAGGGATTGAACCTTGACTCTGTCGGAGTGGAGTCCGGGGTGTATGGGGAGATCGTTGTCGATTCCCGCCTGGCCACTTCAAATCCGCGCATCTGGGCCGCCGGGGACGTGACCGGCCACCGCGAGTTCGTTTACGTCGCGGCGGCCCACGGCGCCCTGGCCGTAGACAACGCGTTCACCGACGCCTTGGCCGAGGTCGACTACCGGCACCTGCCGCGGGTCACCTTCACCAGTCCAGCCCTCGGGTCGGTCGGAATGACGGAGCAGGAAGCCGTCGCTGCCGGGATCCGCTGCGAGTGCCGGGTCCTGCCCTTGGAATACGTGCCGCGAGCCGTGGTCAACCGCGACACCCGCGGCTTCATCAAGGTTGTCGCCGAGCGCGACACCGGACGCATCCTGGGCATCTCCGCGGTGGCCAAGGATGCCGGGGAAATCGCCGCCGCCGGCGTCTACATCCTCGAAGCGGGAATGACCACCGCGCAAGTCGTCGCCGCGTGGAGCCCCTACCTGACGATGGCCGAAGGCCTCAGGATCGCTTGTAAGGCCTTCACCACCGATGTCTCGATGCTGTCCTGCTGCGCCTGAGCCGCAACGCTCGAGTACGTCCAAGACTTCGGCTATTCCCAAGCCCCATTCGTGGTCAGCGACCACCACCACTGGTCAGGATTCAACCCCACCGAGATTGAACGGCTCCGGCTCGCCATTCAATATTCACCCCCAACCGGAGATCCAGTACCGCATGAAAACCACATGCGACACTCCCCTGCGCCACTGCCATACGTCCAACTTTTCCCTACTCACCACCGCAGCCAGATCCCATCGCCAAGCCCGCACCCACAGCAAATTCACCCCCACCCTTCCATGCTGCAGCCGCAACCAAAGAATCCTTACACGCCTGGCATCCAAGGTCCTGGCCGTCGGTTTGCAGCACGACGCCCGTACACGTCATTGAAGCCCATTACTCCCATGAACTGGCATGGAAACTACAACTTGCGGCCAGTGCGGAACTCGCTGGCGCAATTCTCATCGCGCGCCTCGGCAAATCAACCCATTCGTCTCACCGCACCACGGCCAGCCCGCCTCGTCTTCGACCCAGTGCTAATCAGGGACCGATTGACGATTTGTGTGCATCAGCCCGACCAGCAACCTTCAAGGACGAACGAAACGGTCTTCGGCTGCCTCAGCACAACTCAAAGAGGTCGAACCCTGATGTCAGGGCGAACACAGCACTCGAAGACGGACGCCATACTGCTGTGACGTCGACCATGCCGACGATAAGAGTGCGTGTGTTGTCACTGCGTACCCTGGCGGCGATTTTTTTGCGAGCGCCTTTGCCAGTCTTTTTAGAGAGAGGCTCGCTCCCAGGACCAGCCAAATCTCTCTTTCAGCACCATGGTTCTGCACCACCCTGTTAATCCGGTTCCAATACTCCTCACCACTATTCGATGCCGTCCCGGCCCTGTGTCGGGTCGTTGCCCCATGAATCCCGTCCGTCCAAGGATTGGTCCAACTAGTTGTAGACGGGCTCTCCACGTTGCCAATCGCGAGGTACTTCATGTTCTTTACCGCCTGCGAAACCACTTCGTGGAGCGCTGATGCTGACACGTGAGACTTTTTGAACTGGGTTTTTCCCTTGGCATGAACGAAGATGACCTTTGAATCAGAGAAGCCAACAAAGTCAGCGATCTCGGTCCCCATATCAGTGCAAAGGATCGTCGACCCGGCGCCCAGCGCGTTGGGAAGGAGAGCCTGATCGATGATGCCGAAGACTGAGGCAGGGTCCCATTTGCCGTTTATCACGGTGCCCTTTTCGCCTGTCGACGCCTCTAGCCTGCTGTGTCCTGACACGATCGATAACAGGCCGTGACCTGCGTCGCGTTCCGTGGGTTCAAGGGACCAGAAGTTACCGTTCGAGTAGACGACGCCACTCTTGTCGGCAACTTTGAGGCCACGGGACCGTTGCACCTCATCCCAAAACGAAGCCTTTCTTCCGTGTTTGGATCGATAGGGAACCTCGAAGTCAGACTCCAAGTCGAAGCGTTTTTCTATCTCCGACCATGTAACCCGTGTTTTCATCGTCACGCCAGCAATAGTGGCGACGAAAGAACGATCACTCCCAACCGTCCCGCCCCATTTCTCCACCGTCAGTGGTGGTCCGTTGCTATCTATCGGTTCGAAGGAGTCTGGGTCAACGTCGATCATCACGTACGTAGGCTGGGATACGCCGGACGGGGCCGCCGGAGAAGAATATCGCCCTATGACACGCGACGGCGAGTTATTGGCGTCAAGATCCTGGCCGATCTCGGAGAACCAAGCTAGCACGTCGGCCAGCTTGCCCTCAGTCGGTCTTTGGTCCCGAACCCGCGCATTCTTTACCCCTGCGTAGCGGGTAACGTTATCGGGGCCTACCTTAATTGACCCCTTGGCGGTCGAGTAACCGAAGGTGCCTACGCCGACTTCAGGGGCGATGAGGCGAAGATCGTCGGCAGAGATGGAACGACCCCGCACACTCCATGGACCCAAGTCGTTGTTGACGAGAGTGACTGTAGAAATCCGAGCCGAGTCGGGTAAGAGACTAACGAGGGACTGTGCCGGGATAGGGTTTGTACTGTCCTGGACAGACCGGGGTACTGACGAACCAGAGTCAGCCACAAAGAGTCTACTACCGTCCCAGTGAACGAGCGCGTAGCCGAGAGACATCTCTACGAATGCCCCAGCGAGTAGGAGCGGTGAGTTCTCTACGGACAAATAGATCAGGACCCGGGTTGCTCTATCAGGCGCTGTGACGCTCAGGACCTGCTGGTCCTTTTCAATATGGTCAGCAGTGACCTCGTCCATTATCTGGTCGAGGTTGGGCGTCCGAGCGAGGTGGCGCACAGAGGCGTTGAGCCGAAAACGGAGGTGCTTCCACGCATCATCGGCACTCAAATCCACTTGCTCGCGAAACAGCCTATCCCAGTAGATCGATTTGGGCTGGGCGGCTAGGAGGGCTTCAATACCGGCAGGATCTGTGGCAACTTTATGAGGAGCCTCACCATCATCATAGCGTCGGTACCGATCCCAAGCGTCTTCCATCTCGCCGTCAAGGGCAAGCACATGTGCACTCGCATTACCTTGGCCGGAGCCCATTCGAAGTACGCGGCCGATCTGTTGGATTCGCGCCCGATCGTTGCCGAACCCCTCGTAGATCGCGAGAATGTTCAGTTTCGGTTGGTCAAAGCCCTCAGTAAGCTTGTGTTGGTGAACCCAGAATCGAATGTCCTCCGGTCGCTCGGACGGCGGCGGAACGCGCTTTAAGAGTCCTTCGTCCGCGACCTTCGCATCGAACGTCTCGTGGAAACCATACACGATGTGTCCTTGAGCTCGGAGTGCATGAACCATCGCCTCCACCGAGGCTTTGCTGGTGCAGCGAACGACCACCCTAGTCGACGCGGGTACACGCAAAATTTCGATCTTTGCACACAGCACTCTCGCAAAGTCAACCTCGTTGGTAACTGATTCAAGGATGTGGAATTTGGGTTCACGAAGGATTGCATCCTCCACGGCTTTGGCGTGGCTGTAGCGAAACTGGCAGTTCGAATCAAGCACGAAACGCTTGTTGTCATTGCGAAATGGAGTAGCGGTCATTAAACACGTGGGGAGTCCCGTCGCCCGCACGGCGACAGACCAGGTCGGAGCAGGCTCATAGTGACACTCGTCGACGATGACGCAGGAGAAAGCAATGAAGATTTCGGCCATCTTCGACGGGCTACCGCCTTGGGCCTTAAATATCTGAACGACCATCGCCATGGTCGTGACGTAGACCGTCGGCTCTGGATTGTCTACACGCACCTTATTCATAAAGTCTGCGGCACTCTTAACTAATTCCACGGGTGCCAATGACGCTGGGCGCCCTACCCCGAGATGAACCCATACCTTGGTGTCAATGTCCTCTCGCAGTTGTGCAGCCAATCCCTTCCACGGTGCGATTACGAGGACGCTCTTACGCGCATTACTCCGTTCATCAGCAAGAAGACTGGCAATGACAGCCGATTTGCCTGTCCCTGTTGGCATAGAAACGATCGCTGCCTTGTCGTTGGACTTGCGTCCGAGATACTCGCGGAATACCAGGACGGCTTCCTGTTGGTGCGTCCACAAACGACTCATCCACTGCGGATCACTATTCAATGCGGGTGCCTTGCTTGGTCGACATATGAGCAAAGTCTATGGGTGTAGTACGTTGCATTTGAGTATCGATCAGCCGCGCCGCAATTTTGTCTCTTTGTCGGCCATTGTTTGCGGCTGTTTGCCCTGTCCCTGCTTCATCGCTCACTAACGGCACAGAAAACAGCGCCACGTCGCCCGCCTATCCGGAGCTTGCAGGTTTGATTGCATTCTCACCGATCCCCTGACAGTCAGTACCCACCGCTGCCTTACTACGCTGAAGGCGCTACGAATATTCTGCTATTTGGAACCAGACTCTGCACGTCGATTTACTACTGAATAACCATGAATTAAGTAACCATCCAGAACCCATGGAGGCCATCACGGACAAGCAGGAGCTGCCGGCCCTTACTACACCGCCCCCGGTAGTGGAGTGGCCCACGCCCACCGAGATCTGCCCGAACTGCAGATTCCACTGCAGACCCTTTACCAGTGGAGGTCACGTAGAGTTGGGCCGCACGCCTATGTGATCGGCAAGCATCTGTGAGTTACCCGGACAGACTTCGACGCCTGGCTCTCCTTCGGATCCGATCCGTGACACTCGAGACTGAGGCGTTGTGACATCAGCAGAAAACCTCTTCCTCTCGGAGCATGGGGAACAATCCATACAATCCGCACGTCAGCAAGAAGTTGGCTGGCTGAAACCCGGTACAGAGACAGGACGGAAAACTCCGCAGGATGGAAGCCCGCGGAGCTTCCGCCGCCGATGCCCGGCGCTCCTTGCAGAAAAAGCTCGTCGGGCGGAAAACACCACGAAATGGGTTAGCGACACCCCTGAACAAAATTGACTAGCTCATTGAAGTATTTCTTGTTGAGTTGGAAAGTTCTGATAGGGCATCCCGAACGAAAAACAAGTATTCCTACTGCACAAAAAAGTACATAGCCCCAGCGATCGGATCTATCCGTATTGGAGAAGCAACTTCTGGCGTGATCGATCACTTCATTCGCAAAGTCGTCGAGGACGTGGGACCCTCAACCGCAAGGAGCTGCGGAGCTGTATTGTCGTGGATGTTCAAGGTAGAGCAGCGCCATGATGCCGTCACCGTCAACCTGGTCATCGGTGTTTCAATCCCCCTAAACCGGACGACGAAGCCCCAAGCCCTCGATGCTGCCCAATATCAAGACCTGAGGGAAAAGCTAGTCACATGGGAACAGGCCCCAGCACTCGGAAGTGCCCGATTACAAGAACTTCATGAAATCGCGGATTTCCTCATCCACACGGGGCTCCGCCCAGGCGAGCTTTTCGCTCTCCGCTGGGACGACGTCGATATGAAAGCGACTCCACCAACAGTTTTTGTCAACGCAACGGTCATCCGTACAAGCACGGGCGGCGTACGGATCCAGGATCATCCAAAGTCTCGTCATGGTGTACGTCTGCCAAGGGCCAGATTTTCTTATAAGGCAACTCCAGATCCGACTCGAACGGCAGGAGAGAAGTGCATTCCCAAATCTGCTTGGACTTGTGTTTCTCTCGTCCACGGGAACCATCTGCGATCCAAACAACATCGGCAAGACGTGGCGCAAGGCGTCCGACGCTTTTGAATATGACTGGGTCACCTTCAAGACTCTCAGGAAATCAAGCGCAACGCTGATTGCAAGAAAACTGGGAGCCGAGGCCGCCGCCTACCAGCTTGGACATTCCAAAGCCTCCATGCCCCAAGAGCACTACATCTAAGAGCATCAAGCAGCATTGGACACGAAGGAATTCATGGATGCATCCAGCCCAAAAACCCCTATTGAAGAGCCGCCGTCGACGAATAAAAAGGATGATAAGTGATGAAAATGGAAGCCCATTGTGGAGAGTTTGTGGCGTGTTAAGTTGAAAATGGCCCCTTTCGGGGCCATTCCTACAACCAAAATCCCTGTAAATCCGGGCTTTTTGGGCCCCCTATCAGATTCGAACTGATGACCCCCGCTGTCGTCTCGATCGTTAATTTCGACTTGCCAATGGTCGTTCCTGGCCTTTGTTGGTTCGAAAGGCGCGCAACAATGGATGGTACTGAAGAGTCGGCAATTATCGCCCAATTTAATGAGTTTCTAATGAGTCGGTTACATTCATCCACTGTTTCAGACCAATGCATAACCATCCCAAAATATTCGATGCCGCATCGTTGACTTCTGGGCAAAGATCCCATGCAAGCCAGCCAATGACTTCAGCATCACATGTGTCCCATCAGTGTTTTGGACACGCTTGGCCATGTACCGCATGACTCGCCTACGGGCAGAGCCGGACATGCACAAGTCCGGCCTGCCTAGCTACTTTCGATCTTTTGGAATCTGGCGGAGAATGCGGCCAGCCAAGTGTCCACGTCAGCGAGCAAATCCTGCTCTTGAAAGCGTGTGGCCAAGCTGTCGACCATATGCTCACGGACAAGCGTGGCGTTCTGTGCGGAGTACATGGCTATGAGGTGACTTGCTCCCTCGTTGACGACGTTGCGGATCTCGGCGTGCGCTCGTGCATGGAACATCATAGTCTCGGCAACTTCAGCGCCGTCGGTGACCATCATCAGCAGGGCGATATCCCCGGAGTCCTTCGGTCGTAGCCTGTCCGGACGCCGATCCGCCTCAGCCAGCCGTTCGTGGACTTTATGGGCCTTGGCAATCAGGAGCGCCGCGGGACCTGCCACATAGGCTTTGGCGGAAATTGTGGGCTCTGCGTCAATCGTGGATATTTCTGTGAGGACTCGGTCGTGGACTGCCAGTTCCAACCCGTAGGCCCGGGTCGTTGCCTTCTCCTGTCCGGCAATCCTTGCTGTTCGGCCCTTCTTGCCGGCATATCCTTCGGGCACCAGAAGATCCACGGTGGTGCGTTGTTCCCACGGCAGTCCCCGTTCGCTGGAATACCCGTAGATCCCTGGACGTTCCTCGCGTGCAGGCTCCAAGCCAATTGACGCCATGAGATCTAGTATTTTGGGGTCTTCCGCGACAAAGACCGGATCGATGACAAGATCTCCGTCCCGCGTCGATTCCATGTCAATGGGTCCCCACTTCTTTTGGACCCAAACATGAACCGCATGCGCACCGACAATAGTTAGCGCCTCTGCATACGGACCCAACGCAATAATGGTCGTGATCAGCAGCCGTCTCGAGCGTTCAGCCCCATACCGGGCATCTTCCATACGAGGCTGGCGTGGAATCCCTGAATTATCGTTCATGCTGCTTGGGCAAACGCTGGCAGGAAACTGAGCGCAACATCAGCCTGGCGCCCCGGAGAAGCCAGCGCGTCAAGCATCCCCCACCCCGCACTCACCATGGCTGTCCCCTCCACCTTGCGCATGAACCGGCGCGCGCTCTCCGTCGACGGCAAGACCACAACACTTGCCCTGGCAGAAGGCGACATTGCCGGCAAATCCACTAGCTTTCCAGGATTATCCACATACACGACGGGAGTGAAGGAACTGGTCTGGGAAACGTCACCGGAGACAGCCTCCAATGACGAAACAACAGGATTCGCCCCCTGTCTCTCAAGCTGCTGAACGAACTCTGCGAGAGAGCTTTCAAGGGAAAAGAATCGCGCACCGGGCCTCTTTGCAACAGGAGCCAGATTCGCAGTCTGAGCCAGTTTCCCAAGAAGCCGCCGCCTCTCTGCACCAGTAGCATTTTGGATACGGTCCAAGGCCACCGCAAACGGCAAATCGCTGCCCGAGTCAGACAGAGTTTCCGTCAGCTGAAAACCAGCTCCTGAAGCGATCCGCTGCAACATCGCATACGTCGGCTCAACCAACCCCGACTCAATCCTGGTAATCGTTGAAGCAGGCAAGCCAATAAGCTCGGCAAATGCCGTCTTACTGAGCTGCCGCCTAAGGCGCATTCGAGTAACGATAGACGCCGCCGTGGAAGTAACCATACGACCAAGACTATGACCGACCTTGCATATATGCAAGGGGCTTCAATGCGAGTCACATAGCACGTTCGCCTCATGGGGCGGGTGCCTCATTGCACGAAACCTTCAGATGGATCTCGAAGGTGCCCGATTGAAACATGCCCTTAAAGTTAGTACCTGCGTATGAATGCAGATAAGAGAGCTTGTTCATTGGACGTCGACAGCCAGTGGTCAACTCCGATCACTGTCTGCCCGAACCAAGATGATTTCCCCCGACAAAGGGCATTGGTGAGGCCCCACAGCAGCTGGCAACGGCGTACTGGGGGCCACCACCAGCTGCTCAGCACTAACGCAACACGATGGTCCGGTTGCCTTGGAGGACCACTCGCCCCTCGCAATGCCAGCGGACAGCATTGCTCAGCGCCTTGCATTCGGTGTCCCGTCCGGCCGCTACCAAGTCCTCCGGCCCAAAGGTGTGATCCACCTCGATGACTTGCTGGGAGATGATGGGCCCCTCATCCAGCTCGCTGTTGACGTAGTGGGCCGTGGCCCCGACAGTCTTGACCCCGCGAGCATACGCCTGGTGATACGGTTTGGCGCCCTTGAAGCTGGGCAGAAATGAATGGTGAATGTTGATGGCCCGCCCGCCCAGCTTTCGAATCAGCCCATCGCTAAGCACCTGCATGTAGCGGGCCAACACCACGAGCTCGACGTCGAACTCATCCACCAGCTCCAGCAGCCGGGCTTCCGCCGCGGGCTTCGTGGCTGCGGCGACGGGGACGTGGAAGAACGGGATCCCGTGCCATTCGGCCAGCCGTTGATGGTCCGGATGGTTGGAGACGACTGCCACCACCTCCACAGGCAGCTCACCGGTTCGGGCGCGGAACAGCAGGTCGTTCAGGCAGTGTTCAAACTTGGACACCATGATCAGCACACGCCGCTTTTCCCGGTGCGGGCGCAGTTCCCACCGCATGCTGTGCCGGACGGCCAACGGCTCAAAGTCAGTATGAAGGAGGGCCAACGCTTCTGCCCCGTCCGGGGCGCTGAAATGCAGGCGCATGAAGAAGTGCCCGTCCGGCTCGTCCAATTCCGCGGCCGCCTGCTGGTGCAGGCGGTCACTGAACTGGCGGTTGTCGATGATGTCGGCGCCGTGCCTGAGCAGGGCGCCCGATATCTGGTGGACCAGCCCAGGACTGTCAGGGCAATCCAGGGTCAGCACATATTGGGCGGTCCCGGCCGGTGCAGAATAGGTGCTCATCTCAGCACTCAATCACATTGACGGCGAGGCCCCCGCGGGACGTTTCCTTGTACTTGCTCATCATGTCCGCACCAGTTTCCCTCATCGTCTTGATGGCCTTGTCCAGCGACACCTTTTGGCTACCGTCCCCGTGCAGGGCCAGCCGCGCCGCGTTGATAGCCTTGACACTGGCGATCGCATTGCGTTCGATGCACGGGATCTGCACCAGCCCGCCCACGGGATCGCAGGTCAGACCAAGGTTGTGCTCTATGCCAATTTCAGCAGCGTTCTCAGTCTGGACGGGTGTGCCGCCCAGCACCTCGCACAAGGCGCCTGCGGCCATCGAACATGCCGAACCGACCTCCCCCTGGCAGCCCACTTCGGCGCCGGAGATCGAGGCGTTGAGTTTGAAGAGCATGCCGATCGCCGCCGCCGTCAACAGGAACCGCACGACGCCGTCGTCGTCGGCACCGGGAACAAACTTCATGTAGTAGTGCAGCACGGCCGGGATGATGCCGGCCGCCCCATTGGTGGGGGCAGTGACAATACGCCCACCCGCCGCGTTTTCCTCGTTCACGGCCAACGCGAAGAGGTTCACCCATTCCATGGCCCGCAACGGATCATCTGCATCCTCGGGCGCCTGCAGCGTGCGGAAAAGCCCTGGCGCCCGGCGGGTGACCTTCAGCCCGCCGGGCAGGATGCCTTCGGCGGCACAGCCGTTGTCCACGCACGCCTGCATGACAGCCCAGATGTTTAGCAGTTTTGCCCGGAGTTCCTCCTTCGTGTGCCACACCATTTCATTGGCGAGCATGACCTCGGAAATGCTCATGCCCTGCCTTGCGCAGATGGCCAGCAGCTCGTCAGCGGTGCTGAACGCGTGGGGCAGGACAGTTTCGTCCATGACCACCCGGTCCGCCCCCACCGCCTGCTCGTCCACTACAAAGCCGCCGCCCACGGAGTAGTAGGTGCGCTCGCGAACCACCTCCCCGGCGTGGTCCACGGCACGGAAGGTCATGCCGTTGGGGTGAGCCGGCAACGACTTGCGACGGTGCAGCACCACGTCCTTGTCGTAGTTGAAGTCGACACGGTGCTGCCCCGCGAGCATCAGTTGCGCATCCAGAGCCGCTGCGGCCACCTGGTCGTCAGCCGTGGCGGTGTTCACTGTCTCAGGGTCATGCCCCTGCAGCCCCAGCACCACGGCCTTGTCGGAGCCGTGGCCGCGGCCCGTGGCGCCGAGGGAACCGAACAGTTCGGCCTCAACGCGGACGACGCCGAACAGCTCGCCGTCGCGCTCGAGTCCTTCAGCAAAGCGCTTGGCCGCGCGCATCGGGCCCACGGTGTGGGAGGAGGAGGGCCCGATGCCCACGGAAAACAGGTCCAGGACACTTAGCGCCACGGTGCGCCCCCCGAGGCGAATTCCCGCATGCCGTCCAGGAACCAGCGGCCCAGGTAGTCGGCAAAGGACGACCTGGGGAAGATCAAGAACGAGTCGTCCCCGGTCTTCCACAAAATGGTCGGAATCTTGGTGATTTCCGTGGTGATGGCGGTTCCGGTTGCGAAGGATCGTGGGTGCAGGTCCGCCGCGCAGCTCTTTTCAAGCACGGCTCGGGCGCTGGGCCCGGACAGCTCGAAGGTGGTGCGGTTGCTGGAGAGCTCTATGGCCTGCCCGGCGCCGTCACCCAAGGCAGCCACCAGGGACGCGGCCAGTGTGCCGGGCACGCCCTCTTCCAGACCTACCACCAGGAACTCGTCCGGAGCCAACCACAACGTGCTGATGCCGGCCCCGCCGTTGCCGGAAGGAGCGGTGGTGACTTGGCCTGCCGTGGCAGGCAACCCCCCGGTTACGGCCCCCATCCGCTGGCCGGCATCTGAAAGCGGATCAACACGGAGGCCGACCATGACCTGGAAGGGGACTTCGCGCAGGGACACCCCGCGCTCGCCGGCAACGGAACCCGCCTCAAAATCGGCCCAGAGGTGTTCTGCCGGGCTGTGCCGGCGTGCCTGCACGTTCGTGTTGTTCATTGTGTTACCCATCTCGGCGCTTCCCTTCGGCATCAAAAAGTACTGTTTCTCCTACAACAACGTCCACCAGCTCGGATCCCACGGAAGCCACAAGACGTTCACCGATCCGGTTGCGTCCGTTCTTGATCAGGGCCAGGCCGAAGGACCTGCCCAGAGCGGCGCTGTGGTAGCTAGAACTGACAAAACCCTGCATGGGCACGGGCCCGTAGGCCGGGTTGACGGCGATGCCGGCTTCCACCAGCTGGGTGCCTTCCGGCAGTCGGATGGAACCGTCCACCGGCAGCACGCTGACCATGTGCTTGCGACTTTCGCTGTTGGCATCGGCACGCAGGTAGGAGCGCTTGCCGATGAAGTCCTTGGCCTTGGACACCACCCACTCCATGCCTGCGTCGTGCGGGGTGACCGTGCCGTCGGTGTCCTGACCGACGATCGGGTAGCCCTTTTCAGCGCGCAGCACGTGCATGGTTTCGGTGCCGTACGGGGTGATGTTGAACTCCGCACCGGCCTCCGTCACGTCCTCCCACGTTCCCAGCCCGTACCAGGACGGGACGTTGATCTCGTAGGCGAGCTCACCGGAGAAGGAAATCCGGCAGATCCTGGCCGGAACACCTGAGGCGAGCGTCGTTTCGCGGAACGCCATGAACGGGAAAGCTTCGGTTGACAGGTCCAGCTCCGGTGACAATTTCGCCAACACAGCCCGTGATTTGGGACCGACGACGGCAATGGTGCTCCATTGTTCTGTCACCGAGGTGCAGGTGACGTCCAGCTCCGGCCACTCAGTCTGCAACCATTCCTCCAGCCAGTCCAGCACCTTGGCGGCGCCGCCGGTGGTGGTGGTCATGAAGAACCGGTCGTCATCCAAGCGCAGGGTCACGCCGTCGTCGAAGATCATCCCGTCTTGGGTGCACATGACGCCATAACGGGCCAAGCCCGGGGCCAGTTTCTTGAACGCGTTGGTGTAGATCCGGTTCAGGAACTCCCCGGCGTCCTTGCCGCGAATCTCAATCTTGCCCAGCGTGCTGGCGTCCATGTAACCGACCGAGTCGCGTGTTGCGGCGCATTCGCGCAGCACAGCCGCGTCCATGTCCTCACCCGGCAGCGGGTAGAACCACGGTCGTTTCCACTGCCCGACGTCCTCAAAAAGCGCGCCGCGGGCTTCGTGCCACGGGTGGATGGAAGTGCGGCGGGCCGCGTCAAAAAGTACCCCGCGCTGCCGCCCGGCCAAGGCCACAAACGGCACCGGGGTGAACGGGGCACGGTAAGTGGTGGTGCCGATCGCGCCAATGTCGGGGTCAACCACGGTCCCCTGCTGGCGGAACGCTGCAGCAATCACGCCGATAGCGTTGACCCCGGAGGTCTTTCCTTGGTCGTTGGCGGTGCTGATGGAGGTGTAGCGCTTGATGTGCTCGACGCTGCGCAGCCCGGCGCCGGTGGAACGCCACACATCGGCGACGCTCTGGTCACGCTGGAAGTCCACAAAGTGGTGATGCCAGTCCGACGCCGTTCCTTCTGTGCCGCCGACCAGCCACAAGGCGCGGGTGGGGGCTGAGGGCTGGGCCGGGCGGGCGGGGCGGGCTGCCGCGGCGGTGGCGGTGGCGGCGGCAACCGTCTCGGCCGTGGCAAAGCCAGCGTTGACGGCGGCAACCGCCCCGGCCGTGGCCCCTTCAGCGACACAATCCGACAGGCTGTAGCTGCCCCGGCCGGCGCCGACAACCTGTTGATTCCTCACCACATTGGAGGGAACAAAGCCCACCAGGTCCGCATCCCAGCTCACCTTGCCCTGGGCCTGGCTGTGCAAATGCACCACGGGGCTCCAGCCGCCGGATACAGCCAACAGATCGGCGGCAATTTGCTCGACCTCGCCAACGGGGGAGCCATCCGCGTCGATGCCGGATACCAGGACCGATTCCAGCACTGACGCGCCGGTGGTGTTGACCACGGCACTGCCGTTGATGACCCGCACGTCCTCGCCGGCGGCCGCAGACTGGGCCAGTGCAGACAGCTGTGGACGGGCGTCCACGACGGCGGCGACCTCAATCCCGACAGCGAGCAGGTCCGCGGCGAGCTGGTAGGCGCTGTCGTTGGTGGTGGCAATGACGACCCGGGACCCGGCCGCTACACCATAGCGGTTTAGATAACTACGGGCAGCAGAGGCCAGCATGATGCCGGGGCGGTCATTGTTTTCAAAGACGATGGGGCGTTCGTGGGCTCCGGTGGCCAGCACGAGCTGCCGGGCACGGACGTGCCACACCCTCTGGCGCGACACGCCGTCAGCCGGTGCCGCTGCGAGGTGGTCGGAGCGGTTCTCCACGGCCAGCAGGAAATTACTGTCGTAGGAGCCGAATGCTGTAGTGCGGTGCAGCACGGTGCATTCCGGGGCTGCTGCCAACTCTTCGGTGATGCCGGCCACCCAGTCCAGTGCGGGCGTGCCATCCACGAGCTCGTCGCGGCCCGAGAGCAACGCCCCGCCGAGTTCGGGCTGATCATCGATGAGGATGACACGGGCACCGGTGCGGGCCGCTTCACGGGCTGCGGCCAAGCCTGCGGGTCCACCGCCCACAACCAGCACATCCGTGTGGACGTACTTCTTGTCATACTCGGCCATGTCTTCGGTGGGGTCCAGTCTGCCCAGCCCTGAAAGAAGCTCCACCTCAAGCCCGTCAACGAGGGAAACGGCGGTAGCCGGCAGCATGGATTCGGCGGCGTGGCCCGGGAACCGGCCGGCGACCTTGATCAGCGCGTTGGATTCTTCCACACCGCATGACAGGATGCCGCGGGGACGGTCCTCGTACAGGGAGTTGCCGGCGGCCAAGCGGCCATTGGCAATCAAGGCCGACGCCACGGTGTCGCCAGGATGGCCGACGTAGGGGACACCGTCCACGGTGAAGTTCAGGGCGGCGCTGCGGTCGATCCTGCCGCCGCGTGCGAGCCGATTTGGCTGCGGGTTCTGCGGTGTCATGACTACACGCCTTCCGATGATGTGAGAGTGCCGGCCTCAGCAGGTGCCAAGGGCTGGGATTGGGTTTTTGCCGCCGCCGGAGCGATCAGGTCTTCCGGAGCCTGCTCACCCACCCCGTAAACGGCATGGATTTCGTAGCTGACGGTGTCGCGGACCATGTTGAACCATTTGCGGCATCCGGCGGTGTGCACCCAGCGCTCCGCGAACAGACCCTTGGGGTTCTCCCGGTAGAACAGGTATTCGGCCCATTCGCGGTCCGACAGTTCGTTCGGCTGTGCCGGATAAGCCACATGGGCCTGCCCGCCGTAGTGAAATTCGGTTTCGTTGCGCGGCCCACAATTGGGGCATGAAAACAACAACATTATGTGCTCCTGATCTTTCCTAAGAGGGCCGGTTAGTGGGCTACGGCTGCGGCGCCATGCTCGTCGATAAGGGCGCCGCTTTCAAAGCGTTCCAAGGCAAACGGCTTGTTCAGCGCATGCGGGGCGCCGGTGGCGATGGTGTGCGCGAAGGTAAGCCCTGCTGCGGGGGTGCCCTTGAAACCGCCCGTCCCCCAGCCGCAGTTCACAAACATGTTCTCCACCGGGCTCAGACCCACGATGGGAGAGGCGTCCATGGTGGTGTCCACAATTCCGCCCCAGGTGCGCAGCACATGAGCCCTGGCAAAGATCGGGAAAAGCTCGACGGCGGCCGCCATCTGTTCCTCGATCACATGGAAGGAGCCGCGCTGGCCATAACCGTTGTAGGAGTCGACGCCGGCTCCCATCACCAGTTCGCCCTTGTGGGCCTGGGAGACATAGACGTGCACGTGGTTGGACATGACCACCGTGGGGTGAACCGGTTCGTGCAATTCGGAGACGAGCGCCTGCAGCGGGTGCGACTGGATGGGAAGCTTGAAACCGGCCATTTCGGCCAGCACCGAGCTGTGTCCTGCCGCGCAGAGCCCCACCTTTTCGGTGTTGATTGTGCCTCGGGTGGTCTGCACGCCGGTGACTTTGTTGCCGTTCTTGAGGAAGCCGGTGACCTCGCAGTTTTGGATGATGTCCACACCCAGCTCGTCGCATTTGCGGGCGAACGCCCACGCCACGTGGTCGTGCTTGGCGATGCCGGCACGCGGCTGGTAGGTGGCACCCATGACGGGGTAGCGGATGTTGTCGTTGATGTTCAGGATGGGGCAGAGTTCCTTCACCTGCTTAGGATCCAGCCATTCGGCGTCGACGCCGTTGAGCTGGTTGGCTCCGACTCGGCGCATGCTTTCGCGTACATCGCCCAGGGTGTGGGCCAGGTTCATGACTCCGCGCTGGCTGAACAGGAAATCGTATTCAAGTTCCTCCGGCAGGATTTCCCACAGTTTCAGGGAGTGCTCATAGATGGCCGCACTTTCGTCCCACAGGTAGTTGGACCGGATGATGGTGGTGTTGCGGGCCATGTTGCCGCCGGCCAGCCAGCCCTTTTCCAGGATGGCAATGTTGGTCATGCCATGGTTCTTGGCCAGAAAGTAGGCTGTGGCCAGGCCGTGGCCGCCACCGCCAACGATGACAGCGTCGTATGACTTTTTGGGGTCCGGGTTCCGCCACAGGAATTCCGGGTGCTCAGGAAGGTGGTCTGCGCTCACTGTGGGACTCCGTTCGGGGTGGTTCCGGCGTTGTTGGTAGCTTTACCGTCGAATAGGTGGGGGTAGAGCGGGAATTTTTCGGCAAGGATGGTGACGCGGTCGCGCAGCAGCACGGCGGACTCTTCACTGAGCTCGCCCTTGATGGCCTCGGCGATGATGTCGGCAACCTCGGTGAATTCTGCCGGACCAAAGCCGCGGGTGGCCAGGGCAGGGGTGCCGATGCGCAGGCCGGAGGAGACCATGGGCGGGCGGGGGTCAAAGGGGACGGCGTTGCGGTTGACGGTGATGCCGATCCGGTGCAGTCTGTCCTCACCCTGCTGTCCGTCCAGTTCGGAGTTGCGCAGGTCCACCAGGACCAGGTGCACGTCGGTGCCACCGCCCACCACGGAGATTCCATACTCGGCAACATCGGGAGCGAGCAGGCGCTCGGCGAGAATTTTAGCGCCCTCCAGAGTGCGTGCCTGGCGGTTCTTGAAGGTCTCGGAGGCGGCGATTTTGAAGGACACTGCCTTTGCGGCGATCACATGTTCCAGCGGCCCGCCCTGCTGGCCCGGGAACACTGCGGAGTTGATCTTCCGTGCCAGCGATTCCTTGCTGAGGATGACACCCCCACGCGGTCCGCCCAGGGTCTTGTGCGTTGTGGTGGTGACGACGTCGGCGTGCGGCACCGGGTTCGGGTGCAGGCCGGCGGCCACGAGCCCGGCAAAGTGGGCCATGTCCACCATCAGGTAGGCGCCCACCAGATCCGCAATGCGGCGGAACTCGGCAAAGTCGAGCTGGCGTGTGTAGGCTGACCAGCCAGCCACGATCAACTTGGGCCGGTGCTCCAGCGCCAGCGCCTCAACTTCGGCCATGTCCACACGCATGTCATCTTGACGCACATGGTACGGGACGACGTTGTAGAGCTTGCCGGAGAAGTTGATGCGCATCCCATGGGTTAGGTGCCCGCCGTGGGCCAGGTCCAGCCCCATGATGGTGTCGCCCGGATCCAGCAGGGCGAACATGGCGGCGGCATTGGCCTGCGCCCCGGAGTGCGGCTGGACATTGGCGGCCTCGGCACCAAAGAGGGCCTTGACCCTGTCGATGGCCAGCTGCTCAATGACGTCAACGTGCTCGCAGCCTCCGTAGTACCGCTTGCCCGGGAGACCCTCGGCATATTTATTGGTCAGCACAGAGCCTTGGGCTTCCATAACTGCGACGGGGGCAAAGTTTTCGGAGGCGATCATCTCCAGCGTCGATTGCTGGCGCAGCAGCTCGTCCGTGATGGCAGCGGCAACTTCTGCGTCGGCGCCTGCCAAGGTGTCGTCAAGGGTGAACGTCAT
This sequence comes from Specibacter sp. NPDC078692, assembly GCF_040686835.1. NCBI lineage: Bacteria > Bacillati > Actinomycetota > Actinomycetes > Micrococcales > Micrococcaceae > Specibacter > Specibacter sp. NPDC078692. The sequence continues at coordinate 20,851 of NZ_JBFBLV010000035.1, forward strand.
CGTTGTTCCTTCGTAATGTCGTTTTGATGCAACTGAGTTGCGGTGAGTGCAACACTAGGGGCGAATGTGACGTACGTCAATAGTGCGAGGCGCAACTTTTTGATTTTCTAAGCGGACGAAAAGTCTTTGAAGATATTGACCAATAAGCCTTGACGGTGACGCGCACCACACATAATCTGGTGCAACAGCGTTGCGTTGGATGCAACCCCAAACTCTTTGGTGGATCAAATGACAAATCAGCAACCCACAAGCTCCGGCAGGGCGGCAACGATGCCGAATCTTGCCGAGCAGACGACCTTGAGCGGCCAGCCCTACCCTGAGAATTGCAACCAGGTATCTAAAAGCACCTTGCGCCGAGTGGTTGGCGCCAGCTTTATCGGTAATTTTGTTGAGTGGTTCGACTACGCCGTGTACGGCTACTTGGCAGTCACCATATCCCATGTGTTCTTCCCCGAAGCAGACAAGCAGACCGCTCTGCTGCTGACGTTCGGCTTGTTCGCCATCTCATTCTTTGTCCGTCCCATCGGCGGCTTCATCTGGGGGCATATCGGGGACAAGGTGGGGCGAAAGAACGCCTTGTCCCTCTCGATCCTGATCATGTCTGCGGCTACCTTCGGCATCGCATTGATCCCCGACTACAACATCATCGGTATTTGGGCGCCGATCCTGCTGCTGATCGTCCGGGTTGTCCAGGGATTCTCGGCCGCAGGTGAATACGCCGGCGCCTCCGCGTTTCTGGTGGAATATGCCCCGGCAAACAGGCGCGGCCTCTACGCGGCCGTCGTGCCGGCCAGCACAGCCACCGGGCTGCTCCTTGGCTCGTTGATCGCACTGCTGCTCTCGGTTTCGCTCGCGCCAGAACAACTTAACTCCTGGGGCTGGCGCCTGCCGTTTCTGCTTGCTGCCCCGATGGGCCTGATCGGTCGCTACATCCGTGTCAAGCTCGAGGACACCCCGGCATTTCTGGCCCTGGAAATGGAGGACGAAGCCATCAAGGCACCAGTCATGTCCATGTTCCGGGAACAATGGCGTCCGCTGCTGATCGCGGTCGGCGCCGTCGTCCTGAACGCTGTGGGCTTCTATGTGGTGCTTAGCTACATGCCCACCTACCTCAGCGAGGTTGTTGGACTGGATGCTTCCCTTTCATTCATCGCCACCACTGTCGCCCTCGCCACTTACATTGGCTTCATCTTCCTGACCGGCTTGGCCTCGGACAGGTTCGGCCGCAAGCGGGTCCTCATCACGGCCTCGATACTCTTCGTAGTCCTGACCGTGCCCGCGTTCATGCTTCTGGGCACTGGAAATTTCCTGGTGATCATCCTGGTCCAGATTCTGCTGGGCGCCATGCTGACACTCAACGACGGAACACTGCCCAGCTTCCTCGCCGAACTGTTCCCGACCAAGGTCCGCTACAGCGGATTTGCCGTGAGTTTCAATCTCACCAACGCCCTCTTCGGCGGCACCGCACTCTTCGTCTCAACACTGCTGATCAACGTAAGCGGCTCCGACCTGGCCCCAGGCTGGTACCTGATGGCAGCCGCCGTGGTATCCCTGATTGCGGTGTCCCTTGCCAAGGAAACGTCCAAGGCCCCCCTGAAACACTAGCTTTCCCAATCCTCTCCGATCCTTCCCCACAAATGTAAACAAACGCTATCAACAAGGAGTCACCATGAGCATCACCACCCCAGAAGTCACCACGTCCGTCACCGAACTGGAGCGCCTGAAGGTTCTGCACAACGGCCAAAAAGTGCAGCTGACGTTCTCAGACGTTGAAATGGAGCGGCGCCTTGCGGGGCTTCGCAGGATCATGGCAGCCAAGGACCTGGACGCCGTCGTCCTGACCAGCTACCACGGCATCAAGTACTACTCCGACTTCCTGTTCACCTCCTTTGGCCGTTCCTACGCCATGGTGGTGACTGCAAGCGACACCGTCACCGTCACCGCGAACATCGACGCCGGTATGCCGTGGCGCCGCGGTTACGGAGAGAACGTCGTCTACACGGACTGGCGCCGGGACAACTACATCTTCGCCATCCAGGAATCCCTGCGCACCCGCGGCATCAAGGTCCGCCGCCTCGGCGTGGAGGACGACTCGCTGCCGCTGGACAACCGCAACAAGATCCAGGCAGCTTTCGACGGCGCGACCTTGGTTGACGTGGCGCAGGACGCCATGCGCCAGCGCATGATCAAGTCGGAGGAGGAAATCGCTGTCATCAAGCACGGCGCCCGCATCGGCGACCTCGGCGGCGAAGCCATCCGCAACGCGATTCGTCCCGGCATCACCGAATACGAGGTGGCCCTGATCGGCACCGAGGCGATGGTGCACGAAATTGCCCGCACCTTCCCCAACTCGGAAATCCGCGACACCTGGGTGTGGTTCCAGTCCGGCATCAACACCGACGGTGCCCACAACTGGGCCACCACGCGCAAGCTGGCCGAGCACGACATCCTCTCGCTGAACTGCTTCCCCATGACCAGCGGCTACTACACGGCACTGGAACGCACCTTGTTCCTCGGCGAGCCTGATGCCCGCTCGCTGGAATTGTGGAACGTCAACGTTGAGGTCCACCGCCGCGGGCTGGAACTGATCAAGCCCGGCGCCGTCTGCAAGGACATCGCCGCCGAGCTCAACGAGATCTACGTGGATCGCGGGCTCCTTGCCAACCGTACCTTCGGCTACGGCCACTCCTTCGGCGTCCTCTCCCACTACTACGGACGAGAAGCCGGACTGGAACTGCGTGAAGACATCGACACGGTGTTGGAACCAGGCATGGTGGTCTCCATGGAACCGATGATCACCGTCCTGGACGGCCAGCCAGGTGCCGGCGGCTACCGCGAGCACGACATCCTTGTGGTTGGTGAAAGCGGTGCGGAGAACATCACCAAGTTCCCGTTCGGCCCGGAGCACAACATCATCAACGCCTAACACCCATCTGCGGCGCCACGAAACCCGTGGCGCCGCAGCCGCAGGTGTCCACAACATGAGCACAATTAGGGAAAGATGGTGGCCATGACGACTACAGCCAACTCAAGCGACGGCGCCAGCGCCTCCCCCGACGCCCGCGGCACTTCTGTGATCGTGAATGCCATTGCCGTCCTGCGCTGCTTTTCCGCCGAAGAGCCGTTGTTGGGCGTCACCGAGATTGCCCTGCGGGTGGGCATGCACAAGAGCACGGTGTCGCGGATCCTGACCACTTTGGAACAGGAAGACCTTGTGGAGCGTGATTCAAGCTCGCGCCGTTACAAACTGGGGCTGGGCCTGATCGCGGTGGCCGGGCCTCTCTTGGCCGAACTCGAAGAAAGGCGCGTGGCCTATCCGCTGCTGCACCGCCTGACCGAACTGACCACCGAAACCAGTGCGCTCATGGTGTGGAACGGCCGCGAATCCATGTGCGTGGAACAAATCGCCAGCCCCCAGCAGGTCAAGCACACCACCCCGCTGGGCGCCCGCTACCATGAAGCCATGAGCGCCTCCGTGCAGGTCTTCCTCGCCGTAGAGCCGGAGGAACGGGTCCGGGCGCTGATCCTAGACGGCACCATCTCCTACGCTGGCGTGGACGAGGCCAGCTTGGAAGCGTACCTGCTCCGACTCAAGGATGCCGCGGCACGCGGCTATGCGACCAACTACGGTGAATCTTCATTGGACGAGGTTGGTGTTGCCGCACCGGTCCGCGACCACCGAGGCAACTTGGTGGCGGCGGTGCTTATCCCCGCGCCCCGGTTCCGTGTCTCCCCGGAGCGGCTTCAAACCTTGGGTGAGGCTTGTACCCAGACGGCCCAGCAGATCACCGACCGGCTCGGCGGCTAGGACGTGTCTCCCAAATAGGTTGGTCGTTGGTTGATTAACTTGGAGGGTATCGCGTTTTCTAGTTTTTACAGATGACCAATGGGACCGTGTTGAGCCGTTGTTGCCTAGTTCTGAGGGCCAGCGCGGGCGCCCGTTCCGCAATCACCAGGACAAACCTTCCCCGCAGCACAGGGGGATCCACCGAATTACAAGAAACTCTGGACCGAGCCTGAGGATCATGCCGTGGGTGGTTCCCGGGGCGGGCTAAGCACAAAAATTCACCACGCCTGTGACGGCAAGGGCAGACCGCTGGCGTTCGTCCTCGGGCCGGGCCAAGGCTCTGATTCGCGCATGTTCACACACGTCATGGACGCCATCAGCGTCCCACGCCCAGGCGGTGGCCGCGCCAGAACACGCCCCGATGCGGTCATGGGCGATAAGGCCTACTCATCCCGGGCCAACCGAACCTTGCTCCGGGACAAGAAAATCAAGGCCATCATCCCGGAACCACGAGACCAAATTGCCAACCGCAAACGCAAAGGTGCCAACGGCGGCCGGCTCGTGAACTTCGATAGCGAAGCCTACAAAGGCCGCTCCGTCGTCGAGCAATCCCTCAGCCTGTTCAAACAATGGCGCAGCATCGCCACACGCAACGACAAACTCGCCATCACCTACCGAGCCGGCATAGCCCTCTACGCAACCCTGATCTGGCTACGCCAACAAGGAAACACGCCCTAGCCGACCAGGCCGCCGAACTCCTACACGGACGTATCCGTTCCGGCGAGTGGCCTTTGCGTGCGAAACTATCCGGCGAAACAACCCTAGGTCCCCAGCTTGGCGTCGGACGTTCAACTGTCCGGAAAGCGATCGGCCAACTGGTCGGTAAAGGCGTCCTGCAGACCAGGCAAGGCGTCGGGGTATTTGCTACGGCCTTGGATGTGAATGATGACTGGGAAGTCGTGCTTCGACGCGCCAACATCATTTCAGCGACCGAAGCCCGTATAGCGATCGAATCCGAAGCAGCCTCACTCGGAGCAAAACGAAGAACCCCTCAGGACCTCCTCACCATCCATCGCGCCCTCGAGCAACGGGCTCGTCGTACGGAGTCCAAGGAAGAGTATGTCGATGCCGATATGCAGTTCCATCGTGCCGTGGTCGCTGCATCCAACAACACTGTTTTACTTGAGCTCTTCGATAGCTTCGTTCCTCGGCTACGGCAATCCATGGTCGAGGTGCTTCGCCTAAGCGCGCCACTCGATAGCGAAACTGACCACGGTGCCCATCTTGCGCTTGTCGAAGCCATTGCCACGCAAGACAGCACCAGTGCCGCTGAATCCAGCCACGCCCACCTCGAATCACTCAAGGCAGCTCTCACAGTTCACCAAGTTGGATCCGATACAGCGTTGATAAGTCCAGCTCCATGCCATTGAGAGGAGACCGGGGCAAGCGGACCGTATGCCGGGAGGGTATGCGGGACAGCTAGTCGGCACAGTGTTGACATCGTTAAGGGCGCGAGTGCGAATGGTGGATTTAGAGGCCCGGTCCTTCGGATATGAAGTAGGGATAGTAAACCGAGGTGTACCCGCCACCACGAGAATGTCAGCCAGCATGGGGTACTAGGGTCGTTGGTCACTGTCCATTAGGTCGTTGACCAGATCAGCGGCAGCCACCAGGTCGAGTCCCGGGTGTAGCTCACGTAGGGCCTTGGTTGCCGCTATCCGATTGTCGGTGGATTCGACAGCCGCCTGCACGTCACCGGCTGGTATCTCACCTGTTGTGGGGACTCGTTTCGTGAGCCACCTACCCAGATGGCGTCGTCGTGCAATTGCCGCCCCGCCGCTGGACAGAATCGCCACTAACCAAACGCAAAAAAACACCCAATCCCAACCGGACGGATCTGTGGCAACACGACTGACAATGCTGATGCCGACAGCGATTAACACGATGCTAAGAACCAGTGGCTCCCATCGTTCGATCCGCTGATACCAAGTTGTCGTCTTCATGGCTGCAAGTCTGCCACTTCCCTGTCATACTCGAAAAATGGGGCCCTGTCTCTCGAAAGGTCTGCGGATGGTGCCACTACGCTCAATACAGTGGATTTAGTGCTTCGCAAAAATGGTGTTCCGCAAGGGAACCTTGAACGGGACACCATATGGTTATCGAGGGATGCTCAACGTGTCATCAGCGATTGCCACGGGAGCGAATTAGTTCGACTAGGGACGTCCCTCATAGCGGTGCAGGTCCCGGGAGTGTGCGGGGCTATCTGGCGCGGTTGACTGGTGCGGTCAGTGGTGGTGGTTAGTGCTTTTCGGGGCCGTGGATGAAATTTTCGGCGTGGTCGACGGCTTTTTTGAAGGCGTCGTTACGCAGGGCGATGTGCTCCGTGCCGGGGGATTGGAGGTAGTCCGTGCTGCCTGGACGTAGCAGCCAGATGTCTCCTGCGGGCGGGAGATAGAACACGGCGAAGGAACGGTGGATGCCATCGTCATCGTTCCATACCGGGACCACGGCCAGTGCGGCCCCGGTATCAGCGTTAATCCATTGAGCACGGGGCAGCGGTTGTTCGTGGAATTCGGGATCCAGGAACGGGGCCGTGCCCTTGCCCCAGCGTTGCTCGAAGCGTTCGTGGAAAGCCGGCAGCAGGGGTGAATCGTAGCGGTGCCATGCGCTCATCAAAATCTACCTCCTTGGCGGGGTGGTCCCCACCGTAGCGGACCGACAATGATCCAGGGACACTCGTGCGGTGCTGTGGGGAGGCCTGTACCCGTGTACCTCGTTGAGGAGGTCTTCTCCGGTGTCCTCTCATCCCGTTTGTCTGTCGACTGCCCTATTTGGCTGCCAGGCAGGTTATGGTCGTAGCGGGCCCGTCGGATAGGGTCCGCCAGCACGGCGTGTGCGTCCATGATCTGCGTCAGCTTCTCGTGCTCGCTGGCCGCCTCGCCCTGCGTGGCCGGAGCCGGGCGGGCGTCTGGGTGGTGGTATCGAAGCAGGGATCTGTATGCGCGGCGCACTTCCGCTGGGGTGGCCTGCGGATCCAGATGCAGCACGGCATATAAGTCTGGGGAACTTCTCATCACAGCTCACATCCTCGCGAGCCCCGCGGTGCCCGGCACCCCGGGGCGGCATCAGCTGATGGGTGGGGCGGTCCCCGGTCTTGGGGGCCGGGGACCGCCGGTGCGGGAGACAGTAACAGTTACCGCTTTTTGTTGCGCTTGAGGCGCGGTGGCGTGCCCTACGGCGATCGCCCGATATCCCTTCGCGGACCTGGTCTGCCTTCCCGGTCTGGGTTAACCGGTTTTGAGTACTGTTGCGTCAGGCGTTGATGGCCTGGCGGTCTCCTTCCTTGGTGGTGATAGCGATCTTGCGTGGCTTGGCCTTCTCGGCTACTGGGATGCGCAGGGTTAGTACCCCGGTGTCGTAACTGGCTTCGATGTGCTCTGTGTCCAAGTTCTCGCCCAAGACCAGTTGGCGGCTGAACACGCCGCGGGGCCGTTCGGAGGCCAGCATCTCCTTGTTCCCATCCAGGCCCGGACGTTCCGCCCGGACCGTGACGACATTGCGTTCCACATCGAGGTTGATCGAGTCCGGGGCTACCCCGGGAAGGTCAAATTCCACCTCAAAGGTGTCCCCGTCACGCCAGGCGTCCATCGGCATCGCCGCCGGGCGGGCCGCGGTTCCCAGAACCTGCTGCGCGAGCCGGTCGAGTTCACGGAACGGGTCTGTACGCATCAACATTGCTTACTCACTCCTTCACAACGCCACTTAATCTCAGTGTCATTTAGCTTTCAGTTGCAGATATTTAGTTCTCTCACGCCGCCATGATCTGTTGTGGCTGGCATAGATTTTTTATAACACGACTGACACACTGGGTGCAAGGTGTATTTATTCAAGCAAGCAAGATGGCAACTCAGGAGCTCACTACCGTGGTATCCAACCCGCAAGCACGCGGCGTGTACGCGATCTCCGTCGCGGCTGAACTCGTCGGAACGGGCCAGCAAAACCTCCGGCTCTACGAACGGAAGGGGTTATTGGTACCGGGGCGTACCGTAGGCGGCACGCGCCGCTACAGCGAGCAGGACCTGGTAACCCTTCGACGGATCACGGAGCTTCTCTCCCTGGGCCTGAACCTCTCCGGCATCCGCCTAGTCTTGGTGTTGGAGAAGGAAAATGAGACTTTGCGGACACAACTCGGCGACCAAACCCGCGACCGAGGCGAGACACCACGGCACATCAGAACGAAGCCAGGCGCCGTTGCGCATCAGTGAGAGTACCCCCGCCTCTAATTTTCAGAAGTCGCCTCCACCAATTTCAGTACTCGGCTGCACAGACCTGGTGCAGTCCGTAGGTGGAACCATGATGCGGACAAAATTCAGTCAATCTCGTGGTCGATACAATCGAATGACAATTGGTACCAGCTTGCTGGTCTACACGAAATGCTGGGGAAAGTTCGACCTAATGTCTGCAGACCGGACATGTGGCGATTAGGACGTTGCTCTGGGTCTTGTGCAGCATCTTGTTGGAGTCCCTATGGGTGGCGCGGAAAAGGAAAAATTCTCTGAGGAACACCCCAAGTGACCCGGAGGGAGTTCCTAGATAGATTCAGCTCCGATTCCTGCCATGGTGGCACGCAACCCTTAACAAAAATGGTGCGGGGCGGGCAAGGAATGCTTACAGATGCACTCGCCTTGCCCGCCCCATAGGGTGAATTGCTGTGGTCGTCTCGGTGTATTTCTGATTGGATCCCGCATCTTGCAGGGCGTCGGCGGTGCCATGGTTTTGCCCACGACCCTTTCGATTATCAATGCCACTTTTCGCGGCAAGGAAAGGGCCATCGCCTTCGCCGTGTGGGGCTCCACGATTGGTGGCATGTCCGCCATAGGTCCGCTGCTGGGTGCATGGCTGACCACGTCTTTCTCTTGGAGGTGGGCATTTGGGATCAACATTCCCCTGGGCATGATAGTTGTGGTGGGAATATTCATGGCAGTCGAGGAGTCGCGCGACACCACCTCAGGCAGGACAATCGACATTAGCGGTGCCGTGCTCTCGGTGATCGCCAGCGCAGCATTGGTGTTCGGGCTGATTGAGGGAAGAAATTACGGGTGGTGGCTGGTCCATAACCCTTTCACTTTGGGCAGCTGGCGTTGGCCCCTGGAACTGTCGCCGGTGCCGGTGGCATTCGTTGTGAGCCTTCTGTCGGTAGTAGCCTTCATCGCTTCAGGGCTGTCCCGTTCGCGCAGGGGCGCCAGTACCCTACTTGATTTCAGCCTCTTTTCCATCCCGTCCTTCCGGAATGGCAATGTAGCAGCCATGATTGTGAGCTTGGGCGAGTTCGGCATCATCTTGTCACTGCCAATTTGGCTTCAGAACGTATTGGGGTACTCCGCGTTACAGACGGGTCTGCTGCTGCTGCCTCTTGCGGCAGGGTCCTTCGCCGCCAGTGGATTGGCCGGTGCTCTGGGCAATAAGATCAAGCCCGTGACAATTGTCCGCACGGGCATTGGGTTGGAAATTATCGGCGTGGCACTGTTGGGCCTGTCGATCAGTTCAACCACACCGTGGGGTCTATTGGTGCCCTTCCTGTTCATCTACGGACTGGGAGTAGGACTTGCCACAGCCCAACTCACTGGGGTTGCACTCAAGGATGTTCCGCAGCTCAAAAGTGGTCAGGCATCCGGAACCCAAAGCACGTCACGACAAATCGGTTCCGCTCTGGGTATCGCCATCCTTGGAACAGTTTTGTTCACGACCGCCTCGGTGCAGCTGGACAACTACCTGAGCGATCAAACCATGCCCCCACAAACACGGGAGCAGATCGTCACAACCGTGGTGGAAAGCTCAGGAGCCGCCATTAAAGTCCTTCAGCAGGATCCGACAACCCAAGGTGCTGCGGAGGCCGCCAGAACAGCATTTTCGAACGGCACCAAATATTCCGCCTACTTCGCCGCAGGGTTCCTGAGCCTGGGCTTGCTGGCCACCCTGTCCCTTGGCAGTAAGGAGGCAACACGGAAAGACCCTGCCCGAGGCCTGGAACCGGAAGCCCTTTCAGAACCGCCTGCAAACTGAGACAGTTCACCAGTAATGCCGATGGGCACAGTAGCCACAATCAAGCCTGTAACCAAAAGGGTGGCTTCAGGATCCACGTAGAGCCACAATTCTTACATGGGTTGACCGGGTCACCCGGAACTGCGACAGCAACATATTCGCTCTGTCCGGTGCATGGATCCAGCTGGGGACGTTGCCACCACCCCCAACACTCCCGGATCGTCTTCCACACCCCGGCTAACGTCCACTACGGCTTCGTCGACGAGGTCGCACAGAAATGATCGCAGACCCTGGCGGCAGCACGGGCCACACGCCCCCAACGATTCAGCACCACTACCGACCCCAAAATTCTGGCCCTCCCCGGCCCGGCATGGATCAACCAACCACAAGAACCCACCTGAAAAACAGCAGCCTAGCCGCTGTCTAACTCACCTTGGTACCGCTTGACTTGAAAAATTCCGTGTCGACGCGATCGACAGTTTTGAGATGTCAGAAGCCGATTCTGTCCTTTGTTACTGCGACAGGTGCATGACAATAGATGATACTGAAAAGCCGGCGTTTGGCACTCAATTTAATGTGTTTCTGATGAGTCGGTTGTAACTGGCGTTATTTTTGGCGGGTAGCTATTGATGGTTACGGAACTCCATTGTCCACATTGTGGCGATTACAAGAGTGGATGGTCTATGTTGAGCTGTATCCGGTGCCACCTTGGCCGGGCTCCACAAGGTCAAGCACTATCTCATTGCGACGCAGCCACCATGGCTTGAACGGCGGATCAAATCTGGCGAAGCGGGGCGCGCCAATCGATGCGAGACCGGCTTCCCTCAAGGCAATTCTCAGCGATTGAAGATGCTGCTGATAGCGCGCGGCACTCCAGCGTCCGTTGAAGCGGACAACCGCAGCAAGGCTCTCTGGAACTGTCCGTAAGTGCACATTGGGATTGGTGGGCCAAGGCGCGCTCTCGATCGTGAAACCTTCCGGCAAGACAAAGGCGACCCGGAACTTTGACGTCCCGCCGCCATCCCTTTGGACCTCAACTCCTTGCTGTAGGACGGGAGCGGTCATCGAGATCTTTTCTGGAGCAGCCTCCTGCACCACCGGGGCGGTCATCGCGACTTTGTGGCTTGCCTGGTTCTCTCCGCTGATATAGGCAAAAAGGTAACGGAACGCGCGGTTGCTGGCATCTTCAAAGGTTCCCTCGACAAGGACCTCCGCCAGGACGTGCTCGGGATAGCGGCGTACTTCAAAATCATCGAAGCTTCGCACGATTTGGTAAGGCTGCTGATCAGTCATGTCATCACGGTACTCCGACCCCGTTGCAGAGAGAGGTGGAACCGACTGTCGAAGACACGCTAGTTTGATCCCCACCCCCGAATCCAGTAATTCTTAGCGTCGATACCCCCTGCGGCGGCCACCGATGTGGAGTCCAAGCCCCCGCATATTTACGACTGCACCCGGGATAGACGGTAAGAAACATGCATCCGCGAAGTGCCTTTTGTTCTTGGAAGAATTGTTCTACAGTGAGTTGAATTTTCCGAGACAGGGGAGATTTGATGATGAAAAATATCGGTCATTCACCGACTTTCGTTGGCGGATCAGGGCTAAGCTCTGGTAACGGCACGTAGCTTTGGTAAGGGCACGAATTAATACGATGATTCCTGACCGGAGAAGGAAAATGCTGTGAAGGTAATTGTGATTGGCGCGGGGCTGGCGGGCCTGCGTGCCGCAGGACTAGCCGTGGCGGAAGGGCACGAGGTCACGGTCTTGGAAGCATCCCCTATAGTTGGTGGCCGCGTCGATACAGAACTAATTGACGGATTCCGGTGCGACCGGGGGTTTCAGCTCATTAACCCGGCTTACCCAGACGCTCGGCGGGCGCTGAACCTCAAAGACCTTGACCTACATCCATCAGGACGCGGTGTCGCAGTTCGCGATGAGTCTGGGTTGCAGATAGTCGCAGATCCCTTCCGGCATCCCTCATACCTGAAAGGGTTGTTCAGCGGTACGGTCAAACTAAGCGACGTTGCTGCGTTGCTCCGTTGGAATCGCCTTGCAAGCGACGAATCACTGACACTGCACCAAACGATTGACAGCGCTGGTTTCTCAGTGTCCTTACGCAAGGTCATTCAAAAATTCTTTTCGGGTGTGGTGGCAGACCGGGATCTAAAAACCGTGGCTTCTTCAGCTAGGACACTGGCCTGGTATTTCGCCAAGGGAATCCCATCCTTGCCGGCACAAGGAATGTCGGCAGTGGCACATCAGTTGGCCGGGCCGGTCTTGGAACGGATCAGATTCTCGACGACTGCAGAATCACTTAGCAGCCACAATGGCCAAGTGAGAGTGGTCTGTACCTCCGGCGAAGAGCTGATAGCGGACCAGGTGGTGGTGGCCACCGGTCCCCGGGATAGTGCCCGGCTCACTGGACAGCCAGAGCCGACCATGAATTCTCTGACCACGTGGTGGTTTGATGCTCCTCAGCGTCCCAGTAAGTTGCCCTTCCTCTTCCTTGATCTCCGAGGAAATTCCCGGCTGATCCACACTTCAGTGATCTCCAATGCGTGCCCGTCCTACGCCCCTGCCGGACGACATCTGGTGCAAGCCACCGCTGTGGGTGTGCATAATCTCGATGACAGCGAGGCTATGGCCCAAGCCGCCAGCATCATGGGAGTCAAAGATCCCAGCTGGAGGTTGCTGGTCAGGCACCACATCCCGGATGCTCTGCCCTCTATTGAGCCCGGGCGACGGCCCCTTTCAAGTGGGATCGACGGCGTGATCATCGCCGGAGATACTGCCGAAGCCTCCATCCAAGGAGCATTGGCCAGTGGAGCTGCTGCCGCACGGGCACTTGGCGCAACGCACGGAATGGCCAAGGCGCGTGGGCCTTTCAGCGATACGTTCACGCTCCAGATTAGGCGCACCGGAGAGGCCAATGATGTATGGGACAAGCTGACCGATCTTGATGGCCACACCCGAGCCATTCCCCTCACCATCGTGTCGCCAGCACAGAGCCGGATGCATGATGGTCTGGAGTTTGTTGGACTCACATCCGTGGGGCCAGTAAAAATGGCTGACCGCATGGTGGTACGCCGCGCCGAAGCACCTAATGCTGGAAATCCGGGACGCTTAGAGGTGTCTAAATTTGGTCCGCTGGCAGGCGAGGTCGAGGCCCGCGTAGAGCAGGACGACGCCGGCGTGGTGGTCACCTGGACCCAAAGTCTCCGGCCAGCGTGGCTGCCGCGCTGGCTGCGACCCCTTGGAGCTGTTGTGGCACGGGCAGGCTACGGCATTGGACTGCGCAAACTGCTGAGCTAAAAGTGCCCCCATCGAGATGGCCTGCCATGTAGCCACGAGTTAGGTTGATGAGCGTGGTGCAGTCAATAAGTCGCTTGTTTGGACACGGTCAAAAGTCCGAGTTCACTACGAGAAGGAGGCACGTTCCACCTGCCACTTCACAACCACGAGGGAATACTCGGCGAGTCGAGGGGGTTGTGTCCTCTATGGAACATGAGAACTCACAGCATCTGAAACTATCACCCACCATCGATCTATCGGGTCTGGGAACGGTCCATCGTTTAGGGTTCGGTGCCATGCGCATCGTCGGTGACGGAGTCTGGGGTGAGCCTGCGGACCGCAGTGCCGCGATCGCCGTCGTCCAACGTGCCGTGGAACTCGGAGTCGACTTCATTGACACCGCTGATTCCTACGGGCCTAACATCAGCGAAGACATTCTGGCCGAGGCACTGCACCCCTACAAGGATGGCCTGAAGATCGCCACAAAGGTCGGCTTCACCCGCACGGGCCCCGACGCATGGATTCCCGTGGGCCGAGCCGAATACCTGCGCCAGCAAACCGAGCTGAGTATGCGCAAGTTGAAAGTGGATTCCTTGGATCTGCTCCAGCTGCACCGGATCGATCCCAAGGTGGATCCGGAAGAGCAATTCACGGTCCTGCGTGAGCTGCAGCAAGAGGGCAAGGTCAAAGCAATAGGCCTCTCACAGGTCAGCGTGGCCGAGCTTCAGGAAGCCGGGAAGTACTTCACCGTCTCTACCGTGCAGAACCGGTACAACCTCACCGACCGCAGCTCCGAGGACGTGCTGAACTACGCCGAGCGAAACGGTATTGGCTTCATCCCCTGGGCACCCATTTCCGCTGGCGAGCTGGCACGGCCCGGCGGACCCCTCGATGAGGCCGCCAAGCGCCTGGGTGCCACCACCTCGCAGGTGGCCTTGGCGTGGCTGTTGCGCCGCTCGCCGGCCATGATGCCCATTCCCGGCACCGGCTCTATCAAGCACCTCGAAGAAAACATGGGCGCGGCCGGCGTGGCCCTTGATGACGAAACTTACGCGGAACTCGAAGCAGCGCGCTAACAGCCTTCCACCGCGTCAATAACTACACACGAACATCAGCTGGGCCGCACGGCCCAGCAGAACAGGAACACAAACTTGGCTAACATACTGATGGTTGTTTCCGCCGCTGATTCCCTCACCATGCGCGACGGCAGCGAACACCCCACCGGCTATTGGGCGGAGGAGCTTGTGGTTTCGCACAAGACCCTGCTCGACGCCGGACACACCGTTCACATTGCAACTCCCGGAGGCGTGAAGCCCACCGTGGATCAGGTGAGTTTGGCGCCCGATTCGGCTGGGGGCCAGGAAAGAGCCGCGGGTTTCCGCGAGTACATCGCCTCGATAGACGCGCAGCTGGCTGCGCCTCTGGTGCTGGCGGAGGTAAACGTGGAACTCTACGACGCCGTCGTCGTGCCCGGTGGACACGGCCCCATGACCGATCTCTACAAGGACAAGGATTTGGGCCGGCTGCTCATCGCTGCAGATACGGGCGGAAAGATCATTGCCCCGTTCTGCCATGGTCCGGCCGCTCTGCTAAGCGCGGTGAGTGATGAGGGCAAGTTCGCCTTCGAAGGCCGCCACCTGACCGTATTCACCAATGAAGAAGAGCTCAACGGTGGGACCGGGCCCAACACTCCTTGGTTCGTTGAGCATGCCTTGAAGGACAAGGGCGCCATCATTGACAATGGTGCTGCCTGGAGCTCCAATGTAGTCCGCAGTGGCAACCTCATCACTGGACAAAACCCTCAGTCCAGCGAGGACGTGGCCAACGAAGTCATCAAAGCACTCCTGAAATAACACGAGTGACTCAGCGGGTCCCGCCGTGTAGTCCAGGCCGGACCTGCTGAGGCAACCACATTCAGTATTCCTAACGGATAAACGGCTCGAAGGACTTCGCGCCGGCGAACGACGCGCCATCCTGCCCTTCATCGAGACACTCACCCATCTGGAGGAAGGCGCCCTCGTGGAAGAGCAACGGCCCCGCATCCCCCACGGTCAGTGCGCAGACCGCACCCACCACGATGACGTGATCGCCGCCGTTGTAGTTGTTCCACGCGCGGCATCCAAACGTGGCCGCGTTGCCCACCAACACCGGAACATTTTGCGTTCAGGCCGTGGCCTCTCGCAGAACGGAACTTCAAATGCGAAAAGGCCTTCAAAAGGATCCTGCATCCCGCGCGTGGCCTCGTCGCCAACCCCGCGGCCGATGACAGGGTCTTGAATTTCGAGAAGGACAGCGTCCGGAAGTTGGAGCGGCCGGGGATACCGGCTGCAATAGCAGCAAGAGCTGCAGTACCAGCAGCCAAGGAACATTGTCAGGGCTCAGTTGCAATACACTCGCCGCCGCGAGCGAGGTGGGTATGTCCACCTCGCCCCATGTTTGGGGGCGGCGATCGGTCAGGCAGCTTGGCTAACATGCGCCCAAGCTACCTTCAAAGACCGCGCGCAGGTGAACCGCACAGGTCTTGTATCAATTTAGTGCGTTTCTAATGAGTTCGGTCGAAGCAGCGTCTCCCAGTCCCACTCCCCCGCAGCAAAGCCGCAGGTCAGCGGTACGTCCCCTACCCCACCGGGCCATTCCAACCGACGACCGTTGCGTTCTAAGACGCCCATCGCCTTGAAGCGCACCCGGAAATCGCCAAAAATCCCCGCAATTCCAGGATTTTTGAGCAGTGCCGATAACTACCGACCACCAATGGGCCTCCTATGGGATTCGAACCCATGACCCCCGCTGTCGCCTCTATCGTCCGATTCGACTTGCCAAAAGCCATTCCTGACCTTTTTCAGTACGAAGGAAGCATAACAATGGATGGTACTGAAGCTTGCATGATTGTCATCCAATTTAATGAGTTTCTAATGAGTCGGTTACATCCACCGTGGTGACAGCTCGCGCGCCTCGCCCGTACGACTACAAGCCGGCCGACGAAATCAAGATGGCCTCGTAGGCTGGCTCAGTCGGGGTTGCCCAAACGGCCGATCGGAGGCAGCACCGGCATCTTGTCTGCAGTTGCCAGGATTCGCAGCACGTCGTGTGCCGCTTGACGTTTCGACTCTTCGAGCTGCATCCACCCCTGGTGCGTCGGAGACACGAGCGCAGTAAACAGGGCCTTGATCCTCTTCCTGTCGGAGCCGTGACGCGCCTCGACGATGGCGTAGGGGTCTTTGATGCACGCACACAGCACGGCAGCGTCGTCCAAGTGCCTGCCGCGGTCCCGTGAATCCGTCATGTAGGCGGCACCTTTGAGAACCAGGGCGCCATGCACGTTGGGGATGCTCAGCTGGGTCTTGACCCCATCATCGCCAATGATCACCACGTTTACCGTGCGCTGGAGAGCCTGAGTGCCTCCCTCGATCTGGAACGGCTCCCTACCGGCCATCTTCGTGATGTTCCGCGGCGCCGTGTGGTCTGCGATCATGACATCGACCTGCTCTTTACCGCGAAGGAAGCGGTGCGCGGGTGCATCCTCATTCAGTGACTGCTTGATCTCGTAGCCCAGAGCCCCGAGGGCATGCTGCATCTTCGGAGCAGTAGTTGCCTCCGTTTCAATGTGCAGCACCATGTCCACGTCCGTGGTGGCTCGGCTAACCGGAAGGCCAGCAGCCGTTGCGTGCAGCTGAACCATGAGTCCACCAACCAGCGTCCACTGGTCAGAAGGGATCACGGCGGCCAACTCCATGCATTGCGGCCAAGGCGGCGCCCATCCTCCGGCAGGTGCCTCGATAGTCCAAGTTTCGCGTTCAACCACCATTAGCTTCTTTCCACTGCGTGAAGATCTTTTCGAGCATGTTTTTGCCGGCGGCCCGCTCCCGGGAGTTGAGTGAATCCATAAGGTCGACGGCAATGGCAGCATCTGGCGTGCCGGGATCTTCGAAGGCGTATCCGCCATCGACGATGTGCATGATGATATTCCCGGCAGGGTCCTCCACCAGGGACAGACCGTTGACAATCATCGGCGCCCTGACTGTATCGAGGTAGCCTTCCAGAACATCCGTCCTTCCGGCGGCCAGCCCGAATCGATCCGCAACCACTGAATCGTTCAGGGCCGTCGTCCCTGTAGGCAGGAAGTAGTCTGCAGCACGTGGAATACCGGCGGGTGCAATGCGGTAGCGCTTCACCTGGTCTTTGGTACCCACGGCCGCCGCCAGTTCGGCTGTATCCATGGTTTTGAGGCGCTGCTTGAGACGGTAACGGGACGTCGCGTCAATCCAGCTTGGTGTTCCACCCTCAATGATCTTGAGCGCGGCCCAGGCCGTCGCAGCATTCCAACTGCGCCCCTTCAGGGGACGCCGGTTCTTATAACGCTGGACAGAAGCACTGTCGATGAGAATCGAGCGTCCAGCACGGCCGGCCACGAGCAGACTTCCATTTTTGAGCAGTTTATGGACCATAGGCCGTGTGGCTTTTAGCTCCTCGGCAGCTTCCACTGTGGTCATCCAAGATTGAACCATAGACACAATAGTAACCTGTTATCAACTATTATGCATAGTCATATCAGTTAACTCTGAACAACCGATATGCCCATCTGATCTAGGTACGACACCCAGCCACAAGCAACACCGCTGAATGCCGACTCACCATGCACCGATCGACCTATCGACCTGACCCTGACTCCAAGATGGCAACCAAACTTTGGGCGGACCCCATGAGCAAATATCTGATCCGATTCCTGAAAACAGAGACCCCAAAATTCCGCCTCCACCCGATCCTAAATGAATCAATCAACCCAAGGAAAAACAGCATAAAAGCCGTTTACCGTCCATTGGTGCCCCTCGACCCGGATAATTCCGTCACCTTTCAGCGATACACCCCCGAGTGTCGTCACGCTTAGCGTTGAACCTAATCGTCAGGATTCTCACGGGTGACGCTTATACCGGCGGATGCATTCCTGTTGCTTCGCGACACCTTCCAGAGGACGTTGTCGTAGGTACGTGCGTACCAAGCGGCTAGTCCGTGATCTCTAAGTTGGAAGTCATGTTTAATTTCGCGGAGGTCGAGGGGAGCCTGTGTTTCCAATGCGTCCAAAAACTCCCGGGGCATGGCTTTTCGCACTGTTAGGCCCTTGGCCTTGCGGACGAACCAGCGCTCGGGATTCGTACCGTCTTTGGATTCCACGAACCACCCATGGTTGCCTCTCATGGCAGGGAGGGGAATTTTAGGGCGCCAAAGCAGATTTTCGAACGTTAAGTTTGCTCCGCGCTTCTGAAGCATCACAATCGCCTCGGCAGCATAGGACGGCATGTCTGCGTGGGCGGGTTCGTCGGTTGCTTCTTGGAAGCTCACGTCCACGCTGCTGGATTCTTCTGATGATGTTTGCAAACTTTGACCGTAGTCATGATTCGCAGTTTGCTCTTCGACCCTGAGTAACACGCGTCGAACATCTTCAAGAACCTGGTTTGTTGCTTCACCGAGGTCGTGGGTCGCTTCACCAATGTGTCGCAAGTGGGACGTGTCCGCATTCTGGTTCCGGGCAATAATGAACGTCAGCACAATTGCGGTGACTGCACCGAGTCCACCAAGGATAACGAGGGCGGGTTCGGACTGATTCCCCGCAAATACGAAAGTCATGAGGCCCAGGAGTACACCCACAATAAGAAGGACTAATGGCAGCGTCTGCCCACGTGATGGCTTGGACGTGAAGTTGGATTTGAGCACGATTCGAGGTTAGTCCAGTCCATCCAGCAAACATGCTTATTTCTTCGAGCACTCGCATTTATTACGTTTGGGACTCTCCTAAACGCGGGAAATGCAGGACTCAAGCCCCAAACGTCGCGAGGGCACACTAGACTCACCGATCGCTTGGTATGCTGTTGCATCCTTTCTGAATAGTCCTCTGCGCACGGCCGGCCAGCCAGAATGCCCTAGGTCGGAGACATCAAATATCCCAGAGATGGACAACCAAATCCTCGATGCCATGTTCTCGAGAATGCCCATGAGCATGTTCGGTATGGTCTGGGTTGCCGCACCATGGGTCTGGGAAATGAATCTGCAGCTAGAGTGCCACCACCCGTTGGGTTGACATTCGATCAGAGTCAGTATGTTCCGTGCCTAGAAGCCGAGACGAAAGGCGGTCAGCGACGGCGGGGTTATCCACCGCGTGCTCAGCCGGGATAAGGTCAATGGACGCAGAGGGAAGGGGCTAACCGATACGGTCCGAGGTTCAATTTAATGAGTTTCTAATGAGTTCGGTCCGAACGGAGCACCGCCAGGCCACGCGGCTCCAGGAAAACCGCAGGTCAGCGTCATATACCCCGCCCTACCGAGCGCTTCCAACCGACGACCTTTGTATTCGAAGGGGAGGACCGTCTGGGCGCCGTCCGGAAGGACACCGCTGGCATTGAGCAGCGACCTGCATCGCCCAATTCCCTGTTATTCCGCGCATCTTGGATGCCTGCCGGCCGCTTGCGAAGGCCGTGCAACTCAGGGATTCGGACCGACGAGGGTTCCGTTCTAAGACGCCCATCGCCTTGAAGCACACCCGGAAATCGCCAAAAATCCGGCTCTCCTGACATATCCGTGGGTCATTTTCGTCCGGGGAGTACCGGTTTGTGGCCGCCGAGGCTGAGCATGGCCAGGCTGATCAATGCTTGCG
>NZ_JBFBLV010000036.1:0-33486 GCF_040686835.1 Specibacter sp. NPDC078692
CATGACGGCCGAATTCGGGGATGAATACCGCGACTATGCCCGCCGGGTGCCCGCCTTCATACCGAGGCCGAGGCCGGGTAAGACCAACCCGAGGCCCCCTATTCGCGATTTAGGGGGCCATATCCGCCGACTCGCGTTCCGAAGCTAGGAGGGGCTGGGTCGCGTTCCGAAGCTAGGAGGGGCTGACGCGAATTCCGAACCACGACGTACCAGCGGCTATAGCAGGGCGTGGCAGCGGCGCAGTCGCTCCAACCACCAATCGCGGCGCTCGGCGGGAGCGGCAAAGCGTTCCAGCAGTTCGGGATTGGCCACTACCTCGCGCGGACGCATACCGCCGTCCACGGCTACCAGGCTTGGCTCGGCAATATCGCCCGCCATGAGCGATACCGTGCCTAAACCGCAAGCGTAAGGAAGTTCTGGCAGTGCTGCGGCGAGCGCCAATCCGGTGCTGATGCCCACTGAGGAATCCAGGGCCGAGCTCACCACGGCGGGCAGCCCCGCTTCGGCCACAATGTCTAACGCCCGGCGCACGCCGCCCAAGGGTGCCGCCTTGATGATCAACAGATCGGCTGCCCCGGCTCGGGCCACGGCGAGCGGGTCGGTGGCTTTGCGGACGCTTTCGTCCGCGGCGATCAGTACCGAGCCGTTTAGCGCATGTCGCACGGTGGCCATCTCGGCAATGGTGGCCACCGGCTGTTCGGCGTATTCGAGCCCGAACACGGAGAGTGCGCGCAACGCTTGCACGGCCTGCTCCACTTCCCACCCACCATTGGCGTCGATACGGATCTTGGCATCTGGCAGCGCATGCCTAACGGCGCTCACCCGGGCAACGTCCTCACCGAGCGACTGCCCGGCCTCGGCTACCTTGATCTTCACCGTATGAACCGCGTCAAAAGCGCCCAGCACGGAGGGCACCTGGTCAGCGGATACGGCAGGAACGGTGGCATTGACCGGCACCCAGTCACGCACCGCCTCGGGGTGCCCAACCCAGCCAGCCTCCAAAGCCGAGGCCAACCACCTGGCCGACTCGACGTCGTCGTACTCCACAAAGGGGGAAAACTCAGCCCACCCGGCAGGGCCACAAAAGACCATCACTTCGCGCAGCGAAACGCCCCGGAATTTCACGTTCATGGGCAGGGCGACGACATGGGCGGTGGCAAGAATTTCGTCAAATGGCGGCACGGAGTACATGTTTTCACTGTACCGCGGTGGTCAGCGAGCTCCCATGAATCTGTGGGAACCTAGAGTCAATGAAAACCCACACTGCCCAGCACCGCACCGGTGGTGCCGCCCCCGGCCCTGTCCCCGCGTGGCCTTTTGTGTTTGCGGCGATCATTAGCTTGACCGGCTTCATCCTGAGCTACCGCTTCTTCGTGAACACCACCACGGGCCAACTTATTGATGAGTCCGCCTTGGTGGAGGCCGCCGTGGCGCAGGCTCGAATCGGCACCCAGGCAGCCCAAGTGTTGGACTATTTGCCTGTCACTTCCGTGGTGGTGGCCGCCGTGGTGGTCCTTTTTGTCACGCTTGCGAGGCGCCGCTGGAAGGCTGCGGGGATCGCCTTGGCCGCGATGGTTGCGGCTAATTTATCCACGCAACTGATCAAGGCTGGCCTGCCCGACCGCCCGGATCTGGGTGTCCCCACCCTGGCTCTGAATTCTCTGCCGTCGGGTCACAGCACGATAGCTGCCAGCGCCGCCGCCGCCGTGTTCCTGGTGGTCTCCCCGAGGTGGCGGCCAGCTGCGGCTTTTGTGGGTGGCAGCTACGCCATTTTGGCTGGCATCTCCACCCTGATCAACCAGTGGCACCGCCCCGCCGACGTTCTGGCCGCGTTCTTCATTGTGGCGTTCTGGACGTCGTTGGCGGCGTTGGCTATTCTGCGGACCGGGCCCCGGTGGAATGTGTGGCTGGGCTCGGATATGCACTGGGCGTCGGGCCGCGGTTGGGTTCTGACGACCGCCGTTTTGGCACTTGTTTCCGGACTCGCTGTGGCCTTGCTGCTGTGGCAATTATCAGCGCCCGAGGCCACTAGCACCACCAAATTCTTCCTTGCCGGGGTGGGCCAGATTGTGGTGGGCGGCTATGGTTTGACCGTTGCCGGAACGCTCTTGCTGACCTTGCCCGTACGACGCCGGAGCTAATGTTCTGCGCGCTGCTCGTCTTGGCGCTGGGGTTCTTAGGTCTGGGGTTCTTAGCGCTGAATCGGCTTGTTGCGGGGAACGAAATATCCTAGGACGGCAGCGGCGGCGAGTCCAAGTACGCCTGTTGCGGCGATCCCGAACGACAACGTGAGGGCCGCCGTCAGCCCAGCTAGAATTGCCGGCCCACTAGTCCCGCCAAGATCGGACATGAAGCGCCACAAGCCAAGGAATTGGGCCCGTCCCTGCCGCGGTGCGTAATCGGCGCCGAGGGTCATGATGAGTCCCGATCCGATGCCGTTGCCAAATCCAATCAACAACGCCACCATCAAAAGTGCTACAGCTCCGGTGGTCAGTGGCATCAACAAGAGAGCAACACCCATAAGCGTCATGGAAGGGATAGCGACCCAGATGCGTCCCTTCTTATCCATGACCTTGCCGGCCGGATAAAAAACCAACATGTCGATGGCACCGGACAGCCCGTAGATGAGAGAGGTCGCGGCAGGGCTCAGCCCTAGGTTGTCGGCCCACAACGGCACCACCACTTGCCGGGCTGAACGCACCGCACTGACTAACAGGATCCCTACCCCCACAGTCAACAACAGCCGCCGATGCGCTGCCACCAAGGAGCCCAGCGTCGGGGCTGGTCCTGCGATCTTTTCGTATCGATCACTGACCAGATCCGGCAGCCACCAAGCCAGTGTCCCGGCTGCCGCGACGGCGACAACGGCCACCCAGTATGCTCCGGCCAACCCCACCAGGTGAATCGCCAGGGCGCCAATGAACGGCCCAGCAAAGAGCCCGATCCGCCCCACCCCGCCCAGCGTGGACATGGCCCGGGCACGCATCAACGGGGGCACGGCCTCTGTGAGGTAACTTTGTCTGGCCAAGTTGAAGACGGCCGAGGCTGCCCCGATCAGCAAAACGCCCACAGCAAAGAGCCACAAACTGGTTGCGGAAACACACAGCAGCAGCGCAACTATGCTGAGCAATGCCGCCCCGACCATGCCTCTCCGCTCGCCAAATCTGGCGGTGAGCAGGGACGCCGGAATGTTACTGGCCAGCGAACCAATACCAATCAACGCCACCACCAACGCTGCACCTGCCAGCGAAGACCCCATGTCACGGGCACTGAGCGGAATGATGGGCAGGATGGCGCCCTCGCCAATACCAAAGAGCAGCGACGGCCCGAAGGCCGGAACTGCAATGGACCAAAGGCTGAAATCGCCGGGAGGCACGGAACTTTTCACTGTCACCACTTTAGCCCTGCGCTGCTGGCACCCTGGAACACCGTCTCACTGCGGCGCTAGGCGGCAATGGCTTACATGGCTTACATGGCGTAGCCTGGCTGACCGGATCCAACGGGCCGCACCTAACAGGCCACGCCTAAATGGCCGGGCCTAATTCCACGGTGTCGGCCAGCTCTGCGGCGAAGGCTGCAGTCACAGGCTGACCGTGGCCCGGCACCATGACCGGATACTGTTCACCCATGCCGCCAAGCGTCCGAAGCACCCCAGCCCACTGGTTCGGGAATGAACCCTCAAATTGCGGTGCGGCACCTTCTTCCAGCACGTCGCCGGCAAAGAGCACGCCTGGGGCACCCACCATGAGATCCCCGTCGGTATGACCACGCCCCAGACAGAACAACTTCACGCTGATTCCGCCCAGATCAAGCGCAACTGGTTCCTGCTCAAGCACATGCGTGGGCAGCACAATCTCTGTCCCGGGCCCGATCCCGGCAGCCATCTCAGGTTCCGGCCCAGCCACCTCTGCCCGCTGGGACTCCCCCGTCCCAGCCATGCCCCGAGCGGCGGCGGCGTGTGCCCAAAACTGGGTGCCGGCGTCGTGCGTGAAGCCTTCGTCCCGGAATATGGCGTTGCCGAAGAAATGGTCCCAATGGGCGTGAGTGTTGGCGACGACGAGGGGCAGCGGAGTCAGCGTGCGCACCGCGGAAAGGATTTCGGTGGCATGGCGCGGCCCGCAGCCGGTGTCGATAAGAAGAGCCCGCTCGGCACCCACCACGAGGCCGATGTTCACCAGCGCCCGGGCGGCATTGCTGGCCGTCACGTAGCTTCCCCCGCCAAGGTGCTGCCACTTCTCGTGCCGCGAATTCGCCCGCTGGTGTGTCATGCTCCGACCCTAGTCTCTACCCAGTTACAGTCCGCTAGATTACGGCCTGCCCGGTCATAGATCGGCCAGCACACCCGCCGGGTATTCCATGGCATCGGCAACGAATCGCAGGAACCCCGCGGCGACGGCGCCGTCGCAGACGCGGTGGTCAAAAGCCAACGTCAGCTCGGTCATCTTGCGGACCCGCAATTCGCCATCAACCACCCACGGCCTGTCAATGATGCGCCCCAAACCCAGCATCGCGGCCTCGGGATAGTTGATGATGACTGCCGATCCGTCCACGCCGAGCACGCCGTAGTTGTTGATGGTGAAGGTCCCGCCGGACAGCTCCGTGGGGCCCGCCCGTCCAGCCCGCGCCTGCGCCGCCAACTCAGCAATCGCGGCATCCAGCTCCCGCGCCGTGCGACCCTGCGCATTCCGCAACACCGGCACCATCAGGCCCCGCTGAGTCTGCACCGCAAAACCTAAGTTAATGCCCGCAAAAGTGATGAGCTCGTCGACGCCGTCGTGATTTTCCAGCGACATGTTCAGTTCCGGAAAATTGGCCAGCCCCGCCGCAACAAATCGAGACACAAAGGCCAATACACCAGGCGCGCTTTCGCCCAGTCCGGCACGCAGTTCCAGCAGGGCCGTCGCGTCCACATCCACCCAGACCGTGGCCTCCGGAATTTCCCGCCGGCTGCGCACCAATGAGGCTGCGGCTGCTTTTTTCATGCCGCTCAGCGGAACCCGTGCTGTCACGCTCAGCCCGGTGCGTTGATGGACGACGCCGGGCACCTCCGCCGCGATCTCCCTCACCTCATGCGGTGCTCTCACCCCACGTTGCGGCGGGCTCCCACCGGGTGCTGGCGATCCAATCGCCGCCACCACATCCGCGCGAAGGATGAGACCGTCCTCGCCCGAACCGTGGATGTCCGCGAGCGCGATTCCGTTGTCGTTGGCCAGTTTCCGTACTACCGGAGAAATGACCAGCGGTGCACTCCGGGCGGTGGCGGCCAAGGACGGCCGGCGTCGACCGACACCAAGTACCTCGGAGGTGCCGTAGCCAATCAGCACGTTGCCCGAACCATCCGGCTTTGCCTGCTGAGTTTCAGCGGAGGTGGACTCACTGACGTGCTCAGGTGCGGATGCTTCAGATCCGGCTTCAGGTGCCCCCTCAGGTTCTCCCTGCCCTGGATCTACGTTGGGCTCTCCCGCTGATTCCGGCACGGAAATGGTGATCAACGGTTTGCCCACCTCTAGAACGTCGCCTTGTGCACCGTGCAAGGTTGTGACAGTTCCTTCAAAGGGTGAGGGCACCTCCACCACTGACTTGGCGGTTTCAACTTCGGCGATGGGCTGGTCAAGCTCCACCTTGTCGCCGACCGCCACCAGCCAGGTCACCAGCTCTACTTCAACGAGCCCCTCGCCGAGGTCAGGAAGGAGGAATACTTGCCCAGTTGTCTGCACGCTCATGATTGCTCCCATTGCAGCCGGTCCACGGCATCGAGGATCCGGTCAACGCCGGGAAGGTAGTAGTGTTCCAGTTTCGGTGCCGGGTAGGGGACATCGAAGCCTGTCACTCGCAGCACCGGTGCCGCCAGCGAATGGAAACAGCGTTCCTGAATTCCAGCCGCAATTTCTGCTGCCATCGATGCGAAACCCGGAGCCTCCGCAATGACAACGGCGCGACCCGTGGAGCGGACAGCGGCATCTATGGTCGCCTCGTCGTACGGGACCAAGGACCGGACATCAATAACCTGCAGTGACCGGCCCTCCGCGGCGGCAGTTTCCGCCGCAGCGAGCGCCGGCGCCACCGACGGTCCGTAGGCAATGAGCGTGGCATCAGTACCGGCACGGATCACGGCTGCCTGCCCAATGGTTGACGGGCCAGCAGCCGCACCGCCCGTCCCGGCGGGCGAGGCATAGCGAGCCCGCAATTCATCCACGTCCACGGTGCCCTTGGAAAAATACAGTTTCTTCGGTTCCATGAACACCACGGGGTCCGGGGAGGCAATGGCATCGCGCAGCAAGATGTACGCATCGGCAATGCTCGACGGCGTCAGGACAGTCAGCCCCGGAGTCTGGACGTAGTAGCCTTCGGAAGAATCGCAGTGGTGCTCCACTCCCCCGATCCCACCTGCGTAGGGGATGCGGATGACCAATGGTAGGCGGATCCGTCCCCTGGTGCGGTTGCCCATCTTGGCCACATGGCTGGCGATCTGCTCAAAGGCTGGGTAGGCGAAGGCATCAAACTGCATCTCCACCACAGGTCTCATGCCATTGATGGCCATGCCGGTGGCCATCCCGACGATCCCTGATTCGGCCAGCGGCGTGTCAAAGCAGCGTTCCTCACCGAAGCGCTTCGCCAGCCCGTCAGTAATACGGAATACCC
This sequence comes from Specibacter sp. NPDC078692, assembly GCF_040686835.1. Taxonomy (NCBI): domain Bacteria; kingdom Bacillati; phylum Actinomycetota; class Actinomycetes; order Micrococcales; family Micrococcaceae; genus Specibacter; species Specibacter sp. NPDC078692. The sequence continues at coordinate 6,643 of NZ_JBFBLV010000036.1, forward strand.
CTCCTAAGGTGCCCACATCTTCACCGAAAACCAGCACGGAGGCATCCGCTGCCATGGCGTCGGCCATGGCCAGGTTCAGGGCTTTGGCAAAGGTCAGCTCCTGACGCCCTGTAATTTCCGGTGCTGCGAGCGCTGGGGCGGCCGTCATGACCTCGCCGCCGATCCATATCCACCAGCAGCGGTAGTGTCAGAAGCAACCGTCGCGGCCGCCAATTCCGCTGCAAGTTGACGGCTCTGCTTGCGCAGTTGCGGCGTTGGCTCGCTATAGACAAAGCGGAAGATGTCCAGCGGATCGGGTGAGCTGGGCGCATTGAGCCCATCCCGCAGCGCTTTCGCCACACCATCCGCAGCCACAGTGAAAGCCTCCGCTTGCTCCGAACTCAACTCTCCGGCATCGGAGAGGTACTTGTGCAGGCGCTTCAAGGGATCCTTAGGCACCCACTGCGCCACCTCCTCGGCGGTGCGGTAGCGGGTGGAATCATCGGCATTGGTGTGGGCTTCCATCCGGTAGGTGTGCGCCTCGATGAGAGCCGGCCCGCCACCTTTTCGCGCCCTATCCACCGCGGCACCCAGCACCGTCAGCGGGGCAGCCAGGTCGTTGCCGTCCACGCGCTCGCCAGGCATACCGTAGCCAATCGCCTTGTGGGCCAGCGACGGGGCAACGTTTTGATGGATGAGCGGGACCGAAATGGCGTACTGGTTGTTCTGGATGAGGAACACGGCAGGGACGTGGAAGACGGCGGCGAAGTTCAGGGCCTCGTGGAAGTCGCCCTCGCTGGTGGCGCCATCGCCGCACATGGCCAGCACCACGGTGTCCTCGCCGCGCAACTTAGCCGCATGCGCCACGCCCACGGCATGCAGCAATTGCGTGGCCAGAGGTGTGGTGGGCAGCGCCGTGTTGTATTCGTAGGGGTCAAAGCCGCTGTGCCAGTCGCCTCGCAGTGATTCGAAGGCTTCGTTGGCGCTCACGCCACGCCCCATGATGGCGACCGTGTCCCGGTAGCTTGCAAACAGCCAGTCGCTGCGGTCCAGAACCATCCACGCCGCCACCTGGCAGGCTTCCTGCCCCAGCGACGACGGATACACGGCCATGCGTCCCTGCCGCACCAACGCACCGGCTTGCTCATTAATCCGCCGCCCGAGGACCAATCCCGCATAACCTCGGCGCAGCGTTGCCGCATCAGGCATGGGATAGCTGTCCTTAAAGTTCCCGGCGTTGCGCCCCACTTCGCGACTGCGCAAGGTGCCCTCAGAGGTGACTAGTTGCACCGGATCATGCGAGGGCAGCAGGTATTCACCATGCTGGCCGGTCAGCAACGCGGCATTGCCCGGGTGGTCCATAAATTCTGGGTGGTTCGTCATTGAACACTCCTCACAGCCGATCACGATGAATCTGAGCTCAAACAAATAATCAGTACAATAAAATAAGATGTTCCGTTATTTCAAGTATGGAATTTGAGACTGTTTGTCGCCAGCAAAGTAAAGAACTGTGGATTCTTGCGCACATATTCCTTACTCTGGAAGACATAACCGCGGCGTGGGTGGCAGTGGCTCTCAGCTTGTCTGCCCGCCCCACCAAACTCGTCACAAGCTCGTCAGAAGCTCGATGGAAGGAGCACCATGCATTCCGAGAGTTCAGAAGGCACTGATAGTTCTGCCGGCCTTGTCGATCCGAATGACGCGGTGCCACTGGATGAGATCGACCGCTTGATCATTGCCGAGCTCACGCGTGACGGGCGCATATCAGTCAGTGCGGTGGCCCAGAATGTTCACATTTCACGCGCCCACGCCTATGCCCGCATTGGGCGGCTGACGTCCTCCGGCGTACTGAGCAGGTTCACGGCAGTCATTGATCCGGTGAAGGCCGGGCTGAAGTCCAGCGCCTACGTGACGTTGAAGGTCAGCCAGCATGCGTGGCGGGAGTTGCGCGAGCAACTGCGGGCAATCCCCCAGGTGGAGCACATTGCCTTGGTCGGCGGTGATTTTGATGTGATTCTGCTGGTGCGCGCGCACGACAATCAGGGCCTGCGCCGGGTGGTCTTTGACCAGCTGCAATCCATGCCCGGCGTACTCGACACCCAGACACACCTCATTTTCGAGGACCTCGACGCCCGGTGACCCCCTGCCTATTTCCGCCTGCCCCGGCTACGCTGAAATCATGAATCCCACACCGGTAAACACTGCAACCAAATCCACCGAATTACTCCGCCTCCATCAGGCTCCGGAAATCCTGCAGGTAGTCAATGTCTGGGATGCCATCACGGCAAAGGTCATTGCAGACCTCCCCGGAACCCGGGCACTGGCCACCGCCAGCCACTCCATTGCCGCATCGTAAGGCTACGAAGACGGCGAGCACATCCCGGTAGCCACCATGATCGAAGCAGTGGGCCGCATTGCCGCCGCCACCGAGCTTCCAGTTTCGGCTGACCTTGAGGCCGGCTACGGTAATCCGGGCGAGACCGTGAGGCGGGCCATCGGCGTGGGGATCACGGGCGCCAACATCGAGGATCAGATGCGCCCGCTGGCACAGGCCGTGGCGCAGATGAAACAGGCCGCCGACGCCGGAGCCGCAGAAGGCATCGACTTTGTTCTCAATGCACGCACGGACGCATTCCTGCGCGGGGCGGACCACGACCCCCGCGAAGTCCTTGAATCCGCTATCGAACGCGGTCGCGCCTATCTTGAGGTGGGCGCCGCCTGCATCTTCGTCCCCGGCAAACTCGATGAGCCCACCGTCAAGGCTTTGGTGGCTGGCATTGGGCACGGAAAAGTGAGTGTCATCAACGTCCCGGGATCACTTTCTCCGGCCACCCTTCAAGCGTTGGGTGTGGCGCGAGTCTCCTATGGTCCGTGGACGCAGCGAGTGGCCCTGACGGCACTGGCTGACGCCGCCACAGCACTAATGAACAACGGCGCTCTACCGGAAGGAACCCGTCCCCTGAACTGAATACCGACTGAATTGTGGCGGTCAAGAAAGCTGCGACGATGGGGACATGAAGAATCACCACACACTCCGGGCCGAAGCTGCCGAATCCGCCGTTGCAGTACAGGAAGCTCCAGCGGTGAACGGACTGGTCTTCATCGCGGCCGGTCTCGGCGCACTACTTTCGGCGCTAATGCTGCTTCTCGGTGCAGGGGACCCCGCCACCATCAGCGCTCCCGTGTTCTTTCTGACACCGCTACTTCCGGCCATTTGCGCGGCCCTGATCTGGCTGACACTCTCCTTCAGCAAGAAAACAGGCACGGACGGAGCGGAAGCCCGCCGCCAGACCACCTCGGCAGCAGGAGTCCTGGTGATCGTGGGCGCCATCTTCTTCTTCGTAGAATGGTCAGCCCGTTTTGAACTGAGCCTGTTCTTTGCACTTCTGCTCTTTGCCTGGGGCAGCCGCCTGAAGCACACGCCGTTGAAGTGGGCGGCCCTGCCCTACCTGGCCGCCGCGATTGTCCTGCGCGTCGTCGATTTTCCTGGCGAAGCCTTGATCCTTGTAGTGCTCGGTGCGGTGACCATTGCGTGGCCCTTCGTAGCCCGCCGCCGTCCAGCGGCAACTTCGCGCACAACAACGGGGCAGAGTCCCGCTTAGGCTAGCGCCTGTGAATCGGCCGGGACAAGGAACTTCACGGCCCTGGGCAGGACCTCTAACAGAGTGGGCAACGTTGCCACCATCTCGCCGTCGGCATAGAGGTTCAACGGTTTGCTGGCATTGATTCTCACCACGCTGCCCCGAGTAAAGCTGACGTTACGCTGCCCCAGATGACTGCCCCTGTAGGAACGCAGGAAGGTGGCTGCTACCCCGAGGATGGTGGCGCGGCCCAGCGAGACCACGTCAAGTTGGCCGTCGTCGGCCTTGGCAAGTGGGGCAATGCGTAGCCCTCCCCCATATTGGCCAACGTTTCCGACCGCGACAAGCCACCCTGGGAAGCTGCTTTCCTTGCCATCTACTGACACTGTGAAGGTCACGTTCCTCCAGTCCAAGAACGCCCGGATCCCGCCGTACAGGTAAATAAAAGGCCCCAGATTCAGCCTCGTGTTGTTGCCATATTCGGTGGCGACACCATCAAAACCGGCATTGGCGACACCCAGATAGGGATGGCTGTTGGCGAGGCCAAGATCGAGTTCACGCACTACTAGTCGATCCAGATTCTGAACCGCTTTAACCGGGTCAAGGGCCAGGCCCAGCCGCCGCACCGTGTCGTTGCCGCGCCCTCCGGCCAGGGGAAGGACGATGGCGCCCGATTCCCGCGCCCCTGCGGCTACGGCCCCCAGAAAACCATCCCCACCCAAGACCGCCACGAGACTGTCTGGCACGGCGGCACGCGCCTGCTCCGTTGCATCCGCCATGCTGGCAGTCACTGAAACGTCAAGGGAGAAGCCAGCATCCCTCAACGCCTGGGCTGTCCGAGTCAGCAGCCGCAAGCCACGCCCCCGACCCGATGTCGGGTTGACCAGCAGCAGGGCGTTGCCACCGGAAACGGCGCTCACTTACTCGTTCCTTCGGCAGCAGTCATAGACGCTGCGAGCACTAAAATATCCGCTGCCGGCCCCAAGGCCCGCTGTGCGTCCGCCGGCACGAATGCCAGCCGGGTTCGCCGCTCCAGTAGATCTTCGACGCTGCTTGCCCCTTCCGCCAGTACCGCGAACAGCAATTCCGCGCCGGTGACTGCTGCCCCCTCGAACAGGGGCTCAGCCAGCTGCGGATTTTCCAGCCCAAGCGCCTGTAAGGCGGTGGCTTCGGTGCCGTATTTCGCCACCAGCCGGGCCGGGGCGTCAATCTTGCTGAGTACCTTCGTAGACGCGGACCCCACCAGCGCCAAGGTCTTGGTCCGGCAGGGTGCACTCACCCCAAGACGAGCGGTCACGGCGTCGACCGCGTCTTGAGCCATGCGCCGGTAGGTGGTCATCTTCCCGCCCACCACTGTGATGGGCTGGCCAGGAACGTCCCGGACCAGGTGCCGCCTGGAAATATCGGCGGTTTCATCCCCTGCGTGCGCAACTCGCACGAGCGGCCGAAGTCCCGCAAATGAACCAACTACGTCATCGCGCGTCAGGGGTAGCGCCAAGGTGGTGTTGACAATGTCAAGGAGGAAGTCGACGTCGTGCTCTGGAACTTCGGGATGGTGCCCGTCCGCCGTTTGGTCCTCCTCGTCGGTGAGCCCAATGTAAACAACACCGTCTGGTTGCGGCAGCACAAAAACGTAGCGGCCAAAGTGTCCCGGCACGGCGACTGTGTGCGCGGCGTGAGGATTGCCCAGCCGTTCGGCCCGAACCACCAGGTGCGTGCCGCGGCTGGGTGTAACGCTTAGCTGCGGTTCGAAATCGGTGGTCCAAACACCCGTGGCATTCACAACTACCCGGGCCCGGATGGACACCGGCGCTCCGGTCCTGGCATCGAGCGCGTCAACAGTCTCCGCCGTCAGTGCCGTGGCCTTCACATCACGCAGAATGTGCGCGCCCAGCCCGGCGGCGGTCCGGGCGATGCCGATCACCAGCCGGGCATCGTCCACCACCTGCCCGTCCCAATACAAATAGCCACGGCGCAACGCCTCCTCATTCAAACCCGGCACCATGGCACCGACTGCCTGACGGGACAACAGCTGCGGGCGCGGCAGCACAGCGCTGCCCAGTCCTGAGAACCTGCGCAGCACGTCATAAATGACCACGCCAGCACCGGCCGCTAGGCCTTCCCATGCGGGTGCCGTGCGGGCATCGGGGATAACGAAGGCGAGTGGATGCACCAGATGCGGGGCAATCTTGCTCATGAGCCAGCGCCGCTCAACAGCAGACTCCCATGCGACAGAGAAGTCCATTTTTGCGAGATAGCGCAGGCCTCCGTGGATGAGCTTGGAACTGTATCCGCTGGTTCCGGAGGCCAGATCACCACTCTCAATCAGCGCAACGCTCAGGCCCCGGCTCACGGCATCCAAGGCAACCCCCACCCCGGTGATGCCACCTCCCACCACAGCAACATCCACTGTGTGTTCTGCCAAATACTCCAGAGATCGCTGGCGGGTGAGGTCACTGATCCACGCGGGGTTCTGCGGAGCTTGCTTGGCCACTCGTTTGGCTGCTTGTTTGGCTGGGTTTTCCATGGTCATGCCTTTTCCTCACCAGCGGCAGCGTGTTGCGGCGTGAGATAGCGTTCAAGCATTTTCTTCAGCTCAGTCAGGGAGTCATCGAAGGTGCCCATTTTCAGCAGCACCCGTGAGGACAGCGCCACACCCTGCACGGCGAGCAGCAGAGTAGTTGCAGTTCCTGGCGCAGACTCAACGCTGCCGTCGGCGGAACCGGTATCCAGCAGCGCCTGCAGCTGCTCAAGGATGAGCTGCTGGCTGGCCCCGAATCTGTCGGTCACATAGGGGATCAGGAATTCAGGGTCGCGTTCGGCGATGGACCCCAGCAGTTCCGAGGTGGCAAATACGCGCACGCTCTCCACGGCGAAGTGCACCAGCTGCTCCCGTGTAGTGCCAGTCGGTGTTTCGCTCAGCACGGTGCCGGTGTAGGAGCGGAACTCCTGGGTCAGAGCCGCCAGCACGGCATTCTCAACTGACCCCATGCGGCGATAAAACGTCATACGGGAAATGCCGGCTCGTTCGGCAATGTCATTGGCCGTGGTGCGCCTGACACCGTGGAGCACCACGGAGTCCCGGATGGCGGTGAGCAGCTTTTCCTCAGCTCGCTGACTGGTACGTTGTGACGTCATGTGTCACACTGTATCTCATGGTGATACATCTCACAGAAGATATTTCCCCGTCAGTTTGGTACGGCTGGGGTGACCCTGCCCGCGCAAAGCCGCTGGGACCGGGCGCGCTAGAATTTCTGCGCAGCACCCTTGGACTGGCCAGCGTCGCACCCGTCCACCCACCCGTTGATTTAGCCGAAGTGCGCGTGGGCCCCGCGTCCCTGCGCGAAACCGTGCTGGCCGAACTCCGCGCCATCACCGGCGCCGAACACGTCGCGATCGATGCGACTGAACGGATTCTCCACGCCGGCGGCAAGAGCACCCCTGATCTGCTGCGCCGACGTGCCGGGGACGCCTTGGACGCACCCGACGCAGTCATTTTTCCCGGCAGCGCCGAGGAAGTACGGGAAATCCTGGCCCTGTGTGTGGAACGAAAACTGGCAGTGGTGACTTTCGGTGGCGGCACCTCGGTGGTAGGCGGGGTGGAGCCGTTGCGCGGACGCTTTGATGGCATCATCACCCTTGACATGCGGCGCATGAACCGGCTGCTGCACCTTGACCCACTGTCCCGCACGGCAAGCTTCGAAGCTGGCATTAGAGGCCCGGCCATCGAAGCCGCACTTGCCCCACATGGGCTCACGCTGGGACATTTCCCGCAAAGCCACCAAGAGGCAACGTTGGGCGGCTACGTCGCTACGCGATCCTCCGGCCAGGCCTCCACCGGTTACGGCCGCTCTGACGAACTGGTCAAGTCTGCACACCTCGAAACCCCCATGGGACCCTTCGATGCCGGATCCCTCGCGCCCGGCACAGCTGCAGGGCCCAAACTGCTCGACGTCGTGGTTGGCAGTGAAGGCACGCTCGGAGTCATCACCAGCGCAACACTCAAGGTGTCCCCGGCCCCGGCAGAGAAGGTATACGGGGCATGGTCCTTCCCGTCATTTGCGGCAGGGACGGAGGCCATGCGCCAGCTCAGGCATCACGGTGTCCGCGGCGATATGCCGCATGTGTGCCGTTTGAGCGACACGGATGAAACGGCGTCGACCTTCAAACTGGGCGGCTGGAAGACCGGCGCCCTATCCCGCTACCTCTCGGTCCGCGGTCAAAAAACCCCGGCCCTTGCCCTTTTCGTCTGGGAAGGGCCGGCCCCTCAGATCCGGGCCCGGCGGAGGCGCAGTGCCCGGATCCTGCGCAGGGCAGGTGGTGTCCCACTGGGGTCCCTGCCCGGAAAATCCTGGGAGCACGGACGGTTCAGCGGCCCCTACCTGCGCGATGAATTACTGACCCGGGGTGTCTACGTGGAGACCCTTGAAACGGCCGCTACATGGAGCCGCTTGGAGGAAACGTACCGCACTGTTCGCCAGTCGATCCTCGATGCACTTGGGGAACATGGCGCGGCAGCGTTCGTGCAAACACACATCTCGCACGTCTACCCCGACGGCGCGTCTTTGTACTTCACGTTCCTCTCGGGACTGGAAAAGGACGGGCTTGCCCAAAACGCCCGGGTCAAGGACGCCGCCTCCCGTGCCATCGTCGCGGCCGGCGCCACCATCACCCACCACCACGCCGTGGGAGTCGATCATGCCCCCTACCTGAACGCCGAAATCGGTGACCTCGGCATCACGATCCTGACGTCCATCAAGAACGCACTAGATCCCGAGGGCATCATGAACCCGGGCAAGCTCATCCCGAGCCAACCGCCGGTCCCCGCTACTCATCCCACCACTCTTCCTAACACTCTTCCTAACACCAAGGAGCGCCCATGAACGCCACCATCGAGTCCCTGTCCAATGCCACCGTCCTGATCACCGGAGCCGCCATGGGAATGGGCAAAATGTACGCGCATCTTGCCGTGCAAGACCATGCCGCGCATGTCATCCTGTGGGATATCAACGCCGAACTTCTGGCGGCGGCTGTTGCCGAGCTGAGCGGTAAGGGATCGGTGATCCACAGCTACGTGGTGGATGTCAGCAAGCTCGAAGACATCGAGGCCGCTGCCGAAAAGGTCCGTGCAGAGGTCGGCACCCCGGACATCCTCATCAACAATGCCGGGATTGTGCGTGGCAAGTACTTTTGGGAACACGATCAGCGCAGCGACATTGCCGCCACCATGGCCATCAACGCGCTGGCGTTGATGCACATTACCCGCGAGTTCCTGCCGGCCATGATCGACGGCGGCCGGACATCGCGGATCGTCAACGTGGCCTCGGCCGCCGGGCTGCTCGCCAATCCACGGATGAGTGTTTATTCGTCCTCGAAATGGGCGGCGATCGGCTGGAGCGACTCCCTGCGGCTGGAGTTGAAGCAGGCTGGCCACCACCACATTAAGGTGACCACGTTCTGCCCCTCGTATATCAAGACGGGCATGTTTGAAGGGGCTCGTGGCCCGCTCATGACCCCGCTGATGGAACCAGCCGCCGTCACCGAACGCGTGTGGCGGGCCATGAAGGAAGGCACGCCGATGCTCATGATGCCGTGGACGGTGAAACTGAGCACCGCCCTGCGCGGAATCCTGCCCATCGCGGCTTGGGATGTGGTGGCCGGGCGCGTTTTTGGCGTCTACAAGTCCATGGAACACTTCACCGGCCGGAAGTAACGGGGCCTAGCTGCCCGTAAAGTCGGGCTTCCGTTTGGCCGTGAACGCAGCGAATCCTTCTGCGTAATCGGCCGTTGCAGACAGGGCAATTTGTGCCTCGTTTTCAAGTACGACGGCGTCCCACAGTCCCAGCCGCTTCTCACGTATCTGTGCAACGAGGGTTGTGCTGGCGTTGAAGGCTTGCGTGGGCCCGGCGGCAGCTTTCGCTGCCGCGGCCCGTGTGAAGTCCAGCAGTTCCGCGGCCGGTTTGGCCCGGCTGAACAAACCGGCCGCCACGGCGTCCGCACCGCTGATGAGTTCAGAGGTGTAGATCAGGTCCAGGGTGCGGTGCGATCCCAGCATTTCGGTGAATAACCAGTGCCCGCCGGAATCCAACGTGGCTCCGAGGTTGCCGAAGGGCGAGCCAAACTTGGCATTTTCAGCCACATAGACCACATCTGTGGCGATCAACAGTCCCAGCCCCACACCGAGGCAAGCACCTTGTGCCGCCGCAAAAGTGGGGGCCGGAAACGCTGCCATCTTCTGCAACAACGGAGCCAACAAATCCTCCAAGTAACGGCGGGCATCGTCGTTGGCGCCGTCAACCCCCGCAATGTCGCGGCCGGCGCAGAATGCCCGTCCCTCTCCGCGAATGAGCAGCGCCCGGACGGTGCCCGCGGCGACGGCGGCAGCAGCGGCGTCGTACTTTTCGCTGAGCTCCACCAGGGCAGCCTCATCCAGAGCATTGAGTTTGTAGGGTGCGTTCAGGATAATCTCGGCGACGGAATCGGCGATGGTTAGCTCGATCATGGTGGCTCCTTGGCGGGCTCGGGGCGGGGTCAGGCGTCGTAATCGACGGTGACCTCATCCGTGGTGGGGTGCGATTGGCAGCTCAGGATGTAGCCGGCGGCGAGTTCCTCCGGTTCCAGTGCGTAGTTTTCGTCCATGGTGACTTCTCCGGAAATCAGCTTGGTCCGGCAGGTGCCGCAGACGCCGCCGGCGCAGGCGAACGGGACGTCGGGGCGCAGCCGCAGGGCCGCGTTGAGGATGGATTCGCGGGCGTAGATAGGGCTGAGAACTTCGGTGGTGCGGCCGTCGAGGGTGAACGCTATTGTGCGGTTTTCCCGGGATTCTTCGATCCTGACGGGGCGCCCGTGCTGGCCTGCCGGGCGGTCCGGGCGGCCAGTGGTGAACAGCTCGAAACGGATGTTCTCACGGGGGACGCCGCGTTGTTCCAGCACGTCGCGGCACAACTGAACTAGCTCGAAGGGACCACAGAGGAACCATTCAACAACGTCCTCGGCATGGATAGCCTTGTCGAAAAGAGCAACCAGCTTGCTGGCATCGAGGCGACCACTGAGCAGCGGGGCAATGCGCTCTTCGCGGGACAGCACATGATGGACGGCCAGACGGCGCGGGTAGCGATCCTTCAAATCAGCCAATTCCTCCAGAAACATGATGTCCATGGTGCCCTTGTTCACGTAGAGAAGATCCAGGGAGGTTTCAGGCGCAGCTGAGCCATCTGGGGCGCTTGGGCTGCCGGAGCCGGCGCCTGAGCTGCCAGCCAGCAACGACGCGGCCAGCGCCATCACCGGGGTGATGCCCGAGCCTGCGGCAATAGCCACAAAATGTCCGTTTCTTCCAGCCAGCTGCTGCGGGTGATTCATGCTCGTGAGCACGTTCTGTGCGGGACCGGAAGCGGTTGCGGAATGCCGGGATACGAACGCGCCGCTGGGACTCATGACGTCCAGAACCCCGCCGGGCCCCAATTCTGAGGTAGCCCAGGTGGAGAACTCGCCGCCGAGGTCGCGTTTGATGGCGATTTTCAGCTCGGAACTGCCATCCGGGAACTGGATGGGCAAGGCACACAGGGAGTAACTGCGCCGTAGCTCCCGCAGCACGCCCGCAGCATCGGGCATCCGGGCCCGCAGCGCCACGTACTGTCCCGGCAGATAATCGTAGAACCCGGCCAGCTGCGCGGGCACGGCGAAGGTTACCTCAACGGCGTCGTGCGTCAATTGCCGCACATTTGACACCGTCAGCTGGTGGAACGCTGCCCGGCGGCGGGCAGTCGCAGAGACCGGGGCCCTCATCAGAGCACCTTGAAATAGTCGAAGGGTTCCCGGCAGTCGCCGCAAACATACTGGGCCTTGCACGATGTTGATCCGAATCGGCTCAGTTCCCGGGTATTCAGCGATTGGCAGTGCGGGCATTTAACCTGCAGGGCCAGCCGGACCGGGCCACTGTGCCCACCGGCCGGCGAACTGCCGGTGGGCGGCGCGATGCCAAATGCAACGAGCTTGTCCCGGCCCGGTTCGCTGATCCAATCGGTGGTCCAGGCCGGCGCCAGCACGGTCACGATTTCAACATCCCACGGGCCATCTCCGGCACAGGTGGGCGCAAAAGTGCTGCGGGCAAAGGCGCTGCGCAGATCGGCCCGAATGGTGTCCATCGCAGGGCAGCCGGAATAAGTGGGGGTGATGGTGACGCGTACGGTGCCTCCGGTGTCCCCGTTATTCCTTGGGCGCGGGGTTGGGAGCACGCGGACCTCTCGCAGGATGCCCAGATCGGCAATGGTCAGTACCGGCAGTTCCGGATCGAGCACCGCCGCGGCAACCTCCCATGCTCGCTCGGTCAGGGGCGCGACGCTGCCCGTCCGGTGTTGAGTGGATGCTTTCATTTCGCTCATGCCGCTCACCAGCTCGCCCCAGGATATTCGCGCGCCAAGACCTGCATTTCGGCCAGCAGATAGCCCAAATGTTCCGAATGCCGCCCCTGCCGGCCGCCGCCGGTGGCCATGGGCAGCGCCGCCACGTTGAGCCCGGCTTCCGCCAGAGTCGCCGCGGTGGCCCGCTCAAAATCAGCCTTCAAACGAGAAGGTACGACGGCGGCGTCCCCGGCTTCCGCTATGAGCGGCCAGTCGCAGAACAACTCGCCAACAAACGGCCACATGATGGCCAGCCCCGCTTCCATCCGTCGCCGTGATTCTGCTGTTCCGCCGGCCAGTCGCAGAACCCATTGGGTGCTGTGGTCCAGGTGGTAGTCCACTTCCTTCACGGCTTTTGCCGCGATCGCGGCCAGTGTGGGGTCGCTCGAGCGAGTCAGTGCACCGTACAGCAGAAATTGATAGTTGGCGGCGATGAATTGGCGGGCGATCGTGACGGCGAAGTCACCGTTGGGCTGCTCGAAAAGGTGCGCCGAGCGGAATTCAGACTCGCGGCGGAAATACGCCAGATCATCCTCGGTTTTCCCCCAGGCTGCCCCCGCATAGCTAAGGAATGAACGGGCATGCCCCAGCTGGTCCAGAGCGATGTTGCCCAGAGCCACGTCTTCTTCCAGTTCAGGACCTCGGGAAATCCAGTGGCCCAGACGCTGAGCCAAGATCAGCGCATCGTCGCCCATACACAGCGCATAGTTGGCCACCTCGGCGCTGGGGATGGAGCTTCCGTCGGCGGCCGCCCTAGCAATATCTTCGGGGCGCAAGGCATTTCCTGGGGTGATCCTGGTGGCCGACGCGGAACTATCACCTTGCGAATATGGAGTGGGATTGCGGTGTTGAGCTTGCGAAGGCTGGGAGCCGGCGGATGGGGTCATAGGTGTTTCACCCCTTCGCTCTTGGTGTAATACGTGGCGTGGCGATAGTCCTTGCCCTGCGGAGATTCAAAGAAGGACCCTTTAGCGTCGGGGTCGGACGCCGCGATGGAATCGGAGGGAACCACCCAAATGGAAACCCCTTCATTGCGCCGTGTGTAGAGGTCGCGGGCATTGCGCAGTGCCATGGTGGCATCCGGCGCATGCAGTGACCCTGCATGGACGTGGCTCAGCCCGCGATTTGAGCGCACGAACACCTCCCATAAAGACCAGCCCGGGGCGGCCGGGTTGGGAACCGTGGGAGCAGGCGCGGTACTTTCAGCAGACACGTTTTCAGCGGACGATTCGGCAGAGTTCATAGCTAGGCCGCCACCTTCCCCGCATGCACGGCTTGTTTGGCAGCGTAGGCTGCGGCGGCCTCGCGAACCCAGGCTCCGTCGTCGTGCGCGGCGCGGCGACGCTCCATTCGTTGGGCATTGCAGGGCCCTTGTCCGGCCAGAACCTCCTTGAACTCGACCCAATCAAGGGGCCTGTGCTCCCACTTCCCTGTGTCGGGATTGAGCCGCACCAAAGGATCAGGCAGCGCAAGCCCAAGCACTCCTGCTTGCTCGACGAGCATGCCCACGAAACGGGACCGGAGCTCATCGTTGCCGAAACGCTTGATGTTCCATGCCATCGACTGGCTGGAATTGGGCGAATCGCCGTCGGGCGGCCCGAACATCATCAGCGACGGCGCGTACCAACGGTTGACCGCGTCCTGTGCCATGGCCTTTTGACCCGGCGTGCCGTGGGAGAGCTCCAAGAGGATTTCAAAACCCTGCCGCTGATGGAACGATTCCTCCTTGCAAATGCGCACCATGGCCCTCGCATACGGCCCATAAGAGGCTCGGCACAGCGGCACCTGATTGGTAATAGCGGCCCCATCCACCATCCAGCCAATGGCCCCCATGTCTGCCCAGCTCACCGCCGGATAGTTGAAAATTGAAGAGTACCGGGCCTTGCCCTCAATGAGCTGCGCCATCATGGTGTCCCGGTCAATACCCAGCGTTTCCGTGGCCGAATACAGGTAGAGCCCATGCCCGGCCTCATCCTGGACCTTGGCCATCAGGATGGCTTTGCGCTTCAGACTAGGGGCGCGCGTGATCCAATTGGCCTCCGGCTGCATCCCAATAATCTCGGAATGGGCGTGCTGGGACATTTGCCGAATCAGTGCATGCCGATAGTCTCCGGGCATCCAGTCTGTGGGCTCAATCCGTGAATCCCTCGCGATGACCGCAGCAAAGTTTGCCTCGCCGGCTGCTGTATCTTCGGCTGCTGCATCTTCGGGTGCAGCCTGGTCGGCGGTGCCGGCGGCCGAGCGGCTTTCGATTCTGCCGTTCTGCCCGGCGTTGATCCGTTTGGGCTCACTTGATTCTCTCCTCATGGCGTCTCCTTTGACAGGCCACTTACGGTCCACTTTAATTACCGACCGTTCGTTCAGGATATAATGCTGTGAAATCGTCGTCAATGAATCCACCAGGGAAGGGGCAGCACCCATGTCCACCACCGCAGCACCATCCACCGCCACAAAGCGCGGCCGCCCGGGGCACGACCAAGCCTCGGTGCTACGCACTTCCGTGGAAGTTTTCAACAAACACGGCTATGAGGCGGCGTCCATGGGTCTGTTGGCGCAGGCGTTGGGGATCTCAAAATCTGCCATTTACCACCATGTTCCCTCGAAAGAGGAGCTGCTGCGTCTGGCACTTGAAGAAGCCCTGGGTGGTTTAGAAGGAGTCTTGTTACTGGATGGTGCCCGCTCAGGCGCTCCCAACGAGCGGCTGGAATTTGTGCTGAGAGGCATGGTTGGTGTGCTCGTGGACCGTTTGCCCTTTGTCACCTTGCTGCTGCGGTTGCGCGGAAACACTGAGATGGAACGTGAGGCGATGAATCGTCGCCGCGCCTTTGACCGCACCATCACAGCCCTCGTGACAGAGGCGCAACAGGCGGGCACCCTGCGAACTGACATCGCCGCCGGAACCATTACACGGCTACTCTTTGGCACCATCAACTCGATTGTGGAGTGGTACAAACCAGGCGGGCACCTCTCCGCAAAGAAGCTGGCCGACGACGTCCTGGCGCTGACGTTTCAGGGACTACTCGTTTCAGGGACTGCTTAGATCAGGGACTGCTTAGATAGAGCGTCTCCACCTTCTCCACGAGCGTGAGCACGTCGTAACTCGCCACAATGTCACCGCGTTGATTGTGCAGCACCGCGTCCCAGCACACTTCACCATATTCATCAGTGACGCGTGGCGTGATGGCCTTCGCGGTCAGCGTCACGCGCAGTGAATCGCCAGCCGCAACAGGCGTGAGAAACCTCAGATTCTCCAAACCGTAGTTGGCCAAAACCGGTCCCGGCGCAGGCTCCACAAACAGCCCCGCCGCCCAGGATACCAAGAGATAGCCGTGGGCAACTATGCCGGGAAAGAAAGGATTGCGTGCTGCAGCAACCGCATCCGTGTGAGCATAGAAGTTGTCCCCGGTGCTCTGCGCGAACGCCGTAATGTCTTCGAGCGTGACGAGCCGCAGCCCGGACGCGAACGCATCCCCAACGCGTAATTCCGCAAGCGATTTCCGGAATGGGTGGACAGCATCCGCCTCACCACCAAATTCAGGATCTCCGGCGATCACTCGATCCGCCCCTGCGTGCCACACTCCAGTCACGGCCGTGAGCATATTCGGCGAACCCTGAACGGCAGTTCGCTGCATATGATGCTTGATAGCCCGCACACCGCCGAGCTCCTCACCACCTCCGGCCCGCCCCGGCCCACCGTGGATAAGATGCGGCACCGGTGCACCATGCCCCGTTGAGCTTCGCGCATCCTCCCGATTGAGTACTAGAACTCGGCCGTGGTGAGCGGCAATCCCCGAGACCACCTGCCGGGCAAAGTTGGGGTCATTCGTGCAGACTGTGGCCACAAGGGACCCGGCCCCCAGCGCGGCGAGCCGCACCGCATTGGCGGAACCGCCGTCGTCCGCTAAATAGCCAAGCACGCCGCACACCGGCCCAAAAGCCTCCAGAGTGTGGGCGGCGGGCGCCTCAGAGTCAGCCCAGTCCAGCAGCACCGGAGACATAAACGCACCATGTTCGACGGCGCCCACGGACCCATCTGCGCGCCTCACCGCCGGCGCGTCGAGCGATCCGATGGCCAGCGAGCCGCCTTCGGCCACCATCGTTTCGACAGCTGCGCGGACCGAATCCAGCTGTTCCAGGGAGGCGAGCGCACCCATGGTGACGCCCTCGGCGCGTGGATCACCGATCACCACCCGCTCGCCGAGCCGGGCTCCAATGGCGTCAATGACGGCGGATTTGAGTCCTTCCGGAACGATGGCACGGCGCACTGCAGTGCACTTTTGCCCCGCCTTGACGGTCATTTCCGTCACGACAGATTTGATGAAGGCGTCAAACTCGGGCGTGCCCGGGACAGCATCGGGGCCCAAAATGGCGGCGTTGAGCGAGTCAGTCTCCGCCATGAATCGCACCCCCTCGCCCAACTGCGTTCTCAGTTGCTGCGCGGTGCTGGCCGAGCCTGTGAAGGACACCATGTCGCGGTAGTCCAGGAGCCCCAACAGCCCCCTGCCGGATCCGGAGACCAGTTGCAGTGCGCCGGCAGGCAAAATGCCGGATTCGATCATGAGCCGGGCTGCAGCCTCGGCGAGCACCATGGTGGGGGTGGCGGGTTTGACGATGCTGGGCACACCGGCAATGAAGGCCGGGGCAAACTTTTCCAGCATGCCCCAGACAGGAAAGTTAAAGGCATTGATCTGCACGGCTACGCCCGGAATACGGGTAAAAATGTGCTCGCCCATGAACGACCCGTCTTTGCTGAGCACCTCCACGGGCCCCTCCACAATGACGTTGGTGTTGGGCAGTTCACGCCGGCCCTTGGAGGAAAACGTGAACAACACCCCAATGCCGCCGTCAATGTCCACCATGGAGTCGATCTTCGTAGCGCCGGTTTGCGCGGAGAGTGCGTACAGCTCCTCCCTGTGGCCGTTCAGATAAGTGGCCAGATCGCGCAGCTTCAGGGCACGTTCGTGGATAGTCAGGCGTCCAAGCTCCGCCTGCCCCACTGTTCGTCCATGGTCGACGGCGGCACTCAGCTCCGGGCCGTCGGCGCTGACCCGCGCAGTCACCTCACCCGTGCTGGCGTCACGCAACTGGCGCACCGCAGAAGGCGCCGCAGTTCGCACGGAGAGGGGTCCGCCGTCATCCTCCTCCGGCGTCCACCACGCATCCTGAACATAGCTGGGGATAAAATCTGCGGTCCTGGCGGCGTTCATGGTGCCATCCTTTCCATAAGTGGAGCTGATCAGGCTGGGGAATCTGCGTCCCAGTCGAAGAATCCGCGGCCGGTTTTGCGACCCAGTTCACCGCGGGCCACTTTCTCTCGCAGGATATCCGGGACGGCAAAACGCGGCCCGAGCGTGGCGGCCAGGTGCTCGGCGATGTCCAGACGAACATCCAGACCCACCAAATCCGTGGTGCGCAGCGGGCCGGTTTGGTGCCGGTAGCCCAGAACCATGGCGGCGTCGATGTCTTCCGCCGAGGCCACCTCATCCTGAAGCATTCGCATGGCTTCCAACGCGAGGGCAACACCAAGCCGTGAGGAGGCGAACCCGGGTGAATCGGCAACCACGACGGCGGTCTTGCCCAACGCCGCAACCCATCCTTGCGCCGTGGTCACCAAGGCATCCGGGGTGAGCTGGCCCCGGATGATCTCCACGAGCGCGGAAGACGGGACCGGATTGAAGAAGTGCAGGCCCAGGAACTGCGCTGGACGTACTAGCTGTGCGGCCAAGTCCGTCAGCGACAAGGCCGAGGAGTTGGACGCCAGCACGGCCGTCGGCGCGAGGTATGGTTCGGTCCGGCGCAGTGCTGCGACCTTGAGAGCGCGATCCTCCGGAACGGCTTCGACCACGAGTGCGCAGTTGGCGAAGTTGGCAACGTCCGTGAACACGGCGAACTGCTCCATGATGCCGGGGCCAGCTAAGGCATCCACGTCGGGAGGGGTCTTATCCGCGGCGGCGGGGTTCCGGGCGGTGGCCTGCTCACCGTCAGCTGCCAGCATTCGTGCCACGTGCCGCGCTAGGGAATTTTTCACCGCGCGTTCCACCCGGGAGCGGGCGGCGGCGGCAGCACCGGCGTCGGACTCCACGCCTCTCACATTGCACCCGGCCATGAGGAACGCATGGGCGATGCCGGAGCCCATCCGTCCGCCACCTAAAACCCCCACGTATTGCGGAAGAGCAGAGGTCGGGGCCGCCGGATTTCTCATGCCCTTCTCCGATCCAGAAATGCCTGCATACGAGCGAATTTGGCGGGCGACTCAAAAAGTTCCGCCTGCGCTTGGTTATCGATGGCGGGGTGGGCGTCGCGCGGTGCGTGGAACACCCGTTTTGTGGCCTGAACGGCGAGCGGGTCCTGCGCGCAGATCCTGTCGGCGAGTGCGTGGGCGGCGGCCATCAGCTCCGCCGGTTCCACGAGTTCGCTGATCAATCCCACGGCGAGGGCGCCCTCGCCGGTCAGGATGTAGCCGGCCAGGAGCATCTGCTTCGCGATCGGTTCGCCCACCAATTCCTTGAGCCGCCAGCTGGCCCCTGCCGCTGCGAGGATGCCTAACTGCGTTTCCGGCTGTCCCACGCGCAAGGCCCGGGTGCCGATACGGAAGTCCGCGGCGTAGGCCAACTCTGCGCCGCCGCCCAACGCGTATCCGTCCAGGGCGGCAATGACGGGCATGGGAAGCTGCGCAATCCGCTCAAAGAGGGTGGAGTTGATACCAGCCAGCGCGTCTTCTCGCCGCCTCTGGATCAACTCCCCAATGTCAGCTCCGGAGGCAAAGAAACCCTTGGTCCCGGCGGCTTCATCGCCCGGGGCTCCTGTCAGGATGAGCACCTGCGGATGACCCTCCAGACGCTCACACACTTTGTGGAGGTCTGCCACCATTTGGGCGTCAATGGCGTTGCGGACGTCGGGCCGATTCAGCTGCACCGTGACCCGGGCCCGGTCTAGATCCTGGGTGACCAGAAGCGTGGCGAAGGAAGTGAGCGCGGGGAGGTGTCCGGCGTCCTCCATCAATAACCCTCCAACCGCGGGACACGGTCGGCACATTACCGACCGATCGTTCTATAAATATTCCATGGAACGAAGAAACGGTCAATGACCCACAATGAATCCGCGATGACACAAGGTTGACAGCCTGACTAGTTAATCAGACAATCTAGTTATGACAACCGAAGAAACCACCTCATGGCCCAGCGATTGGCTGCGCGCAGTGCTGGGATTGAGCGTGCTTCAGGTACTGGATAGCGGGAGATCCTACGGATACGCCATCACCAGTACGCTGGCCGACGCCGGATTGGGCCAGATCAAGGGCGGCACGCTCTACCCTTTGCTGACCCGCTTCGAGACCGCTGGTTGGGTGAGCACCGACTGGCAAGCCGGCACCGCAGGCCCAGGCCGCAAATACTTCTCACTCACCGAGGCAGGCCGCGCAGAACTGGCACGGCAGCGTCTGCACTGGCAGCAGTTCAACACAGTCACCAACAACTTACTCACTGGGGAATCATCATGAACACCGACAACAAAACTCCATCAACCATCAGCAAGGCCACTCAGAATTGGCTCGATGAACTGACCGTTGAGTTGCGATTCCGCAATGTCACCGGTGAGGCGATCGGTGACACGCTCGCCTCAGTGCAGGAATTTGTGGCCGATTCCGGGCAAACACCACAGGCGGAATTCGGTTCCCCGCAGCAGTACGCCCAGACGCTTGATCTGCCCACTTCCCCCGCTGGTGAGACCCGGAAAACCATTATCCGGAGCGGATTTGGCATTGTTGGGTTCATGGTTTTCAACCTCACCATCACTCCCTGGGCCGCTGAGAAAACCTTAGATCTGCACGCCTCGCAATTGCTGTTACTGCTGGTTCCGCTGGCGCTCGTGATGGCACTGCCCCTATATCTGCGCCACGGCGTCAAGCGCATGTGGCCGCTGTACCTAGCCATAAGCGTAGGGATGGCCAGCGCGCTCGTGTCCGCGGCTCTGGCGCCCAACTCCAGCGCCGATGCGTGGCTGTCGCTGAATCCTGCGCCAATTCTCTTCGCCAGTGTTGTGCTGTTGCTGGTGGTCTCCATCGTTGGCACTATCAGCGTCCTGCGCAGCCCGGATGAGCGTCTGCGCGATCCGATGGAGGACGCCGCCACCTCGCGACGCCGGAATTTACTCTCCCGGGTTGGGGATGTGGTGGTGCAGTGGATGTTCCCCTTGGCCGCACTTGCTCTTTGGGGATTGACGACGGCGTTGCGCGCCTAAGCGGGCCGGCGGGCGCTCCGGTGGGTGACAGCACCGCGCCGTCCCTCGCCGTCCGGCGCAATCCCTCGCAATCCCTCGCCACCCCTCGCCGAGTGCGCAGATAACGTACGGCAAAACACCCCAAAACGGTCTGAAGCGTACATTATCTGTACATTCGAGGGGGTCGGAGCGGTCTATGGGCCCGAGCGGACCGGGGCCGAAATGCTGGTGGCCTCCTGCGCTCCGCTCTTGGCATAGCTGCCCGCCTCCGCCTGCGCTCCCGCAAACCTCCTCGCTACAGTGGATTCATGACGACTTCCGATGCCGCAGCACCCACGAACGTTTCCGAATCTCTCCCGGCAAACACCCCCGCCGCTCCCGCAGCTCCCCCGGTTGCCAAGAAGGTTCCCGTGGAGCGCACCCACCACGGCGACACCTTTGTGGATAACTACGAGTGGCTGCGCGAGAAGGAAAACGCCGAGGTTGTGGCGCACTTGAACGCCGAGCAGGCGTACACCGACGCTGTCACGGCGGGCCAGGAACAGCTGCGCACCGACATCTTCAACGAGATCAAAAACCGCACGCAGGAAACCGACCTCTCGGTGCCCAGCCGCAAGGACGACTGGTGGTACTACGGGCGCATGGTGGAGGACCAGGCCTACGGAATCCAGTGCCGCGTCCGCGCCGAAAGCAACGGCACACTCGATGACTGGACTCCCCCGCTCGTTGAACCCGGCGTGGACGTCCCCGGCGAGCAAATCATTCTCGATGGAAACGTCGAAGCTGAAGGCCAGCCGTTCTTCTCGATTGGCGGCGCCGCCGTCACCCACGACGGCAACCTCTACGCCTACGCCGTGGACAACGCCGGAGATGAACTCTTCACCATCCGCATCAAGGATCTGCGGACCGGCGAACTCCTGCCGGACACCATCGAGAACGCCTTCTACGGTCTGGCCTTCTCCCCCGACGGCAGCACGCTTTACTACATGCTGGCCGACGATTCCTGGCGCCCCCACCAGGTCAAAACCCACATCCTCGGCACCCCCGTGGACACTGACAAGGTCCTCTACCAAGAGGATGACGTCGCCATGTGGACAGGCTTCGACCTCTCCGCCGACCGCCGCCACCTCATGATCAGCATTGGCTGCTCCGAGTTCAGCGAGACCCGTCTCCTGGACTTCGCCGCCCCGGAAAAGGGCTTGCAGGTGCTCATCCCCCGCAGTGCCGAGATCTTGTACGACGCCGAACCCTTCCTTCTCGATGGAGTCGAAAAGGTCCTGCTCACCCATGACCGTGACGCCGTCAACTCCATGATTTCCCTGGTTGACGCTGCGGAGTTCAGTAAGCCCGTGGATCAGCAAGTCTGGGAAACTGTTGTCCCACACGATCCTGCTGTACGCATCAACGGCGCCTCCGTCACGGCCACCCATATGGTGGTTTCGCTGCGCAAGAACACCATCGAAAGTGTTCAGGTGACCGAGCTGGAAGGCTTGGGGACCGCGGCGCAGGCGGCCGCCGTCGAGCCTGCCTTTGATGAGGAGCTGTACACGGCCTCCATGGGCGGCAGCGAGTACGAATCCCCCGTCATCCGCTTGGTGTACACCTCAGATTTCACGCCGCCACGCGTTTACGATTACGTGCTGCCGGTAGGCGATGCTGGCGGCGAGCTGCTGTTACGCAAGGAAACCCCCGTACTGGGCGGCTACCGCTCCGAGGATTACGTTGCCACCCGTGAATGGGCCACGGCTGCGGATGGAACAAAAGTGCCGCTCTCGGTGCTGCGCCGAGCGGATCTGCCGCGCGATTCCGCCAACGCCGGAGTGATTTATGGCTACGGCTCCTACGAAATGAGCATGGATCCGGGCTTTGGCGTGCCGCGGCTCTCACTGCTGGATCGCGGCGTGGTCTTTGTGATTGCGCATGTGCGCGGCGGCGGCGAGATGGGCCGGCCCTGGTACGACGACGGCAAGAAGCTGAACAAGAAGAACACGTTCACCGACTTCGTCGCCGCCACTGACTGGCTGGCTGGTTCCGGCTGGGTGAATCCGGCACGCATTGCGGCCCTGGGCGGTTCGGCTGGCGGGTTGCTGATGGGGGCCGTGGCGAATCTGGCCCCGGAAAAGTATGCGGCCATTGTGGCGCAGGTGCCTTTTGTGGACGCCCTGACCACCATTTTGGATCCGGAGTTGCCGCTCTCAGCTCTGGAATGGGAAGAGTGGGGCAACCCCATCACCGATCCGGCCGTGTACAAATACATGAAGGAGTACACGCCTTACGAGAATGTGAGGGCCGTGGCTTACCCGAAGATCGCCGCCGTCACCAGTTTCAATGACACCCGCGTGCTCTACGTGGAACCGGCCAAGTGGGTGCAGGAACTGCGCGCAGTATCCACCGGCACCGAACCGATTGTCATGAAGATCGAGATGGACGGCGGCCACGGCGGCGCGTCCGGCCGCTACGAAGGCTGGAAGACCCGCGCCTGGGATTACGCGTTCCTGGCTGATGCGATTGGTGCCACCGAGCTGCGCTAAATCTCGACAGGCTCGACGCCCGGTTTCAGCGATCGAAATCCGCGCCCGTCCCCCATAAATGCTCCCGGTCTACGGGGCGCATTTGTGGGGGACGGTAGCGGAAACAGTGGGGCCCCCAAGGTTTAGGCGCTGCGCACCACGGCGTAGACGGCTTCTGAGGTCCATTCGCCCTTCAGATACATGTTGTTGCGCAGCACGCCCTCGCGCTGCATGCCCAACCGTTCGCAAATACCGGCCGACGCCGCGTTCCTGGCATCGAGCCGGGCTTCCACCCTGTAGAAATCCAGCTGATCCAGGGCCAACTCCAGCACGGCTCGCGCGGCCTCGGTGGCATAGCCCTTCCCTTGGGCAGCTGGCGCCATGGTCCAACCAATTTCGCCGAAACGCTGCGGCTGCGGCCCCTCTGGCTTACCACCCTCGTTCCATTTCAACGCCATCTCACCAATGAGGCCCGGCTGGCCGTGAAGCTCGACGGCGAACGTGGCCCAATGGCCCGGCTCGTCAAAAGGTTCCTCAACATAGCGGGCAATTCGCGCCATGCACTGGGCGTAGCTGCGAGCCTCCCCGTACAGGTACCGCGCCGTTTCCGGCAGCCGCTGGTACTCGTAATAGGCGTCGAGATCCGCGGTGGTAAAGCGCCGCAGAAGCAACCGCTCGGTGGCCAGTGGGTAGGGAATTTCAACCATGGAACGAGCCTAACTCAGCGATCTAAGCACGACGGCGGCGCTCGCCTCGGCGATCGCCTGCTCTTCATCCGTGGGAACCACCAGCACCGGAATTAATGAATCCGGGGCACTGATCACCCGGGGGTCACCTGAGCGCACTAGGTTCGCGGCGTCGTCGAGCTTCACACCCAGCGCGCCCAAACGTGAGGCAACGAGGGCCCGGAAGTCGGCGGAGTTCTCACCAATGCCGGCCGTGAACACCAGGGCCTGCGCCCCGCCCACCGCCACATGGTAGCCGCCAATGTACTTGGCCAGCCGGTAAGAGGTGATGTCCAGGGCCACGCGGGCACGGGCATCCCCGGCGGCAGCGGCCTCAACAATGGCGCGCATATCGTTGTTGCCGGCGAGCGCCTTGAGCCCGGATTCCTTGTTCAACATGGTGTCGATATCGTCCGCGGAAAGGCCCTGGCGCTGCAAGAAGACCAGGATGGACGGATCAACGTCTCCGCTGCGGGTGCCCATGACCAGGCCCTCCAACGGCGTGAATCCCATGGACGTGTCAATGCTGGCGCCACCCTGGATGGCTGTCAGGGACACGCCGTTGCCCAAGTGCGCCACCACGGCGTTGAACTTCTCCACCGGGATCTCCAGCAGTTCCGCCGCCCGTCCAGTCACGAACTGGTGCGAAGTGCCATGGAAACCGTAGCGGCGGATCCCGTACTGGCGGTACAGCTCATCCGGCACAGCGTAACGCCAGGCGTGTTCGGGCAGGGTGCGGTGGAATGCGGTATCGAAAACTGCCACCTGCGGCATGGTGGGCCATTTGGCCGTGATGGCCCGGATGCCCAGCACATTGGCCGGATTGTGCAGCGGGGCGAGGGGGTTGAGCCGCTCAATGGCGCGCGTGATTTCATTGTTGATCAGGACCGGCTCGCTGAATCGTTCCCCGCCATGGACCACTCGATGTCCGACGGCGTCCAGCGGCTTCTGCGCCAACTCGCTGTCCAGCGCGGCCGCCACCTGATTCATGGCCTCACCATGATCGGCCGGTCCGCCAGCCCCCTCACCAATGCGATCAATGAGCCCGTTGGCGGCAACCTCATTAGTGTCGGTGTCGCGCACCTGGTACTTCAACGAGGATGAGCCGGAGTTGATGACGAGCACGCGCATTAGGAATCCTTCGCGTCAGTGGTTGATGCCCCGGTGGTTGAGCTTGCCGAAACCTGGGCCTGGATCGCGGTGATGGCCACGGTGTTCACAATGTCTTCCACGGTGCAGCCGCGGGAGAGATCATTGATGGGCTTGTTCAATCCCTGCAAAACAGGCCCCACGGCAACAGCACCTGAAGACTGCTGCACCGCTTTATAGGTGTTGTTGCCGGTATTGAGGTCGGGGAAGATGAATACCGTGGCCTGCCCTGCCACGGCCGAGGCCGGCAATTTGGAAGCGGCAATGGAGGCGTCCACGGCGGCGTCGTACTGAATGGGACCTTCGATGGCCAAATCAGGACGGGCGGCTCGGGCCAGTTCAGTGGCACGGCGAACCTCGTCCACCGCTTCACCGGAACCGGAACCACCTGTGGAGTAAGACAGCATAGCGATGCGCGGCTCCACCCCAAATTGGGCAGCCGTTTCGGCGGAGGCAATCGCAATATCGGCCAGTTGCTCCTCGTTGGGCTCCGGGTTAACAGCGCAGTCGCCGTACACCAGCACCCTGTCCGCCAGCAGCATCAAGAACACCGAGGACACAATGTTCACGCCGGGCCGGGTCTTCACAAATTCCAAGGCCGGGCGGATGGTGTTGGCCGTGGTGTGGGCAGCTCCGGAGACCATACCGTCCACATGACCCAGCTGAACCATCATGGTGCCAAAGTAGGAACCGTCCAGCATGATCTCGCGGGCCTTTGCCAGGTCAATGCCCTTGTGAGCGCGCAGCCGCTGGTACTCCACAGCAAAGGACTCCCGCAGTTCAGAGGAAGCCGGATCAACAATGCTGATACCGCTCAAATCGATGCCGTGGGATGCGGCCAGTTCCTCGACGGCGGCTACCGAACCAAGAACTGTCAGCTCACACACATCGCGGCGGTGCAGGATCTCAGCTGCCGCCAGCACCCGGGAGTCGCTCCCCTCGGGCAGCACAATGTGTTTGCGTTCGCTGCGGGCCCGCTCAATCAACTCATGCAGGAACCGCAACGGGGTCATGGTGGCTGGGCGGGGCAGCGTGAGCCGTTCCAACAGCTCCGCCTCATCCACGTTGCGGGCCCAGCCACCCATGGCAGCAGCAATCTTCCGCCGCTGCCCCGTATGGATCTCGCTGCGCACCTCACTGATCGCTTGAGCGGCACTGAAGGTGTCGGCGTCGTACGCAAAAACAGGGAAGGGAGCATGCGCCAGGAAGGGGAGCACATGCGGATCCGGGGCGAGGCCCCCGGTCAGGACCATGCCGCTGGGGACCGGGAATTCAGGCGAGAACGCGGAGGCCAGCGTGGCCACCATGACATCGGCGCGGTCACCGGGAACGATCACCAGATCGTGGGCCTCGAGCTGGCTCAGGAAGTTGCCCACGGTCATGGCGGCGACCTTGATGGCGTGGACATCGCGCTCCAGCTCAGAACTACCAGCCATCTGACGCAGCTTCAAGGCGGCGGCGACCTCCCCCACCGTGGGCCGGGAAATCTCCGCGATTTCGGGAAGCACATAGACCGGGCGGTGGCTGTGGCCGGGTCGGATAGCCGCGGTGATGGCGTCCATATCCTTCGGATCGGCACGATTGACCATCATGGCCAGCAGCGAGCAGTTCTCCGAGGCCAGCTCCTTGCGGGCGACATCGACGGCGTCGGCGATCTCCTGTGGGCTCAGTCCGCGGGCGCCGACAACGGCCAGCATGGGCAGCCCCAGATTGTTGGCCAGACGGGCATTGAGATCAAATTCCACGGCCGCGTCCTGGCCGGTGAGATCGGTGCCTTCAACAATGATGACATCGGCGTGTTTGGAGATTTCACTGAAGATCTCCACGGCGCGGGCATCAATTTCTTCACGCCGTCCGGCCGCCATGAGCATGCGCGCCTCGGCGCTGGTCATACCGGCACGGCACACCTGCTCATCCATGTTGTACATGCGGCGCAACATGGCCACCGTGGGATCTTTTTCCGGATCCGCAGCAGAGGTGATGGGCCGGAAGAAGCCAATCCGATCCGCGCGCCGGTGCAGAGCGTCGGCCAGCCCCAAGGACACCAACGTTTTACCCGAACCGGGGGTAGTTGCACTGACATAAACTCCACTGGACATGGTCATTTTTCGCCTTTCGCACGGATACCTCAATCCAAGCATGTCGCGGCCAGTTCCGGAGCAAATGGCGGCGTGAATCACGTGTCATTCGCTAAGCCTTGATCCACCGATCCGTTTTGGGGGCTGGCTGAATCCCGTTTTTTGGTGATGTGGCGTTTTTGGGCAGCGGTGGGGCCGGCCTCGCT
>NZ_JBFBLV010000037.1:0-33217 GCF_040686835.1 Specibacter sp. NPDC078692
AAGAAGCCTGTATAATAAAATACTGTTGTTCCATAACAAGAACACCCAACAAACCACCCACCCACGGGCAATACAACCCGCGGAACATGGGGAATGAGTTACGGTGGTCATAGCGTGGGGGAAACGCCCGGTCCCATTCCGAACCCGGAAGCTAAGACCCACAGCGCCGATGGTACTGCATTCGTGAGGATGTGGGAGAGTAGGACACCGCCGGACAACACGTAAAAAAGGGTCGAGGCCCCGCACCACACAAGGTGCGGGGCCTCCCCACATTAACAACCAAAAACAACCACGGCCACCCCCACCAAGGGGCCACACTCGTTTAGGACAAGTGCAGCCGGCCGTCGGGTGAGGATTTTGGGGAACGGGGGTGGTTCTTGGGAACTGTCACCATATATGCTTTCAAAGCAGGTACCAGGCCCTGCATCCCATATGATTACTGGCCAAAAGCCACTTTTCCTACACGCATTTTGGCCGCTAACCCGGGATCGGGCATGGTGGATCTGATAGAAGAATTTGGGTCACTCATTATGGAGTTGCGCAATCAATTTGCTGCCGCTTTTCCCCACAAGCTGACCTGTTAAATCTATTAGTCCTGCATGACGCTTATGAGAGAGCTCTCCACATGGCCTTAGCGGAGTGGGTGCCCTATGGGCACTCGGAGGAGCCTGACGCCACAATGCCCAGTTGGCGGAGAGCCGCGTTGACGGTTTTACTGCAAGCAAGGGGCATGTCGTTAAGGTACTTGAAGAGTAGGGTGGCCTGATGCATAACCTTTTTTCCCACACCCATGAGCCGGACTACATTTCTCCGCGCGATGCCGAGCAGTTTGAACAGTCAGTTGTTGTTGACGTGCCTGACATGCAGGCATTCGACGGTTTCGCAGACTCTATTCACCTTTGGTGGCCGGTAGCGGAACAGAGCGTTTTTGGTGATGGCAGCCATGTGGCCCTTCTGTCCGATCATCTAGTTGAAGGATCAGAAGACGACGAAGAAGTCGTCTGGGCTGACATTGTGGAATTGAACGCACCGACGCTGATCAGTTTCCATTGGACGCTTGGGGAGGAAACACTGGGATCTCACGACGTCGATGTGAAATTTGAATCTGTGCATGGCACGATGACGCGTGTAACGATCAGTTGGGAGCAAACACCAGACCAGCACAGTGATTCAGGCAACGTCTTTGTTTGTGATTGGTCACTCATCTTGTCCAGATACGCCAGATTCATGGGTGGAGCCGTTCAGCTCGACTAGACTAGAGGATGGACCAATGGGTTCATGGATTTTTTCGAACAACATCAATAGTGAAGAGCGGCTGTTACTGTGCCAGTTAGTGCGCTCGAAGGTTTAGGAGTCGGCATGGCTGAGCAGTACGAAGGTAAGCGCGAGGACAATTCCCGCGGTAATGACAACAAGGGGACAGGCGGCCGTCCTTACTCTGAGCGTCCAGCTACGAACGACCGCCAACCGGCGCGTCCCTATAATGAGCGCGGTGGCCAGAGCGGACGTCCCTATGGTGACCGTTCGGCTCGTAGCAACGACCGGCCGTCATACGGTGATCGTGATAACCGTGGTGGCCAGGCTGACCGTCCCGCCCGTAGCAATGACCGTCCTTCCTACGGTGACCGCGATAACCGCGGTGCCGACCGCCCTATGGTCAACGGACGCCGCGAAGACCGCAAGCCGTTTGGTGATCGTGATAACCGTGGTGGCCAGGGTGGCCGTCCCACTGGTGACCGCGACTCACGCCCGTCCTACGGTGACCGCCCCGCACGTTCAGGCGGAGACCGTCCCTACGGTAACCGTGACGATCGCCCGGCTCGCAGCAATGATCGCCCGTCCTACGGCGACCGTGATAACCGTGGTGGCCAGGGTGGCCGTCCCACTGGTGACCGCGACTCACGCCCGTCCTACGGTGACCGCCCCGCGCGTTCAGGCGGAGACCGTCCCTACGGTAACCGTGACGATCGTCCGGCGCGCAGCAACGATCGCCCCTCATACGGTGATCGTGATAACCGTGGTGGCCAGGGTGGCCGTCCCACTGGTGACCGCGACTCACGCCCGTCATACGGTAACCGTGACGATCGCCCGGCGCGCAGCAACGATCGCCCGTCATACGGTGACCGCCCCGCGCGTTCAGGCGGTGACCGCCCCGCGCGTTCAGGCGGAGACCGTCCCTACGGTAACCGTGACGATCGTCCGGCGCGCAGCAACGATCGCCCCTCATACGGTGATCGTGATAACCGTGGTGGCCAGGGTGGCCGTCCCACTGGTGACCGCGACTCACGCCCGTCATACGGTAACCGTGACGATCGTCCGGCGCGCAGCAACGATCGCCCGTCATACGGTGACCGCCCCGCGCGTTCAGGCGGAGACCGTCCCTACGGTAACCGTGACGATCGTCCGGGGCGCAGCAACGATCGCCCCTCATACGGTGATCGTGATAACCGTGGTGGCCAGGGTGGCCGTCCCACTGGTGACCGCGACTCACGCCCTTCATACGGCGACCGCCCCGCACGCTCAGGCGGAGACCGTCCCTCGTACGGTAACCGCGATGACCGTCCGGCCCGCAGCAACGATCGCCCCTCATACGGCGACCGCGAAGACCGCGGCCCCCGCGTCGCTCCCGAGCGCAATGCATCAGATCTGCGCAGCTCCAACCGCCCCGATCGCGACCGTTCACCGCACATTGATGCTGATGTGACCGGAGAAGAGCTGGACAAGGTAACTCGCGCCCAGCTGCGAATCCTGGATTCCCGCAACAACGAATGGGTTTCCAAGCACCTGGTCATGGCCGGTCGTTTGATTGATTTCGTTCCTGAGCTGGCCTTCGAGCACGCTCTTGCAGCAAGCCGTCGCGGTGGCCGTTTGGCATGTGTCCGTGAAGCTGTTGCCATGACTGCGTATGCAGCTGGTAAGTACGGCGAAGCACTGCGCGAACTGCGCACCTTCCGCCGTATCAGTGGCTCCAACGTTCACCTGCCGCTCATGGCAGATTGCGAACGCGGTTTGGGCCGTCCCGACCGTGCCATTGACTTGATCAAGTCAGAGGACGCAGAAACCTTGGACACTGCAGGCAAGGTGGAACTGGCCATTGTTGAATCCGGTGCTCGCGGTGACCTCGGCGAGATGGAGGCGGCCCTGTCTGCGCTGGAAATCCCGCAGTTGGACTTGAACCGCGCCTTCTCCTTCAGCCCCCGCCTGTTCCGTGCCTATGGCATGGTGCTGCGCTCAGTTGGTCGCAAGGACGAAGCTAAGACGTGGGAGCGTCAGGCACTCGTAGCCGAAGAAGCACTCGGCATCGACGAAGGATTCGATCAGATCATCATGGATCTCGGCGACGATGAGGAAATCCCGCTGGATTCCCCTCGTGCCCGCGTCCGTGTTGCTGACGTTATGGCACCGGCCACCCCGCCCGTCATGGACGACGCCGCTAAGGCAGAGAGCGCAGAGCTCACCGACGGTGAAGCTGACGTTGAGCAGCAGGATGAGCCGAATGTGGATGACGCTGAGTCCTCCTACTTCGAATCCGATGATGCTGAGTCAGACGCCGATAGTGCAGAGGAAGACGAATTCAACGCCGCCGAAGGCGAGGATTCCGACGAGCGCAGCAGTGACAGCTGATATCTTGCTGACTGCATATGATGCGGTGCTGGCGGATCTGGACGGCGTAGTTTATGCCGGTCCAGCCGCCATCCCCGGCGCTATTGACGCTCTGAACGGCCTTGCCGCGATGAACGTCAAGCTGGCGTATGTGACGAATAATGCGTCACGTACGCCAGCGCAGGTCGCAGCACATTTGCGCCATTTGGGTGCCCCTGCCGAGGATGATCAAGTGGTCAGTTCCGCTCAGGCTGGTGCCGCTCTCTTGGCTCAGAAGTTCCCTGCCGGTTCCAAGGTGCTTGTCACTGGGAGCACTGCGCTCGCTCAGGAAGTACAAGCCCTGGGCATGCGAGTTGTTGGCAGCGCCGACGATGCTCCTGACGTGGTGATCCAAGGATTTGATCCGACCCTCGGCTGGGCAGATCTCGCCGAGGCGACGTTCGCCATCAAGGGCGGAGCAGCTTGGATTGCCACCAACACCGACATGACGATTCCCCGTGACCGCGGTATTGCGCCCGGAAATGGGACCCTCGTCGCGGCGGTGCGTGCCGCCGTCGGATTTGACCCAATGGTTGCTGGCAAGCCTGAAGCGCCCCTGTTCCACACCGCCGCCAACCGTTTGGGCAGCCAAGCGCCGCTGGTGGTGGGGGACCGGCTGGACACCGATATTCTCGGCGGCAATAACGCCCATATGGCCACCGCGCTGGTCCTGACCGGCGTTGACTCTTGCGAGTCGGCGCTGCGGGCACGTACCGTCGAACGCCCGCAGTTCATCATCGCGGATCTGGGCGGTCTTTATGCCCCCTATCCCGAGCTGACGTTCGACGCCGGATCCGTCACCTGCGGCGGAGCTACTGCCTGCGTCGTGGCAGATGTAGAGGGCATCCGGTCCGTGCAGATCAACGGCACTGCCGAGGACCTTGACGCCTGGCGTGCCGCCTGCGCAGCATGGTGGTTGGCTGTTCCGGAAACCACAGTAAGCACCGATCCGCTCTTGCAGTGGTCCTCGGAGCTGCCATGAGCGCGTCCGAGCCCACCGGCGATGCCGCAGTTGATTCGCTAGTCGCGTTGGCTGGCGAAACTGCTCAGCTGCCAGTTGGCGAGCACAAGGCCTTGTACTCGCGCGTCATCGAAGGCCTGGAACGTGAACTTGATGCCGATCCCGCGGCTGCTGTGAACGCAGCAGCCGCGGCGGTCGGCACCGCCGGAAACCCCAACGCACCCCAGAATCCGGTGAGTTCATGACCCGTCTTGATCAAGAATTAGTAAACCGTGGGCTGGCCCGCTCGCGCACCGTTGCAGCCACCCTCATCAAAGCTGGCCGCGTCAGCGTTGGCGGCGTTCCGGCACTAAAATCGGCCCTCGCCGTGGATGCCGAATCCGCGCTCGAGGTCATGCCTGGCACGGAAGAAGACTACGTCTCCCGCGCCGGACACAAACTCGCTGGCGCGCTGAAGCATTTCCCCGAGGTGTCCGTGGCCGGCAAACGCTGCCTGGACGCTGGCGCATCCACGGGCGGCTTCACGGACGTGCTGCTGCGCAAGGGTGCCGCATCCGTGGTTGCCGTGGATGTGGGGCACGGGCAATTGGTTGAGGCGCTGCGCAACGATCCTCGCGTGGCCGTCCACGAAGGCCTGAACATCCGCTACATGATGCCCGATGACATTGGTGGACCCGCGGACCTCACCGTCTGCGATCTGTCCTTCATTTCGCTCACCCTCGTCATGGCGCCGCTGACACTGTCCACGAAGGTGGGCGGGCAACTGGTGCTCATGGTCAAGCCGCAATTCGAGGTGGGCAAGGACCGTCTGGCCCGCACCGGTGTGGTCAGCAGTGAGAATGAACGACGCCGGGCAGTGGCCCTGGTTGCCTCCGCTGCGGTAGCAAGTGGGCTACTTTTGGAGGGTCTCGGGGTGAGCCCGTTGCCGGGCCAAGACGGAAACGTTGAGTATTTTCTGTTGGCCAGCCGCCTAGCGTCGGTGCCTGCACCTATGATCGAAGAACAGGACAGTTCTGTGGAACAGTTGTTATCGCAGCTCTGGCCCTGAGCCTGCCTCAGCCGTCTTGGCCTGAGCAGAACAGACATAAGCGGCACAGCTAGACGATGATGAGGAAAAAGCACATGACACGGCGCGTCTTGATTCTGGCCCACACCGGCCGTGAAGAGTCGATGCTTGCAGCCCTTGAAGCGTGCGTAGAGCTTCATGCAAACAACATCATCCCTGTTATGTACGCCGAGGAACTCGCCGACATGACAGGGTATCTGGGCGTTTCCAGCGTCAACATGGAGATCCTGGACCGAGACGTCACCCTAGCCGACATTGAACTTGTCATGGTGCTGGGCGGTGACGGCACCATTTTGCGAGCCGCCGAGATTGTCCGAGAGTACGATGTTCCCCTGCTTGGAGTGAACCTGGGCCACGTGGGCTTCCTAGCCGAGAGTGAACGCGAGGAGCTCATCCAAACCGTTTCCGCTGTTGTCCAGCGCCGGTATGTAGTGGAAGAGCGCATGTGCCTGGACGTCATAGTCAGAGTCGCGGGCAAAGTAGTGGCGCACACCTGGGCGCTGAACGAGGTTGCCCTGGAAAAAGGAAACCGCGAACGCATGATTGAAGTGGTCACCGAAGTCGATGGCCGTCCGCTGACCTCCTACGGGTGCGATGGCGTGGTCATGGCCACCCCCACGGGCTCCACGGCCTATGCTTTCTCTGCCGGGGGACCGGTGGTGTGGCCCGGGGTGGAAGCGCTATTGATGGTGCCCATCAGTGCCCACGCACTCTTCGCTAAGCCCTTGGTTGTTGCGCCCACCTCCACCCTCGCTGTGGAGGTATTGACACGCAACGGGGCCCACGGGGTCATTTGGTGCGATGGCCGGCGCACTGTGGAATTGCTGCCCGGTGCCCGCATCGAGGTCACCCGCTCACCCAAGCCGGTCAAGCTGGCCAGGACCCAACAGTCCACCTTTTCCGAACGTCTGGTGCGCAAATTTGAACTCCCCGTGCAGGGCTGGCGCGGTCCTTCCGAGGAAGAATCACCAACGCCCACCACCCAGTTGCCCATCATCAAGCCGCCCAAGCCCAAGTGGCCCCTGGAAGGGCCGCCCGCGGGTCAGATTCCCCAGGTTCCCGACCTGACCATTCCGCACCAGGAAAGCAGCTATTCGGGCACCACGGGATTCTATGGGCAGGACTAAAGCATGATTGAAGAAATTCGTATCCGAGACCTGGGCGTCATCTCTGAATCCGTTCTTCCGCTAGGCCCCGGGCTGAGCGTTGTCAGCGGCGAAACCGGTGCCGGAAAGACCATGGTGGTGACCGCCGTCGGACTTTTGCTGGGTAACCGGGCAGACGCCGGGGCTGTGCGCAACGGCGCCAAGACTGCCTCCGCGGAAGCCACCGTGACCTTGCCAACCGGGCATCCTGTGTTGTTGCGGGCCCTGGAAGCTGGCGCCGAGATTGACGAGTTCGACGGCGGTGCGCAACTCATTCTGGCCCGCACAGTCAACGCCGACGGGCGTAGCCGTGCCCATGTGGGCGGTCGCAGCGCACCCATCGGCGTGCTCAACGAGATCGGCGATGCTCTCGTGGCCGTGCATGGGCAATCGGATCAGATCCGTTTGAAAAACCCGTCGGCCCAACGTGTGGCTCTGGATAAGTTCGCGGCCGAGGCCAACAAAGGATTTGCGGCCAAGATGCGCAGCTACAAGGGCGTGTTCGAGCGTTGGCGAGCCATCCAGAGCGAGTTGCAGGAGTTGCGCTCGGCCAGCCGGGAGCGACTGCGGGAAGCCGAATCGTTGACCACGGCGCTGGCGGAGATTGACGCCGTCGAACCTCTCGCAGCGGAAGATGAGCTTCTCAAAGCCCAAGCCGTCAAACTGGGCAATGTGGAAGAGCTGCGTAAGGCTACGCTTGGTGCCCATGAGGCCCTGAGCGCTGCCGACTACGGTGATGGTTTGGACGCCGTAACGCTCGTGGACAATGCCAAACGGCTCGTGGAGGCTGTGGCTGACAGTGATGAGGAACTGGCCCAAACCACCAAACGGCTCTCCGAAGTTGGCTATCTACTGGCCGATATTGCCAGGGATCTGGCCAGCTACGCCACCTCCCTTGACACCGAGGGGCCCGGACGGCTGGCCGAGGTGGAAGACCGGCGCGGGGAACTGGCTGTCTTGGTCCGTAAATATGCCCCGAGCATTGATGAAGTCATCGAATGGGCCGACGCCGCACGGGTGCGCTTGAGCGAATTGAGTGATGACTCCGGCCGGATCGAATCCCTCGAAGCCGAAGAAGTATCGGCCGTGGCTGAGCTCGGGACTTTGGCGGGGGAGGTCACCGCACTGCGGCGCAAGGCAGCCGAGAAGCTCGCCAAAGCCGTCAGCGCCGAGCTGAAGGCTTTGGCCATGCCCGACGCCAGACTGGTCATTGAGATCTCCGCTACCGAGCGCAGCATCCATGGTGAGGATGACATCGCCTTCTTGCTGGCCCCCCACGCCGGAGCCCTGCCGCGCCCGCTAGGTAAGGGAGCCTCCGGTGGTGAGCTTTCCCGCGTGATGCTGGCGCTGGAAGTGGTGCTGGCCGCGGTGGACCCCGTGCCCACCTTTGTCTTTGACGAGGTTGACTCCGGGGTGGGTGGCAAGGCGGCGGTGGAAATTGGCCGCAGGCTCGCCATGTTGGCCGAACATGTCCAGGTTTTGGTCGTCACACACCTGCCACAAGTGGCAGCGTTTGCCGACCAACATATTCTGGTCACCAAGAGTTCTGTGAGCAAAAACTCAACGGGAATTACCACCAGCAATGTCCGGCTTTTGGACTACGAGGAGCGGGTGGTGGAATTGGCCCGAATGCTTGCTGGACAGGAGGATTCAGCCACCGCGCAGGCCCACGCCAAGGAGCTTTTAGCTCAGGGTGCGCGGGTAGCAGGGTAGAAACAAGGGGTGGTCGCGCAGAAAATGTGTGCCGTTCGCGAACGTATATTGGCTCATTAGATGATAGGCTCAAATTCCGTGGTGCAACGATCAAATTCCCGGTTCAGTGGTCAGTCCAAGACGACCAAACACATCTTCGTCACTGGCGGAGTCGCGTCCTCGCTCGGCAAAGGGCTGACGGCTTCAAGCCTCGGCCATCTGCTGCGTGCACGTGGCCTGTCGGTCACAATGCAGAAACTCGATCCCTATCTCAACGTGGATCCAGGCACAATGAATCCCTTCCAGCACGGTGAAGTCTTCGTCACGGACGATGGCGCCGAAACTGACTTGGACATTGGCCATTACGAGCGCTTCCTCGATGAAAACTTGGAAGGATCTGCCAACGTCACAACTGGCCAGGTTTACTCCACCGTCATCGCGAAGGAACGCCGCGGCGAATACTTGGGCGATACCGTCCAGGTCATCCCGCACATCACCGATGAAATCAAGCGCCGCATGCGTCTGCCTGCTGAGGGCTCCAACCCTCCCGATGTCATCATCACCGAAATCGGTGGCACGGTAGGTGACATCGAATCCCAGCCGTTCATGGAATCAGCACGCCAGGTACGTCAGGACGTGGGCCGCAACAATGTGTTCTTTGCACACGTTTCCTTGGTTCCGTACATTGGCCCCTCTCACGAACTGAAGACCAAGCCCACACAGCACTCCGTTGCTGCGCTGCGCTCCTTGGGTATTCAGCCCGACGCGCTCATCTTGCGCTCGGACCGGGTTCTGCCCGAGGCCATGCACGTCAAGATTGGCCGTGCCTGCGACGTTGATGTTGAAGCAGTCATCGGTTGCCCCGATGCTCCCAGCATTTACGACATCCCCAAGACCCTCCACTCGCAGGGCCTTGATTCCTACATTGTGCGGGCCCTGGGCCTGTCCTTCAAGGATGTTGACTGGACCAAGTGGGACAAGCTCCTTGAGGTTGTGCACAACCCGGCTCACCACGTTGAAGTTGCCTTGGTAGGCAAGTACATCGACCTGCCGGATGCTTACCTTTCGGTCACCGAAGCCCTGCGCGCCGGCGGTTTCGCCAACGCTGCACATGTGAAGATTCGCTGGGTCCCCTCGGATGACTGTGCTACCGAGGCAGGCGCCAAGAAGGCACTTGCTGACGTTGACGCCATCTGTGTACCCGGCGGCTTCGGCATACGTGGACTGGAAGGTAAGTTGGGCGCTTTGAAGTTTGCCCGCGAAAACCAGATCCCCACACTTGGCCTGTGCTTGGGTCTGCAGTCAATGGTCATTGAATACGCACGTAATGTGGTTGGTTTGGAAGGTGCGTCCTCCTCGGAGTTCGACGAGAACCCCACCTACCCCGTCATCGCGACCATGGAAGAGCAGCTGGACATTGTGGATGGCAAGGGCGATCTTGGCGGCACCATGCGTCTGGGCCTCTACCCGGCCGTGCTCACGGAAGGCTCCGTGGTTGCAACAACGTACGGAACCACGGACGTCTCCGAACGTCACCGTCACCGCTACGAAGTCAACAACAAGTACCGCGATCAGATCGCAGCCGCAGGGTTGGTGTTCTCCGGTACCTCTCCCGATGGCAAGCTTGTTGAATTTGTGGAGCTGCCAGCGGACGTTCACCCGTACTACGTCTCCACCCAGGCCCACCCTGAACTGAGCTCGCGCCCCACCCGGCCGCATGCCCTGTTCGCTGGCCTGATTGCTGCCGCTTTGGTCCGTCAGAACGCCACCCGGTTGCTGGAGGTCTAAGTGGCAAACTTTGGTACACCGTCGGATTCGCAGGGATCTCATCTTCTGCAAGGACTGGACTCTGCGCCGGCCACTGGCACGGCAGAGCAGGTGCTGAGCGATACCTTCAGCCACCGCACGCTGCAAGAGTCCTCGACGGTGTACCAAGGGCGTATCTGGGACATTGTCTCCGATACCTTCAGCCTCACTCCTGAGGCTAAGCCGATCACCCGCGACTATATGGCCCATCCCGGGGCTGTGGCCGTGGTGGTGCTCAACGAGGAAAACCAGGTGCTGCTGCTGAATCAGTATCGGCATCCGGTGCAAATGGTCCTCTGGGAAGTCCCTGCCGGACTGCTTGACATAGAGGGCGAGAACTTTGTTGTTGGCGCTGCTCGCGAACTTGCCGAAGAAGCGGACCTGGTAGCAGCCCAATGGCATGTGCTCACCGACTACTTCACCAGCCCAGGATCATCCAGCGAGGCCATCAGAATTTACCTGGCCCGCGGACTTTCCATGGTTCCTGAGGATGAGCGCCACGTGCGCACCGACGAAGAAGCCGAAATCACCTTCGCTTGGGTCGACCTTGCCGAAGCTGCCGATGCTGTCCTGAGCGGCCGCATCCATAACCCGTCCGCCGTCGTCGGTATTTTGGCGGCAGCACAAGCTTCCCTCAGCGGCTTCAGTCAGCTGCGCGATGCCAACGCGCCGTGGCCGGAACATCCGGCTCAGCGCGGGCAGTGATCCCACCTGCACCGCCCGAACCGCTGCCTCCAGCAGCTCCGAGTGCGGTGGACCGGCACATTCTGGACTATTTGCTGCACGTCAGTGTGGAGCGTGGCTTGGCGCCTAATACCCTCCAGGCTTACGAACGGGATCTGCGGCGCTATGGCAGTTTTCTGGCCTCCGCCGGGATCACTGGGGTGGAGCAGATCACCCGCCACCACATCAGCGAATTCTCTCAGGGCCTTTCTGACGGTGCCGATGGGGGATCGGCCCTAGGGCTTCGCTCGGTGGCCCGTACGGTGGTTTCGGTGCGCGGTCTGCACAAATTCTGGGCGCTCGAAGGCATCAGTAGTGCTGACCCTGCCGCAGATATTCACCCGCCACAAGCTGGCCAGCGGTTGCCGAAAGCGATTAGTGTTCACGATGTCACGCGGATCTTAGAAGCTGCCGGCTCGGAGACTCCTGCCGGGTTGCGGGACGCAGCCATGCTGGAATTCTTGTACTCCACCGGAGCCCGCATCAGCGAGGTCGTGGGCTTGGACGTGGATGATCTAGTGCTGCCATCCGAATCCGACGACGGTCCCTCCTTGGTGCGTCTCTTCGGCAAGGGTTCCAAGGAACGGATCGTGCCGATCGGCTCGTACGCGCTGCGGGCTTTGGAAGCCTACTTGGTGCGGGGGAGGCCCTCATTGGTCGTCAAAGGCAAAGGCACTCCAGCCCTCTTCCTGAACACCCGAGGCGGACGCATCAGCCGCCAAAGCGTGTGGACCATTCTGAAAACTGTGGCAGAGAAGGCCAACGTGGATGTTGAGGTTTCACCCCACACACTGCGCCATTCATTTGCCACCCACCTGTTAGAAGGTGGGGCCGATGTACGTGTGGTCCAGGAACTGCTGGGACACGCCTCGGTGACAACCACCCAGGTGTACACATTGGTCACGGCCGAGACGCTGCGTGAAGTGTACGCTGCAGCGCACCCCCGCGCCTTGGGCTGAGCCGGTCGTGGAGGGACAATTCATTGGGCCCCACCGCCCCTGCTGAAGTGACTGCCATAGGCAATGCCCGCTAGGGCGTAAGCAGCTTTGATTTGGCCGCGTGTACTTCGCGGCGGACCGCCATGATGCGGCGACGCCGGAAATGATGGAACGCTGATGCCGGTGGCGAAGGCGATCCATAGCACTGGTAACGCCGTGGATCCGTTTGATTAGTGGCGCAACAACGAGAACCGCACTGGCTTCTAAGACTGAGCGCTAGGCTGGATTCATGATTGCCGCCGATGTAACCCTGTGTTTCCTGCTCCGTGATACGAGCGGAATTGACGGCAGAGCCGGTGAAGAAGTCCTGCTGGGACTGAAAAAGACGGGTGTGGGTGCCGGCAAAGTCGTGGGGATTGGCGGGCACGTGGAACCGGGCGAGAGCATTGTTGCGGCCATCTGCCGCGAAGTGGCTGAGGAAACCTCCATCACCATTCAGGCGCTGGATTTGGTTCCCGCGGGAACCGTGGAATTCGTGTTTCCGGCCAAACCGGCCTGGGATATGTTCACCACAGTGTTCCTCTGCCGAACGTTCGACGGCGAGCCGCAAGAAAGCTCCGAGATCGCCCCGCAATGGTATCCGGTAGGGGAACTGCCGCATGCCCAGATGTGGGCAGACGCCATTCACTGGCTGCCAGCATTCCTCGCAGGGGAGCACGGCCACTGGCGCGTTGTCCTGAACGATGACAACGAAACCGTGGCTTCCAGGGTGCACACCCCGTCGAGTGGACCCATCCCGGAAGAACGCCTCGGCAGCTAGCAGTCCCCACTGTAGCTGTGACGGTAGAGCTAGGGTTTGACCACTGTCAGTAAGAAGGTCGAGTCCACCAGCGCCTCCACGGAATGGCGGGCCTGAGGCACCACCAAATGATCGCCCGGAGAGCCCTCCCATGAAACCTCGGCAGCCTTCAAGACGATGCGGCCGCTGAGAACCTGCACGGTGGCTTCACCGGGATTGTCATGCTCATCCAGCAGGCTTCCCTCGGTGAGAGCAACAACGGTTTGTCGCAGCACACGTTCGTGACCGCCGTACACTGTTCTGGCTCCACGGCCACTGGATTTTGACTTGGCGGAAACCATAAGTTCCCGGGCTAGCGCTGTCAGAGATGATTTTTCCACGATGCTCCGTATCCAATGCATAGGCACAACTTTGGAACTGCTTTCCTTCACAGTACCCGTACAACAAAGCCGCCGCCCATCTCCACAGAGGGAGGTGGGCGGCGGCGCCGTAGTATTCGCAAAGACCAAGCTCGAGCGTTAGCTCACGTGGCGTTCGTCAACTCCGTTGTAGGCGCTCAACGGGCGGATCAGCGAGTTGGCGGCGCGTTGTTCCATGATGTGCGCCGTCCAACCGGTGATGCGGGCGGCGATGAAGATGGGCGTGAACATATCCGTGTCAAAGCCCATCAGGTGGTACGTGGGCCCGGCCGGGTAATCGAGGTTCGGCTTGATGGCCTTCGCCTCATCCATGGCCTGCTCGAGACCGTCGTACAGGCCCAACATTTCGGGACGATCAAAGTGCTCGATCATCTTATCCAACGCGCCCTTCATGGTGGGAACGCGTGAGTCACCGTGCTTGTACACGCGGTGGCCAAAGCCCATGACCTTCTTCTTCTGCGCCAGGGCGTCTTCCATCCAGGCCTTGGCGCGGCTGGCGGCTTCCTCGCGAGTCTCATCGCTGCGGATGCCGATCTCATCAAAGGTGTGCATGACGGCCTCGTTGGCGCCGCCGTGCAGCGGGCCCTTCAGCGCGCCAATGGCACCCGTGACTGCCGAATGCAGATCCGAGAGCGTTGAGGTGATGACACGAGCCGTGAACGTGGAGGCATTGAAGGAGTGCTCCGCGTACAACACCATGGAGACGCGGAATGCATCCACGACTTCCGGGGCTGCTTCTTCACCAAAGGTCATCCACAGGAAATTGGCCGAGTAGGGCAGATCGGCGCGGGGTTCCACCAACTCCAAACCACGACGGCGGCGCTGATCGTAAGCGACCACTGCCGGGAACTGCGCGAAGAGCGATTTTGCCTTGGCCAATTCCGATTCGGGGGAGGAATCCTCGGCCAGCGGATGAGCCGCGCCCAGAACCGAGACGGCGGTGCGGCCCACATCCATGGGGTGGCAATCCAATGGCAAGAGGTCAATGGCAGCTTTCACGCGTGTATCGAGGGCGCGGTTTGCGCGCTCGAACGCTTCAAAATCAGCCAGTTCCGCTGGGGTGGGCAGTTCCCCTGTCCAGAGCAGCAGGGCTACTTCTTCAAAGGACTTGCTGGCGGCCAACTCCTGGACCGGATACCCGCGATACAACAGTGAGTTGGACTCGGGATTGACCTTTGAAACAGCCGTGTAATCGGCAACGACGCCGGCCAGACCTTTGCGTACTTCTTCTTCACTCACAGTGAGCACTCCTTCTTCAAACGACGTTGTTGATTAGAGATTCGCGTTGTTGGTGGCAATGTCCAGGCTGGGAATCTGAAAATTGAAGATACCCGTATCAAACTGGTTGTACGCCTCATAGTCAACCAGATCGTAGAGCCTGGCGCGCGTGAGCATCTCCGGAACGGCAGCTTCCTGCGTGCCATCAGCTGCAATGGCCTCCAACACGCGCTCGGCCGCACCCATCGCACTGCGTAACAAGGTCACCGGGTAGATGATCATGGCCACGCCAGCGGCGGCCAAGGCATCACGGGTGAAGAGCTCGCTCTTGCCGAACTCTGTCATATTCGCCAAGACGGGGACATCGACGGCCTTGCACACGGCTTCAAATTCGGCCACGGACTTCATGGCTTCGGGGAAGATCGCGTCAGCTCCGGCGTCGACCAGGGCCTTGGCCCGGTCAATGGCGGCAGCCAAGCCCTCTACTGCGCGGATGTCGGTGCGGGCCATGATCAAGAAGTTCGGATCGCGGCGGGCATCGGCTGCGGCAGCAATCCGCTTGACAGCCGTGTCCAGATCCACCATGTTCTTGCCATCCAAGTGGCCGCAACGCTTCGGGTTGAACTGGTCCTCAATGTGGCAACCGGCCAGCCCCGCGTTTTCCAGTTCCTGGATGGTGCGGGCCACGTTCATGGGCTCACCAAAACCAGTGTCGGCATCGATCAGGCACGGCAGGTCCGTCATGCGGGCAATCTGTCCGCCGCGCGTGGCCACCTCGGTCAGCGTGGTCATGCCAATGTCCGGCAAGCCCAGATCGTTGGCGAGGACCGCGCCGGAGATGTACACGCCGTCGAACTTCTTTTCCTCAATGAGGCGGGCCGAGAGCGGGTTGAAGGCTCCCGGGAACTGGACGGCCGCGCCCGGGACCAGCATGGCGCGCAGGTCCCGGCGCTTTTCCTCAGCGGTTTTCTTGGAGTACAACATGTTAGAAGAGTCCCTTGGGTGCGGCTGCCAGATCCACGACGCCGGGAGCTGCAGTGATGTTGAGCTGGTCCAGTTCCCCTGCGGCCAAGTTGGGTAGATTCTCTGCTGCCGCGATGAAGCGGTCAATCTCTTCTTCCGTGACCAGGCCGGTGGCCAGGGTGCGGAACTTGTTGATGTACTGCTCGCGGGCGAACGGCCGGGCGCCGAGCGGGTGAGCGTCAGCCACGGCGATGGAGTCCTCAATGACGGTGCCGTCGGTCAGCGTGATGACCACCGTGCCACCGAAGGCCTTCTCGGCAATATCCAGGGAGTGGTAGCGGCGCGTCCACTCGGCGTCTTCTTCCGTGGTCACCTTGTGCCACAGCTCGACAGTGTCGGGGCGCCCGGCACGCTCGGGGGAGTAGGAGTCAACATGGTGCCACGCGCCATCCTGCAGGGCCACCGTGAAGATGTACGGGATGGAGTGGTCAAGGGTTTCTCGTGATGCGGTGGGATCGTACTTCTGCGGATCGTTGGCGCCGGAGCCAATCACGTAGTGCGTGTGGTGGCTGGTCTTGATGAGCACGCTGGCTACATTGGCCGGGTCGGTGGCCTCGGGGTGTTCGCCGTGCAGCTTGCGGGCCAGGTCAATCCACGCCTGTGCCTGGTACTCGGCGGAGTGTTCCTTGGTGTACGTGTCCATGATGGCGCGCTTGGCTTCGCCGGCGGCGGGCAGCGGCACTGTGTACTGGGCATCGGCGCCGTCGAGCATCCAGGCGATGACACCGTCTTCGCCCTCATAGATCGGGACCGGTGAGGTCTGGCCGCGCATGGCACGGTCGGCGGCCTCAACGGCCATCTTGCCGGCGAACGCGGGGGCGTGTGCCTTCCAGGTGGAGATCTCGCCCTTGCGGGACTGGCGCGTGGCAGTGGTGGTGTGCAAGCCCTGGCCCACGGCTTGGAAGATGGTCTCTACTTCAAGGTTCAGCAAGGTGCCGATGCCAGCGGCGGCGGACGGGCCCAGATGGGCAACATGGTCAATCTTGTGCTTGTGCAGGCAGATGGCCTTGACCAGGTCAACCTGGATTTCGTAGCCGGTGGCGATGCCGCGAACCAGATCCGCGCCGGAGGCGCCGGTGTGCTGGGCGACGGCGAGGATCGGGGGAATGTTATCGCCCGGGTGGGAGTACTCGGCTGCCAGGAAGGTGTCGTGGTAGTCCAGTTCGCGGACGGCAACGCCGTTGGCCCAGGCCGCCCACTCAGGGGAGACCTTCTCGGTGATGCCGAAGACGGAGGCGCCAGCGCCACCGGTGGACGGTGCGTGGGTCAGTGCCTGGGCGCGGGCCGCAACAATGGGGCCACGGTTCAGGGAGGCGATGGCAACGGAGGCGTTGTCGATGACACGGTTGATGATCATGTCTGTGACCTCGGCCGTCACGGCTACGGGATCGGCAGCCACGGTGGCGATCTTGTGGGCCAGCTGGTCCTCGCGGGCCAGGTTCTCTTCGCTCTTGTAAACGCGGACGTTGTGATCAATTGTCATGGTGTTCCTTTCGCAGGGTGTTTCAAAAAGTACTTCTAGAGAAGGGGGAAAGATTTAGGAGGTGGTACTCAGTAGATGACGCAGGCTGTTATCCAGGTGAACCGTGGTGGCGGCACTGGCGACTGTGGGGTTGCGGTTGGCGATGGCGAGGGCAATTGCGGCGTGTTCCCTCGCCGCATCGCGCAGCCTAGCCGGGTTGTCCTTGCCCAATCGCCGCACCCGGACCAGATGGACCCGCAGATTCTTCAGCGCCTGGGTGAGGTAGTGATTTCCGACGGCGGCATCCACCGCCGCGTCCAAGTCGCCTGCCAGCTGGTAATAGTCAGCGCGTGAGGGATCATCGGCGGTGATGAGTTCTCCCGCATTGGTCAGTTGCTGATGGAGAGTGCGGAAGATTTCCGGTTCGCAGCGATCGGCCGCTAGTTCGGCCGCCCGGCATTCCAGAGCTGTGCGGAGTTCGAATAGCTCATCGAGATGGTCTAGTGAGATTGCGCTGACCACCACACCGCGCCCACTTTGTGGTTCAGTCAGGCCCTCGGCGGTGAGTTTGGCCAGTGCTTCACGAATAGGGGTGCGGGATACGCCCAAGCGTGCGGAGAGTTCCACCTCGCCCAACACGGTCCCGGGGGCTAAACGCCATTCGATGATGTCGGCGCGCAGCGCCACATAAGCGCGTTCGCTAGCTCGCATGGTCTCTCCCTCCAATAGCTCAAGTTAGTCATCAAATAGCTGTGGCTTACAGAACACAATACCTGTTCTGTGTATACAAGCAACAGCATTATTGGGTTATTTGGGTAAATTTCTGCCGAAGAATTCAAATAATGTATACATTGGTGGTTGTCAGGGCGC
Organism: Specibacter sp. NPDC078692; assembly: GCF_040686835.1. Taxonomy (NCBI): domain Bacteria; kingdom Bacillati; phylum Actinomycetota; class Actinomycetes; order Micrococcales; family Micrococcaceae; genus Specibacter; species Specibacter sp. NPDC078692. The sequence continues at coordinate 17,765 of NZ_JBFBLV010000037.1, forward strand.
AAAGTTGAGCGGTAACATGACTCACATCACATCAACGTGGATGGAGCAACACCATGGCATTGAACGCCGTTAGCTATAAAGACGAATACCTGCGCAGTATCAACGATCCCGAAGGGTTTTGGCTCGGGGCAGCCACCGCTGTGGATTGGGTTGTTGCGCCTAAGCAGGCACACAATGGAGAGCAGTCTCCACGTGGCCGCTGGTTTGCCGACGGTGAACTCAACACTTGCTACAACGCACTGGATAGGCACGTCGCGGCTGGGCGCGGCGATCAGCCTGCCCTCATCCACGATTCCGCCATGCAAGGAATGCAGCGTGTCTACAGCTACGCGGAGCTCACCGATCAGGTGGCCCGCTTCGCCGGGGTGCTCCGAGCTCAGGGTGTGGGCAAGGGCGACCGAGTCCTGATCTATATGCCCATGATTCCCGAGGCTGCCATCGCCATGCTGGCCACCGCCCGGCTGGGCGCCATCCACTCGGTGGTGTTTGGTGGATTTGCCGCCAGCGAACTGGCCGTGCGTGTTCAAGATGCTGCGCCCACGGTTGTTGTCTCCACCTCGGGCGGCTTGGAGCCCAACCGACTGGTGGAGTACCTGCCTACAGTTCAGGAGGCGTTGACCAAGGCCGGCGTCCCGCAGCTGCCCGTGATCATCAAGCACCGGGACGGTTTTGCCGGCGATCCAGCTGCCCTTGGCCTGAATGCCGTGGATTGGGATGCTGCGCTCGCAGACGCGCAGCCCGCAGCACCCGTGCCGGTGAAGGCGAGCGACCCGCTCTACATCCTCTACACATCGGGCACCACGGGGGCACCCAAGGGGGTGGTGCGGGATAACGGTGGGCACGCCGTCGCACTTCTGTGGACCATGAAAAATCACTACAACATTGCTCAGGGAGATGTCTGGTGGACAGCCTCCGACGTTGGCTGGGTGGTGGGGCATTCCTACATTGTGTACGGGCCGCTGCTGGCCGGGGCCACCACTGTGATGTACGAGGGCAAGCCCGTGGGCACCCCCGACGCCGGCGCGTTCTGGCGCGTCATTGAGGCGCACAAGGTCAAGGCGTTGTTCACGGCGCCCACCGCATTGCGGGCCATTCGCAAGATGGATCCGGAGGCACAATTGCTCAAGAAGTACGACGTCGGCAGCCTGGAAACGCTGTTCACCGCCGGTGAGCGGCTGGATACCGATACCTATCATTGGGCTGGCAAGGTGCTCGGGGTACCTGTGGTGGATCATTGGTGGCAGACCGAAACCGGCTGGGCCATTGTGGGCAACCCTCGGGGGCTGGAACCGCTTGCGTTGAAGCCGGGCTCACCGACTGTGCCCATGCCCGGATTCGATTTGCGGATCGTGGATGGGATGGGAGTGGACGTGGCTGTGGGGGAGGAGGGCAATATTGTGCTGGGGCTGCCGCTGCCACCTGGCACCCTGCCTACGCTGTGGAATGACGATCAGCGCTTCATTGATTCCTACTTGAGCGCGTTTGAGGGCTTTTACGTCACGGGCGATTCCGGGTACCAGGATGAGGACGGCTACGTCTTTGTCATGGGCCGTACTGACGATGTCATCAACGTTGCCGGCCACCGGCTCTCCACCGGTGCCATTGAACAGGTCATCGGCACGCATCCGGCCGTGGCGGAATGCGCCGTCATTGGTATTGCCGACGTCCTCAAGGGGCAAAAGGCTGTGGGTTATGTGGTCCTGAAATCAGGGGTGACATTGCTCCCAGAAGACTTGCAGAAGGAACTGGTTGCGCTGGTGCGACGCGAAATTGGACCTGTTGCCGATTTCAAGTCCGCCGTGGTGGTGGATGCGCTGCCCAAGACCCGCTCCGGAAAAATCCTGCGCAAGACCATGCGGCAAATTGCCGACGGCGAAGCTTACGTGGTGCCCTCAACCATTGAGGACTCCTCGGTGATCGATGCGCTCATGCCGGTGCTGCGCCCCAGCTAAGGCTTCTTGCAGGGAACGCAAAAGCTCCGGGTAGTGCTGATATCAATCAGCACTACCCGGAGCTTTTGTGTGTTCAGAAACCGGAGGTGTTAGTGGGCCAGCGTATGCGCTTCGGCTTCGCTACCCGGGGCAGCTTCGACGGTTTCGTCGGAGGGATCCTGCGCCTGCGTGCCAAGGTGACCGCGGGTGAGCTTGTTCATGATCAATGCAATAGCGCCGTCACCTGTCACGTTGGTGGCCGTACCGAAGCTGTCCAGGGCAATGTACGCCGCGAACATGAGGCCAACTTCCACCTCGCCGAAGCCGAGCATCTGAGCGAGCAGGCCTGCGGCTGCAGCGATGGCGCCACCGGGAACACCGGGTGCGGCGATCATCATGACGCCGAGCATCAAGGTGAAGGGCAGGTACGCGCTGAAGGAAACATCGCCGCCGGTGAGCAGCAGCACTGCGATGGAGAAGCAGGTGATTTTGACCATGGAACCAGACAAGTGAATGGTGGCGCACAAGGGAACCACGAATCCGGCGACAGAATCAGAGACGCCGTTCTTCTTCGTTGAAGCAAGCGTTACCGGAATAGTGGCGGCCGAGGATGAGGTGCCCAATGCGGTGAAGTACGCGTCGCGCATATTCCACAGAGCCTTGAACGGGTTGAGGCCGGACATAGCCCCGGCAATGGAGTACTGGGTAGTCAAGACAACGAGTGTCAGGGCGAAAGACACAACAGCTACCAGCAGGAACTTCGTGACGACAGTAACGGCCGATCCGCTGGCTGCGAGGTCCATGAAGATGCCGAAGATGAATAGGGGCAGCGCTGGCACGATGATGCGCCGGATCACGGCTTCAATGATGGTGCGGAACTCGATGGCTCCGCGGAAGAGCACCTTTGATTTGAAAGAAGTCAGGCCAATGCCGATCACGAAGGCGAGCACCAAGGCGCTCATGACGCCGATCACGGGCGGAAGGACAATCTCAGTAGCTGAATCTCCAGCGCTACTGACTACCGTCAGGTAAGGGGTGAATCCCGAACCTGAGTCAGCACCGATCTCTGCCAGTCCGCCGCCGGACAATGAGGCGGTGAAGAGCCACCGGCTCACAAAGTAAGCAAGGAGGCCGGCGAGAATAGTGGAACCGTAAGCGATCAGCGCCGTCACGCCGAGCCACTTGCCAGCGCCCTTGCCCAGTTCTGCGATGGCTGGCATGACCAGACCCAAAATAATGAGCGGCACAATGAAGCTCAGGAACCCGGAAAAGATTGAGTTGTAGGTCAGGAATGCCCCGCCGAGCCACGCAGGCATAACGGGGCCGAGCAGGATGCCCAGGACTATGGCTATAACAATCCAGCCTAGTAGTGGGATCGATTTCAGCAGCTTCATGGTGTTCCTTTGGTCGACTGGAGCGGTGCCGCGCGACGCTGCGTGGCACGTTGGCGGCGCAAGGCACGCCTCAGCAATAGTAAACGGCGTGGGTCGGAGCACATAAACGGCAGGGACCCCTACTACTTGGTGGCGGTTGCCGGGGGCATACCGAAGAGGCCGGGGTCTTTGGCGGATTTTGGCTTGCGCACATGGGTTCCCCACAAGAAAGCCAGCCACGTCAGTGTCAGCTGGATCGGGAACGCTATCGAGGGCACACCGCCTGAGATCAAGCAGATCAGTACCGGCAACAGTACAATCAGGCTCAGGTCTGGGCCCACGATGAACGCCCTAATGGCACCCGTGGGGATGGGGCCAGCAGGACCAGCCAAGGCAGGCATATTCCAGTCAGGTGCAGGCCGGAAGCCAGCACGCAAAGTAGCGGCACCCAAACCGGGTCCAGCAAGGATGGCGAGGACTAGCAGCCCTGGTGAGCCAACACCCAAAGCGAGCAATAGCCCAAAGCAGATCGGCGCCCACAGCGTCATGACCACGGCGGGGACCAGATAATGCACACGCCGGACGGTGGTCGCCGGCAACGGCATGAGCGTATCTACTGCCGGGTTGCCATTGGCGAACCGTGCGGTGGCGCCTAAAGCTGTCACGGCAAAGTGGGCGCAAAAGTACAGAGCCACGGCAATCAAGATGGCATTGCCCAGGAACTCCACCGATGCCAAGGATGCTGGCACGGCCGCCAACACCAGCACCCGCAGCAGCATGCTGGGAGAGCGCAGCGCCATGGTGGCATGCGTGCTGGCCAGTGTCTTGATACTCCGGGCGTGGACCGAGCCCTTTTTGAAGATCATGGGGAGCTTGACCTTGCTGGTTCCTGTGGACGGCCCGGTGCTCAGCGAGCGGGAGAGCTCGGTGGCGTCCATAGACAGCAGCGAACTGGCCGCATAGGCGCCAGCCGCAGCACTCTTCTTCAAGGCTGCGGTGGTGATGCGCTCAAGATGTGCATAGACCAGCGCAAGGAGCCCCAGCGCGAGGGCCACGATCAGCAGGGGCCAGGTGGCGCCGTCGGCCACTAAGAGTGGCCAGCTCGTGGGGAGGTATTTCAACCAAGCGGTTTGCGCGGCCGTGATGGCGCTGGATCCGGCCACATTGTTGTACAGGGCTGTTGTTACCAGAGTTAGCGGGGCGAGGAGGGTGATGGCCCCCATAAGCTTCTTTAGCAAAGCGCCGGAGCCGGTGATCTGGCACCAGGAGGCAACGCCGTACAGCAACCATGCCAGGCCCGCACCACACAGAGCAGCCAGAGCTAAATTCCCGGGCGTGGGGTTCGCTGCCATGCCCAGTGAAAGCGGCAGCACCACCAACACGGCCGCGATGGTGGGCCAGAGGATCGATTTCAGGAAACCGGGTTGGATAAACCCCCTGCGACGTACCGGCAGACCCAGCCACCAAGCGGTTTGTGGCAGCGTCATGGCAACGGGCCCCATGGTCATTTCCACGGATAGGAGCGCCGCAGCCAGAGTCAGCAGTACCGTGGCGCTGGCCTGCAGCAGCGTGACCGAGTGGAAGCCCGGCGCCACGGCAGAGGCCAGTAGCGCCGATTCATCACCAACGCCCAAGCTGTGACGCAAAGCCACAATGAGGGCCCCGGCCATGGTGAGTAGCGTCAAAGCGCCCAGAATGGAGGTGTACACCTCGGAGATGAGCTCCATGAGCCCGCCTTGGGTGCGGCTGAGCCCGGCCTTGAACGTGTACTGACGGATTTGTTTGGCGCTGAAGCGCTCGCTGGTAGTCATGGCCATGGTTTAGTCCGCGTGCGGGTTCTCGGAGGCGATCGCCGTCGCAGCCTGTGTGGGTGTCATGGCGTGGGTTGTGTCGGCGATGAAAACGGCTTTAGTGGCCACAGTCATCAAGAAATCGGGGTCGTGGGTGACCACCAGAAGAGCCAGCCCGGAATCAACCTCGGCGCGCAACCGAGTGGCAAGTTTGTGTCTCATGGCCGTGTCAAGGCGCTGCTCCGGTTCGTCCAAGACCAGCAGGGAGCGGGGCCGCACAAAGGCCGCGGCCAACAGCATTCGGCGCCGTTGCCCCGAGGAGAGGTTGTACGGACGTGAGCTTGCTTGGTCTTTCAAGCCGAAGAACTCCAGTTCAGCGGCAATGATTTCTTCCACATCCTCCACGCCGTGCCCGGCGGAGACAATCGCCAAGTGCTCCTCCACCGTCAACGCGGGGAAGAAAGCGTCATCGTCAAACACGACGGCCACTTCGCGCCGAAAATCCAGCGTCCTGTCATCCACCTCAGAGCCGTTGATCAATGTTGTTCCAGAGACAGCTTCGAGTTGGCCCACCACGGTTTTGACCACGGTGGACTTGCCTGCGCCGTTAGGCCCCACCAGCGCCAACGCCTGAGCGGCATGGAGGCTGAAACTAACAACACCGCACACGGCCTTGCCGCCGTAACCTGCCTGCAGTTTCTCAGCGCGCACGACGTCCTGCTGGTGTGCGGTTTGCGGAGCTTTTGGGTGCCCGGCAGGGGTGTTATTGGAGGGACTGGTTCTTTTGCTCATCACCTTCGAAGTATAGGCGGGTCATAACATTCAACTTCAGCTTGAGAGTCAAGGCTCAAAATCCATCAGGGCTAAATGTTCAAAACATGACGCCAGCACCCGGTAACGTAGGGGATGGCAGTGGAGAGTTAAATTAGCGGCGAAAGTGTGGACTGACAGGTGAGCAACGAGCAGGGTGCAACGGCACTTGCCGGCGAAGATGTACTGGGCCCTACGGGGCGTCCCCTGACGGAATTCCCGGAGCCTCCGGTCCTTTCCTCCCACGGCCCCGCGCGCATTATCGCGATGGTCAACCAAAAGGGCGGCGTCGGAAAGACTACCTCCACCATTAACCTAGGTGCTGCGCTGGCAGAAGCCGGGCGCAAGGTACTGCTGGTGGACTTTGATCCGCAGGGCGCCCTTTCCGCTGGTTTCGGCACCAATCCCCATGAGCTGGACGTCACCGTGTACAACGTGTTGATGGACCGCAAGGTGGACATCCGCGACGCCATCATCCATACCGATGTAGAGAACATCGACATTCTCCCAGCCAACATTGACCTCTCGGCCGCTGAAGTTCAGCTCGTCAACGAGGTGGCCCGCGAGCAGGTTTTGGCCAGTGCCTTGCGCAAGGTTGAGGATGACTACGACGTTGTCCTCATTGACTGCCAGCCGTCTTTGGGCTTGCTGACCGTCAATGCCTTGACGGCCGCTCACGGCGTGATCATCCCGCTGATTTGCGAATTCTTTGCCCTGCGCGCCGTGGCACTCTTGGTGGAGACCATCGATAAGGTGCAGGATCGCCTGAACCCGGGTCTGCAGGTCGACGGCGTGTTGGCCACGATGTACGACGCCCGCACCCTGCACGGCCGTGAAGTTCTGGCCCGCTTGGTGGAAGCATTCGGAGACAAGGTCTTCGAAACCGTCATCAAGCGCACCATCAAGTTCGCCGATGCCTCCGTCGCTGCTGAACCCATCACCTCTTACGCCAGCAACCATCAGGGCGCCGAGTCCTACCGTCGGCTGGCCAAAGAACTGATCGCCCGAGGCGGCTCGCCCTAACTTGATCTCATCACAGAACGTCGCGGGGATCGCGGCAGAAACACCACCGGAAGCCCCGGGCATGACTCGTTTCGAAGTCCGCCTAGAGAACTTCACGGGCCCTTTTGACCTGCTTTTGGGGCTCATTTCCAAACATGAGATGGACATCACTGATGTGGCGATTGCCACTGTCACGGATGAATTCATCAGTTATTTGAAGGCTTTACAGGACCTCGGCCAGGACTGGGCGCTGGATGAAGCCAGCGAATTCCTGGTTCTGGCCGCCACCTTGCTGGACCTGAAAGCCGCCAGGCTTTTGCCGGCTGGTGAGGTGGAGAACGACGACGACCTGGCCCTTTTGGAGGCCCGTGACCTCTTGTTCGCACGGCTTTTGCAATACAAGGCCTTCAAAGAAGTGGCCACCCTCATGGGCGCCGAATTGGACCGCGAAGCCCGGCGGTTCCCCCGCCAAGTAGGGCTCGAACCACAGTTTGCAGCGCTCCTACCTGAGCTGGTGTGGCGTCACACGCCCCAGCAATTTGCCGAACTGGCAGCCCGCGCCATGGAAACAAAGGAACCGCCAAGCACCACGGTGGGACTAACCCACTTGCATGTGCAACCCGTCAGCGTCAGGGACCAGGCCGCCATTATCACCGCCATGCTCACGGCCGGCATGCCCGAAGCCGGTGATCCTGCCGCTGCTGGCTGGGTCGGAGCGCCTCTGACATTTGCCGCGCTGAGTGCCGATGCCGATTCCTCCATGATGATCATTGCCCGGTTCTTGGCGCTGCTGGAATTGTTTCGTGACCAGCTGATCTCCTTCGAGCAGCCGAACCCGCTGGGGGAGTTGCTGGTGCAGTGGAGTGCCGGTGTGAGCCCCGCCGTTGCTGTTGCTGTTGCGAGCGATTTCGATGACGAACCCACTGAGGCGGGCACTGGCGAGAGCCCTGATGTGCCCCCTGACGAGAGCGAGGTCCCTCATGACTGAGGAAGTTCCTGTGCCTGAAGAGTCCGCGCCAAGCGACGCTGGCGAACTCTTGGAATCCCGCGACAGTGTCCGTGCAGCCCTCGAGGCCGTGCTGATGGTGGTGGATGAGCCCGTTTCCGAGGTGCAGCTGGCCTCAGTGGTGGGATTGCCAGCCGCTACCATACGTGAGCTATTACACGAACTCGCAAGGGAGTACGACGGCTATACTGGAAAGGGTGACACCGTACCGGTTCGCGGCTTTGAACTCCGGCATCTTGCTGGTGGTTGGCGTATTTATTCACGTCCCGCTTACGCCGAGATCGTGTCCCAGTTTGTTGTGGACGGCCAAACGGCCCGGCTCACGCAGGCAGCCTTGGAGACTCTGGCGGTGATTGCTTACCGTCAACCGGTCTCCCGAGCCCGTGTCTCCGCCATTCGTGGCGTGAACGTGGACTCGGTTGTCAGGACGCTTGCGCAGCGCGGGTTGATTGAGGAAGTGGGCACCGATCCGGTGTCCGGGGCTTTCCTGTACCGCACCACGGCGTACTTTTTAGAACGGCTTGGGATGGGGAGCGTGGACGAGTTGCCGCAAATTGCACCGCACCTGCCCGGTCTGGAAAACCTTCAGGATTTCGATGATTCACACTTTTAGCATGACCACAACACTTAGCACTTTAAGGATTACATAATGACACCGTCACCCCGCTCCGGGAATTCCTCCGGACAGAACCAGCCGCGTGGAGGCAAGCCCCGCTCGGGCGCACCCAAGTCAGACGGCTACAAGGGCGGATCCAAGTCCGACGGCTACAAGGGCGGATCCAAGTCGGGTTCCTCCGACGGCCTGAAGCCGGGCGCTTTGCGCGCCGCAGGTTACAACGCCGACAGGGCAAAAGCGGCCAGCGAGGGCGGTTACCGCTCCGGTGCCCCCAAGCTCGGCGGCCCCAAGCAAGGCGCTGGCAAGCCCGGCGCACGCAAGCCGAGCCAGACCGGTGCCCGCCCGTTCAAGAACGAGCAGTACGGCCGCACGGTTGGCCCGTCGAAGAACCGCCCCACCGAGCAGAACCGCCGCCCAACACGGACCACCGATGACATTGACATTCACAATGCAGAGGGCGTGCGCCTGCAGAAGGTCATGGCCATGGCAGGGGTGGCATCTCGCCGCCTATGCGAGGACATGATCCTTGAAGGCCGCGTCCAGGTCGACGGCGTCACGGTTAACCAGCTGGGTCTTCGTGTTGACCCGGCTACGGTGGAAATCGCTGTTGACGGCATGACCATCCAGACCAACGAATCCCTCGTCTACATGGTCTTCAACAAGCCCAAGGGCGTTGTTTCCACCATGGATGACCCCGAAGGCCGTCCCTGCATCAGCGACTTCTTGAAGAAGCGCCAGACAGCAGAGCGACTCTTCCACGTTGGCCGTTTGGACACCGGCACCGAAGGCCTGTTGCTCTTGACCAACGACGGCGAACTTGCCAACCGCTTGACCCACCCCAAGTACGAGATCCCCAAGACCTACCTGGTCCAGGTCAAGGGCCCCATGGCCCATGGCGTTGGCGCCCAGCTCAAGGATGGCGTGGAGCTTGAGGACGGCTGGCAGAAGGTTGACTCCTTCCGCTTGGTTGACTCCACCCCGGGTCACGTCTTGGCTGAGGTTGTTTTGCACTCCGGTAAGAACCGTATTGTGCGCCGTATGTTCGATGCCGTCGGTTACCCGGTAGAGCGCCTGGTCCGTGTGAAATTCGGACCGATCGCACTAGGCGATCAGCGCCAGGGCAGCGTCCGCGTCTTGGGCCGCCACGAGATTGGCTTCCTACTCTCCGACGTGGGGATGTAATCAACGCATGAATCCTTCGCACTTGAGCGGAGCCGTGCTGGTCCTTGGCAGCGGGCTGCTAGGGGCCAGCATTGGTTTAGGGCTGCGGGCTCGCGGCATTGACGTGGTCTTGAGCGACCCCTCTCCCTCGGCACAGGCTGTGGCCGTGGACATTGGTGCCGGTCGCGCCCTTGACCCCGCTGAAAACCTGAGCCCACAACTCGTCGTTGTGGCCGCGCCGCCTGATGTCACCGCCCATGTTGTGGCGGGTGCGCTCTCAAAGTACCCGTCCGCCGTCGTGGTTGATATTGCCAGTGTGAAGGGTGCCGTGCTGGCCGAACTTCAAGCCATGGATGCTCTGGAGCCGGCAATGCTGGAACGGTACGTTGGCACGCACCCCATGGCCGGGCGCGAACGCTCGGGTCCGGTTGCGGCTCGCGGTGAGCTGTTCAACTCGATGCCGTGGGTGCTGTGCCCGTCTGAGGCGAGCAGTGCGCAGGCCATCAAGGTGGCGCATTCGCTGGCCATTGATCTGGACGCTGTGGTGTTCCGTTTCACCCCTGACGAGCACGACGGCGCCGTAGCTTTGGTCTCGCATCTGCCGCAGGTCATGGCGTCTTTGGTGGCGAGCAGGCTGGCAGAAACGCCGCAGCACGCACTCTCGCTAGCGGGTAATGGGCTGCGTGATGTGACCCGGATTGCTGCCAGCGACCCTGCCCTATGGGTCCAGATTCTCGGGGCCAACGCCCCCAAGGTGCTGGAGATCATGCAGGGTGTCCGGACCGATTTGGACCGTCTGATCAACACGCTCAGCGCTCCCACGGCACCCGGCGCGCGATTGGATTTGGCCCAGCTCATCTCCGAAGGCAATGCGGGGCAAAGCCGGATCCCCGGCAAGCACGGTGGGCCAGCCCAGCAGTACTCCTGGCTGACAGTTTTGGTCGATGACAAGCCGGGCCAGATCGCCAAGTTGCTGACGGAAATCGGTGAGATCGGGGTCAACCTCGAAGACTTGCGCCTGGACCATTCGGCAGGGCTGCAAGTTGGCATGGTGGAGCTGTCGGTGCTGCCGGCACGCAGGGTGGCTCTCGTGGATGAATTGACGGCACGCGGTTGGAAGGTAATTCAATGAGCAACACAGATGTAGTGGTGCAGCAGATTCGCATAGGCAAGCCCTTGGTGATTGCTGTTGACGGGCCTTCCGGTTCGGGCAAGTCAAGTGTCAGCAAGGCCGTGGCGCAGCGCCTCGGCCTGGCATTCCTGGACACCGGTGCCATGTATCGCAGCGTGGCCTGGCACTGCCTGAATGCGCGTATCAGCTTCGAAGACGCCGGCGCCGTTGAGGCAGCAGCGCGCACCATCAAGATGGAGCAGAGCATGGTTCCGGACACCGAGTTTTTCAAGGTCAACGGCATCAATGTCACCGACGCTATCCGCGAACCGAAGATCTCATCTTCGGTCAGTGCTGTGGCCACCAACTTGGGTGCTCGTGCAGCCTTGGTGCGTCGGCAGCAGGAGCTCATCGCCGAACACGGCCACCGCATTGTGGTGGAAGGGCGGGACATCACCACAGTGGTGGCTCCTAACGCTGAGGCGCGCCTGATCCTGACGGCCAGCGAGGAAGCTCGTCTGCGCCGCAGGGGGCTGCAGCTCGGTGGCACACAAACTGCAGCTCAACTCCAGGAGCAGGTCTTAGCCCGGGACGCGAAGGATTCAACCGTGGTTGATTTCCAGCGTGCCGCTGACGGTGTCTACACGGTTGACTCTTCGGATCTGGATTTCGAAGAGACCATCCAAGCCGTCATCGCCGTGGTTCGCCAAGCAGTCAACGCCGGTCCCGCTGCATGAGCCGTGGCGAGAAGCCGCTGCGGGTGTTGACGGAGCCGCCGCCGCGGTGGAAAACGTTGTGGAGCCGTCCGGTGGGGCGCTTCTTGGACCATGTGGTGTACGACACCAAGGTTCTGGGTAGGGAACACATTCCCACATCCGGGCCCGTAGTTTTTGCCGCAAACCACCTGAGCTATCTTGACGGACCGGTCATGGTGGGGGCCAGCAGCAGATACATGCATGTCTTGGTCCGGCACACGATGTTCAAGGGCGTCCTTGGCGGGGTGTTGCACGCTTCCGGGCAGATTCCCGTCAACCGCAGCGGCGACCGGGCAGCCTTGCAATACGCCAAGGCGGTCTTGGACCGAGGCGATTGTGTCGGGATTCTGCCAGAAGGCACCCGGGGAACCGGGGACGCCGCCAGTATGAGCAGCGGGGTGGCATGGTTGGCACTTAACTCGGCCGCCGCCGTCGTACCTGTTGCAGTCTTGGGAACAAGACACAGCGGGGAACATCGCGATAAAATTCCAGCACCACGGCGCACACTGCACGTAGTGTTTGGGGAACCATTGACAATCACGCGTGAGCCGGGAGTTTCCGGCCGTGTTTCAATGGACAGAGCAACCGAACAAATCCGCCTGCGGCTGGCGGCACACATTGCCGCATCGCAAGCCGCAACAGGGCAGGATTTGCCCGCGGATGATCACCTATCTTCAAAGCATAAAGGACAGCAACCATGAGCGACCCCAAGTCATCCGCACCCTACGGTGACGGTGAGTTTGGTCACCCGGAATACGTGCCCACGGGTACCGACCAGATCGCCGAAAAATTGGCGGCCATCTCTGACGAGGACGCTGACGCTCGCGCTGCCGGCTTGCTCGCTGGCCTCGCCAGCTACGAACTCGACGACGCCGATGCCGCACTGCTTTCGGGCGAGTTCGACGACGGTCAGAGCGAGGATCCGCTGCGCCAGAACCCGGTTCTCGCCATTGTGGGACGCCCCAACGTGGGCAAGTCCACCCTGGTCAACCGCATCTTGGGCCGCCGAGAGGCCGTAGTTGAGGACACCCCGGGTGTAACCCGTGACCGTGTCCAGTACGACGCCACCTGGAACGGCCGTAACTTCACCCTCGTGGACACCGGTGGTTGGGAACGCGACGCCCGCGGCCTGGACCTGCGTGTTGCCGAGCAGGCTGAGATCGCTGTTGAAATGGCTGACGCCGTGCTGTTGGTGGTTGACGCGATCGTTGGCATCACCGCCTCCGATGAGGCCATTGTGCGGATGCTGCGCAAGTCCAAGAAGCCGGTCATCCTGGTCGGTAACAAGATTGATGACCTGGTTCAGGAAGCCGACAACGCCATGTTGTGGGGCCTTGGCTTGGGTGAGCCGCTCCCCGTTTCTGCTGTTCACGGCCGTGGCGTTGCCGACATGCTGGACCGCGTCATGGACACCCTCCCGGAGTTCTCCGCCGTCGCCGGCCTTGAACGTTCTGGTGGCCCGCGCCGCGTAGCCATGATTGGACGCCCCAACGTTGGCAAGTCCTCGCTGCTGAACAAGCTGGCAGGCTCTGAGCGCGTGGTCGTTGACAACGTTGCAGGCACCACGCGTGATCCCGTCGATGAAATGATCGAATTGGGTGGACGCGCCTGGCGCTTTGTGGACACGGCCGGTATCCGCCGCCGGGTGCACATGGCACAGGGCGCTGACTTCTACGCCTCACTGCGTACCCAGACGGCGTTGGAAAAAGCCGAAGTTGCCGTGGTGCTGCTGGCTGTTGATGAGGTGCTCAGCGAACAGGATGTGCGCATCTTGCAGCTGACCATCGAATCTGGCCGTGCTCTGGTGTTGGCGTTCAACAAGTGGGACTTGATGGACGACGAACGTCGCAAGTACCTGGAACGTGAAATTGATCAGGATCTGGCCCACGTCAGTTGGGCTCCGCGCGTCAACATCTCGGCCAAGACCGGTTGGCACAAGGAAAAGTTAGTGCCCGCGCTGGATTTGGCCCTGGAAAACTGGGATCGCCGCATCCCCACCGGACGCCTGAACGCGTTCCTGGGTGAACTGGTTTCCGAGCACCCGCACCCCGTACGCGGCGGCAAGCAGCCCCGTATCCTCTTCGGCACCCAGGCCTCCAGCCGCCCGCCGAAGTTCGTACTGTTCACCACCGGCTTCCTAGATGCAGGTTACCGCCGCTTCATCACGCGCCGCCTGCGTGAAACCTTCGGCTTCGAGGGAACTCCCATTGAAGTCAGCATGCGCGTGCGCGAGAAGCGCAGCAAAAAGAAGTAGAAAGTCCCTTGTTCCCCGGCCGGATTTCGCGCCGGCCGGGGAGTGAGATGCCAATCACAGGCAAAGTGGTTAGAGTGCCTCAGAATATGGGGTAAACTTTTTCCCGGTGGTTCGACCACGGAGGGCATCTTCCGAATGGTTGAACAATCGGGCTGTAGCGCAGCTTGGTAGCGCACTTGACTGGGGGTCAAGGGGTCGCAGGTTCAAATCCTGTCAGCCCGACCGGATAAAAACCGCTCAAACACTGGTGAAAACCGGAGTTTGAGCGGTTTTTGTTTCCCAACCATTCGACTTCCACGATCACCATCTTCGAGTCGCCACATATGGCCCCGAAAATGCGATTAAAGGGGCCATATCTGGGGACTCGGGGCTAGCGGTAAAACTGGCTGGGCGTCGCAGTCCGTCCTCGAGCGGTGCCAGCCAAGCTGTCGTAGCACGACGGCGGAATCCGGGCCGGTCATGATCCGCCAAGCACGGTGCAAGGTGAGGGCGTAGCTCTTTTCGAGTTGGCGCGGCCGTGCGCTTCGGAGAATGGCTCGTGGCCACCACCCGTTTCTCTCCCAGCCTGCACGAGTCTGCGGCATCCTGCTGAGCCTGTGATGTGGGTGGCCTAGCGAAATACGAACTCACTCGATTTGAGCACGCGGGTGCGCTTTACGTAGCTGGTGGTGCCGCCTGGCCAATTCGAGGTGATGCGCCCCGACGCAGGGTTCCGGTACCAGCTGTCGCAGCGCACCCAGGCTGACGTGGACAGTTCGCCCTGCACCGCGTCATCCCAAGCCTGCTCTGCTGCTGGGGTCGCCTCGAGTGTTTTCGCGCCGGAGGCCACCATATAGTCCACGCTCTGGCGCATGTGGGAAGCCTGCGCCTCCAGCATGCGGATGATGGGGCTTCCGCCAAGATTCGTGTTCGGACCGTAGGACAAAAGCAGGTTGGGGAACCCTGGGACGTAGATCCCCAGGTGCGCCCGGGCACCCTGCGCTCAGTGCTGGTGCAGGTCAACGCCGTCGGATCCGGTGACAGTGATGCCCCGCAGGAACCCCTGGGCATCGAATCCGGTGGCGTAGAGGATGGCATCTGCGCGATGAAATCCGCCGTCGAGGGTTTCAATCCCGTTCGGCCGGATACGGGCGATTCCCTCGGTGACAAGGTCCACATTCTCCTGGCGCACCGCAGGGTAGAAGTTGTTGGAGAACAGGATGCGCCGGCAGCCGATGGGGTAGCCGGGGGAGAGCGCTGCGCGCAGGGCGGGATCAGCGACCTGGCGCAGCAAGTGGAATCGGGTCACGGCACGGCTCACGCGGGCGGCGAACGATCCGTCCTCCAAGGCTCGCGAAAATTGCTCACCAAGCCACTGGAAGAACGGGCGTTCGATCCGGGCGGCGACCGGCCGGTACCAGCGCGGATAGCGACCATCGGGCTTGGGCCAAATGTAGTTCGGGGTGCGTTGGTAGAGCGTGACGCGTTCGGCGATGGTGGCCAGCTCTGGCACCACCTGCACAGCGGTCGCCGCTGCCCCGATCACCGCCACCCTCCACCCAGCGAGATCTGGGGTTCCCCGCAAGTTGTGGACACGTGTTCTGCATCATGCGGCTTGCGTGAGTGCTTCTTCCTTCATTGCGTCCGACGCTGTTTGAGTGCGTA
>NZ_JBFBLV010000038.1:0-31233 GCF_040686835.1 Specibacter sp. NPDC078692
CAGTGAAGTCGCTAAAACATTGGGCAGTTCAGGCAATATCAACATTGCGCTCTCGGGTAACAGCGAGCTCATTGGTTTCGCGGAAATGCCATAGTTCAAACCCTGGCATTTCCGTCAAACGGCGGCATTTTCACAAGTGGGCAGTGCTGTCCCTAGTCCTGCTTGTTAGTGACCTCGCCGTTGCGGCGGCGGGTACGTGTGCGGCGTGCCCGCGGCGCCCCAGCCTCGGCGGGAGCTGACGCTGACGCGGCGGGAGCGGCAGCGGACTCGCCCTGCGTGGCAGCTGCGGAAGACGGACGACGGCGGCTGCGGCCGGCGTCGTTCTTCTCACCTGCGGGGGCGTCATCACGGCGGCGCTCACCATGGCGGGCACCTGAACGATTCCCTCCACGGTTTCCGCCACGCTCACCTTCGCGGGCTCCACCTTCGCGGGCTCCACCTTCGCGGGGGCCACGGCCGGATTCCTGCTTGGGGGAGTTGCGCTTGCCAGTCTCGCCCAGATCTTCCAGAACCTCGGCGTTGATGCCGGCGTGCGTACGCTTATCGCGCGGCAGGCGGCCCTTGGTACCAACCGGAATATCCAGATCAGAGTAGAGGTGCGGGGAGGAGGAGTACGTCTCGATGGGTTCGGGAACGCTCAGACCCAGCGCCTTGTTAATCAGGCCCCAGCGAGGCATGTCATCCCAGTCAACGAACGTGACGGCCGTGCCCTTGTTGCCGGCGCGGCCCGTGCGGCCCACGCGGTGTAGGTAGATTTTTTCGTCTTCCACGCACTGGTAGTTGACCACGTGCGTGACGTCATCAACGTCAATACCGCGGGCGGCGACGTCGGTGGCGACCAGGACGTCAACCTTGTTGTTGCGGAAGGCTCGCAGTGCCTGCTCGCGGGCACCCTGGCCCAGATCGCCGTGGATGGCGGCTGCGGCGAAACCGCGGTCAACCAATTCCTCGGCAACCTTGGCAGCGGTGCGCTTGGTCTTGGTGAAGATGATGGAACGGCCGCGGCCGTTGGCCTGCAGGATCCGTGCCAAAACCTCGATCTTGTCCAGGTTGTGGGCCCGGTAGATCAGCTGGCGGATATCGCGCTTGGTCAGGCCTTCGTCCTCGGGATCGGCGGCGCGAATGTGCGTGGGCTGAGTCATGTAACGGCGGGCCATGGCAACAACCGGGCCCGGCATGGTGGCCGAGAACAGCATGGTCTGGCGCACCGGCGGGGTGCCGGCAATCAAGGTTTCAACATCGGGCAGGAAGCCCAGATCCAGCATTTCGTCGGCCTCGTCGAGGATGACCATGCGGACGTGCTTGACGTTCAGGTGGCGCTGTTTGAGTAAGTCGATCAGACGGCCGGGGGTTCCAACAATCAGCTCAACGCCCTTTTGCAGGGCCTCGACCTGAGGCTCGTACGCGCGGCCACCGTAGATGGTGGCGATGCGGATGCCGCGGTGCTTGGAGGCAGTGGTGAGGTCGTTAGCAACCTGAACGGCGAGCTCACGCGTGGGCACGATGATCATGGCCTGGGGTGCGCCCGGGGCTGCGAGCTTCTCAAAGCCCTCATCCTTGGGAGCAACAATGCGGTTCAACGCGGGGATACCGAAGCCTAGGGTCTTACCGGTTCCGGTCTTGGCCTGGCCAATGATGTCGTGACCGGTCAGTGCGATGGGCAGCGTCATGGCCTGGATGGGGAAAGGGTGCGTGATCCCGGCTTCGGTCAGCGAGGAAACAATCTCGTGGTGAACGCCAAAGCTGGCGAACGTTTCCTTCTCCTGCTGACGCGGCGGTTCGTTGCTGCTCAGCGTTCCGTCAATCTCAACGTTTTCGTTGCCGTCTTCTGCTTGCAGCAGGGAATCTGTTTCAATGCTCAAATGCTTACCATTCAATTCGTCTATACAAGGTGCCGCCAACCGGGCTCAACGCTGGCACAAGAGGCCTCACGGAACAGCAGAATAGCGGCACTATCTTAGGGAAGCCGATCGCGGGCTTGCAATTTCTTGCCATCCCGGAGCCACAAACGGCAGGTGCGGGAAGAGCTGATAAGACGCGCGTAGGGGCGGGCTTGTTGAATCAAAAACTAATAATCAACGACCGGGCATCCATGTCTACATGCTCAGTCTAGCGGCACAGCTGCAAATACCGCGGCGAACATAGCGCAGATGACAATGTTGCGCGCTAACAGTGGCGCCGGAGCTGCTCAACTGCCATACCAACTGCGCCATGTTCGACGGCGGGAAGCGAGTGAAGCGGGTGGCTTCAGGCAGGTGAAGGCTAGACGGTTCAGGTCGGTGGGGCCTAGGCGGGGATGAACTTAATGCTTCGCCCAGCAATGTCCACGGAGGCTAGCTTGACCCGCACTGCGGTGCCCGGTTCCAGGTCACCGTCGCAATACGCCGTCACGGCAGGCTCCTGAATCTGGATGGAGCTGCGTGCTGCGGCTGCTTTGGTGTTGTGCCCGTTCTTCTTCGGCCCGGCAAGCACCACGGCGTCAAATTCGCTTCCCACCCGGTGACTGAGCAGCGCCGCCTCCACCGTGTCAACGGCGGCCCGATCCACCTTGTTGGCCAGCTGGTTTGAGGCAGCCATAATCTCTGGCAACTCATCCAGAGCGGCAACGGCCCAGTCCGGAACCTCCTCGTTGGCGCAGAGCGAGGCACAAATAGCCAGCACAAATCGATCCACTAGACGGCGCAACGGTGCAGTGGTGTGGGCGTACGGCGCGGCTACGGCCGCCTGCAGCACGTGCTCCGGCACCTCACCATTAAAGGGTGTGTAGCCGGCACCGCGGAACAGTGTTGTGGCGGCATGCATGAGCGCTAGATGTTTGGGGTTGGAAGTGTTCAAGGTTCGCAGATAGGCCCCATAGGCCAGATCCTCACCCCACGGTTCACCCAACGCCACAGTCTGCAATCGGTAGGCGGCAATGGCTTCCTCATCAGGTGCCGGCATGGTGCGCAAGATGCCCACTTTGCCCTCAAGCATTACCTGGGCCGCAGCCATCCCGGTGAGCAGTGAAATCTGGGCGTTCCAGTCTTCGATGGGCAGATTGGGACGGAACTCCAACACGTACTTGCCGTCAACGAATTCAACTTCCTGAGCAGGCACATTCAAGCTAGCGCCGCCCCGGACCCGTTCCAGCTCGATGCGTTTTGTCCCAATCTCAGCCAACAGCGCCAAGATGCCGGCGACGGCGGCCGGTGCGTTCCCGGCGTCGTGCATCTCTTGAGCTTCTTCGTAACCCAGCTTCGCGATGCTTTGCACGGTGGCGCGCCGGACGGAGGCCGAGGTTTGGGCGCCGTCGGCGTCGAGGTGGATTTCCCAGACGTAGGCGGAGCGCGGATCGTTGGCGAAGAGGCTCGCCGCACCCTCGCTCAGGGGCAACGGATGCAGAGGAATGCGCTGGCCAGGGGTGTAAATGGTTTGGCCGCGGCGGCGCGTCTCGGCATCCAGCGGGCCACCGGCGGGGACAAAGGCGGGGACATCGGCAATGGCATAGTGGACCACGTAGCCGTCGTCGCTACGCTGCAGGTACATGGCCTGATCCAGATCCTGAGAAGTGGGCGGGTCAATGGTGATGAAGGGCAGCGCGGTGAGATCCGGTGCAGGCAATTGATGGCCTGCGATCACCGCATCCACCTCAGCCAAAACATCCGGGGCAAAGCCGTCTGGCAGCTTAAACTCATCGCTCAAGGCGGCGAGGGCCTGGGCTAGGGACTGTTGCGCGGCGCTACTACTGACGCCAATATGTGAGTACGGCACGATTTCAGCGTAAACGATTCGTGTGCGCGAACATGGGCGGCGCGGCACAGACTACGCTGGTACTTATGAGTATTTCAGCTTCCGAGGCCGATGATTCCGTCTCTGCAGGCGAACTGAGCGCCCGTTATGACAACTTCGTGGTGGACCTGTTGGGCAGCATCGCATACGGTGAGCTCTCCGCGTTTGAACGGCTAGCCACCGACGCCCGGCATTCGCCCTCGCTGTCAGACAGAGCCGTGCTGGGCAAAATGGCGGTCTCCGAGTTTGGCCATTACGAAGCCATGTGTGCCCGGTTGCTGGAGATGGGCATGGATCCGGAACTCGCCATGGCCCCATACCAGCGCATGGTTGATGCCTTCCATGAACGCACCCGCCCCGCCGATTGGCACGAGTCCTTGATGAAGGCCTACGTGGTGGAAGCCATCACAGAAGAGTTCTACGCCGCGATTGCCGAACATCTGGACGAGTCCACGCGTGCCGCCATTGCAGCGGTGCGCACCAGTGATGAGCAGAACGCTCTGCTCGCCAAACTGTTGAAGAGCATGCTGGCGCAGGACCCCCGGCTCTCGTCCAGGTTGGCGTTGTGGGGGCGTCGTTTGGTGGGGGAGGCGCTGACACAGGTGGAGCGCATCGGCGCCAAGCACAGCTTCTTGGTGGGGTTGCGACCCGACGGAACTCAGGAGGCGGCCGCAGCCGAGGTTTCGAAAATTCTTAGCACTCTGACCCGCAACCATTCCAAACGAATGAGCCAGCTGGGACTGACAGCCTAAGTTTTTTACTTTTCGGGGAGGAGCGGACAGCGGTGGCGAGTGCAGTCGCAGGTGGTGGCGGTGGACTTAGCCGCCGCGGACGTCGGCCAGGATGCGTTCAAGCGTCTCGGCAGCGCTCTCTTGTTCGGTGATTCTTAGCTCCGCAATGCCGGCCAGCGGATTCCAGCCTCGGTACCAGCCGCGCATAGCGTCTTCGCCAAAGTCGGCCCGCTTGTCAGGACGGGTTGCATGTCGGCGTAACGTCTCCTCAAAGCTGAGGTCGTAGGCGTAAAAAAGGCTCCGCCCCTGATGCCCGTCCCGCAGCGTGAGGAACACTTCGCTATAAGTATTGGCGTTGAACATGCCTTCCATAATGACGGTGCGGCCGTGTTGCAGCGCCAAGGCAGCCGACTGCTGAATGAGCGCGATACTCAGCGCGGAGTAATTTCCGGCCTCGCCCAAAATAGTCCGGCGAAAATTGTCTTGCTCGATCCACACTCCGTCCAGTTCCTGCTGCAAAGCGCAGGCCACCGTGCTCTTGCCGGAGCCAGAGTTGCCACGCAGCACGATCAGGAGGGACATCTCTCCATCAAAGCACGTTCGACGGCGGATGGCTCCTGCCGCTGTCGACTCACCGGAACGACGCGTTCGCTACGCGTAGCTCTCTCCCCGTGACTCGCTGCGCTCGCACGGGGCCCCGCGTTCGCTACGCTTAGCCCGTGGGAAAACGACGCGGGACCTCGGTTGGCAGTAGTTCCTTTAGCCGTGTCTTGGCGCTCTTGGTCGCCGGAACGTTCTTTATGGAGATTTTGGACGGCGCCATCATTGCCACGGCTGCTGCCGCAATAGCCGCAGATCTGAACGTTCGTCCAGTGGACATCAACTTGGCCATGACCTCGTACCTGATCACCCTGGCTGTGGGTATTCCGATCAGCGGCTGGTTGGCTGAACGCTTTGGGGCTCGGCGCGTGTTCACCTCCGCCATCGCCATCTTCACTATTGCCTCCCTGTTGTGCACACTGAGCCCGAACCTGATGTTCCTTTGTGGAGCCCGGATGCTCCAAGGCGTGGGCGGGGCGATGATGGTTCCCGTTGGTCGGTTGGTGGTGCTGCGTGAGGCAGATAGGAAAGAATTCCTAGAAGCCATCGCCTACCTGACCTGGCCTGCGCTCATAGCACCGGTGATTGCCCCGGTGTTGGGCGGCCTGCTGGTCACGTATTCCAGCTGGCACTGGATCTTCCTCATCAACGTCCCCTTGGGGATAGTCGCCTTCATTGTGGCCACCAGAGTTGTTCCGGACATCAGGGCCAGGAAGCTGCCACCGCCGGACTGGGTAGGTTTCCTGCTGTGCGGCACAGCCTTGGCCGCGCTGGTGATAGGTATGGAACTGGTGGGTGCGGCACCCACGCCATGGGCCGGCGTCGTACTTTGGTTTGTGCTGGCAGCAGCCGGGACCGTGGCAGCGCTCTGGTGGTTTAGACGCTCACAGCACCCGCTACTGGATCTGCGTGCTCTGCGGATCCCCACATTTTTGGTGGGCAACCGCGGCGGTGCGCTTTACCGGCTGGTGATTAATGCGGTGCCGTTTTTACTACCGCTGATGTTCATGATCGGATTCGGCTGGAGTGCGCTTGAGGCGGGCCTGATGACCATGGCCGTGTTCGCCGGGAACGTGCTGATCAAGCCGGTCACCTCGCCCATGATCCGGCGATTCGGGTATCGCCGTGTGCTGCTGCTCAGCAATATAGGCGGCGCCCTGACACTGGTGGCCTGCGCCTTCCTGAACCCCGAAACGCCACTGGCGCTCATCGCCGTCGTACTATTTGCCAGCGGTGTGCTGCGCTCGATCGGCTTCAGCGCCTACAACACCTTGCAGTTCATGGACGTACCCAAGGCGCGGATGGCCGGAGCTAACACACTCTCCTCCACGATCGCCCAGGTCGCAACAGGTCTAGGTATTGCCGTCGGTGCTCTGATTTTGCGGGCGGCCGAAGCCATTCTGGCCGGAACCCCGGAGGCTGCTCCAGTGACGGGCTACCAGCGGACGTTCGCTGTGCTCGGGGTGATCATGCTGTACCCGGTGCTCGAAGCGCTGCGCATGCATCGGAACGCGGGGGAGTTGCTCAGCTAACTGTGAGGTGAACTGCTCAGCTAGAACCTGGGTGGCCGGACGCCTTGCGGTTGGGCAGTGACAGCGCCGCAATCACAGCCGCACCGCCGGCGAGAATGGCCAAAGCGGCGGCCATGGCACTCCACCCAAACTGTTGGAACACCAAGCCTGCGCTCCAGCCGATCGCGCTGGAACCGGAGTAGTAGCTGAGGTTGTAGAGGGAAGACGCCTGGGCTCGGCCAGTGGTGGCTAATGCTCCAGTCCACCCCGACGCGATACTGTGCGCGCCAAAGAAACCTGCCGTGAATAACACCAGCCCCATCAAAATCAGGATGATCGGGCTTGCCAGCGTCATGGCCAGCCCGCCCACCATGACGCCGATCGACGCCAACAACACTGCACGGCGACCCCAGCGACCAGCCACTCCGGCTACCATCCGTGAGGAGAATGTCCCTGCCAAATACGCCAGAAAGAGCAGCGCGACTGCCGACGCGGGAAAGAGGTAGGGAGGTGCTTCCAAACGGAACCCCAGATAGTTGTACACACTGACAAAGGCGCCCATCAATAAGAAAGCCTGGGCGTACAAGGCCAGCAAGGAACTGCTGCGTAGTTGGGGGATTAGCTTGCCTAACACTGCGCCAAAGCCCACCCGGGGCGAGGGAATGAAACCCCTCGGGCGGGGCGCCAGAACAAGGAAAGCCACGGCCGCCACCGCCGCACAGAGTGAGACGGCGAGCGTGCCCATACGCCAACCGGCCACATCCGCGACAGGTCCGGCCAGCAGCCGACCAAATAGTCCACCCAGCGTGGTCCCAGCAACGTAGGCGCCAGCTGCGGCCGCCGCATGGGCTGCCCTGACTTCTTCGCTGAGGTAGGCGATCGCCAAGGCGGGGATGCCGCCCAGCGCTGCACCCTCCAGCGCTCGCAGAACCAACAGAATTTCAAAATTTGGGGCCGCCGGCACCAATAAACCCATGATGGTTGCCAGAATGACGGCCAGCCCCATGGTGCGGACCCGGCCCCAGCGGTCGGCAACAAAAGACCAAGGCAAAACTGCTGCGGCAAGCCCGATCGTTGCCACTGACACCGTCAACGAGGCCTGCGCCGCAGTGACATTCAATTCCCGCGAAACCAGAGGCAAGAGTCCCTGCAGCGAATACAACTGGGCGAACGTTGCCACCCCGGCACAAGCCAGCGCAGCCAAGATCCGACGATATCCAGAACTGCCACGCTGGTGCCCGTCCCTGTGAGCTGCCGTACCCGCCACAGGATGAATCGGGCCGTTAGAGTCAGCCACTAATCACCACTTATACGGTTCCTTGTCCATGGCCACTGCCCATACCAGCTATGCGTCACTGGATGATTTTCTCTGGCGAAAGCATGCACCAGCCCGAGTTACAGCCTAGCCTCAACCCCTCCCAATATTAGGTTGGGACAAAGGCTGTTAGCGCAGAACGACTGTACGGTTCCCGGAGAGAATGATCCGGCCCTCGGCATGCCATCTCACGGCGTTGGTTAACGCCTTGCATTCGGCGTCTTTACCGACCGCGACCAGATCCGCAGGACTGTAGGTATGGTCCACCTCGATGACTTGTTGGGCGATGATCGGCCCCTCATCCAGTTCAGCGTTGACGTAGTGAGCCGTGGCGCCGACCGTTTTGACTCCGCGTTCGTATGCCTGGTGGTATGGCTTGGCGCCCTTGAAACTGGGCAGGAAGGAGTGATGAATATTGATCGCACGCCCCGATAACACCTTGGTCAAATCATCACTGAGAACCTGCATGTACCGCGCCAGCGCCACCAGCTCAGCCGTGTATTGATCCACCAACTCCAGCAACTGGGCTTCGGCGGCCGGCTTCGTATCAGGGGTCACCGGGATGTGGTGGAACGGAATTCCATGCCAATCCACCAAATCCTTGTGGGTCTCATGGTTAGAGACAACAGCCACGATCTCCACCGGAAGTTCGCCGGTCCGGGCCCGGAAGAGCAGATCATTGAGGCAGTGGCCAAATTTGGAAACCATGACCAGGATGCGTTCTTTACGGGCCTGCGGTTCCAGCCGCCACCGCATGCCCCACTGCTCGGCGAGGGGCGCAAAATCGCTCCGTAGCTGATCCGCAGATGGCCCATCTGCGGTGGCCAGGAAGTGTACCCGCATGAAGAATTGCCGCACCTGCTGGTCACCGAACTGCTTGATATCGACAATGTAGCAGCCATGCTCGAGCAGATAGTGCGCTACTGCGTGCACAATTCCGGGATTCTCGACGCAGTCAAGGGTCAGGATGAACCCTTCCCCAGTTGCAGGAATCTCACTGTGAACGTTCGACGGCGTCAACGGCTCCGTGGTCATCGTCCAGCCTCTTCGTCGTGTGCCAGGCTACGGGCTGTGCTGGCCTCCGCCTCTGTTGCGAGATCTGCCTTGAACTTGCGGTAACGGGCCAAGTGGCCGGGGGTCTTGCCAATGAAGTACCAGACCACCGCAAGTGCAATGAACCAGATGGGTGTAACCAGCAGGGCGATCAGCGTATCGACCTGAGTTGTCAGAGCCCACAGGACAAAGGCGAAGAAAGCGAAGACAACATAGACCATGGGGATGCCACCAGGCATCTTGAATTTGGAGGCCTCGTGCAATTCAGGGCGACGGCGACGGAAGGCTAGGTAGCTGGCCAGAATGATGGACCAGACAAAGACGAAGCAGACAGCAGCCACGGTGGTGACCATTTCAAAGGCTTTGCTGATGTCTTCTCCGACGTAGAGCAACACGATGCTGGACAAGAGCAGGACGCAGGAAAGGAACAACGCGTTGTTGGGGACCTTGCGGCTAGACAACTTGGCGAATCTGGCAGGGGCATCGCCTTCCATGGCCAGGCCATAAACCATGCGGGAGGTGGAATAGATGCCGGAGTTCGCTGAGGACATCGCTGAAGTCAGCACCACAAGGTTGATGATGGTGGCTGCCGCTCCGAGTCCGGCCAAGGAGAACATGGCGATAAACGGGCTGCTTCCGGCCGAGAACTGGGTCCAGGGAATGACTGCCATCAGGATGATCAAGGCGCCTACATAGAACAGCAGCACGCGGATCGGGATGGAGTTGATGGCTTTTGGAAGGTTCTTCTCCGGATCTTTGGCCTCAGCAGCGGTGGTACCGACCAGTTCAATGCCGACGAAGGCAAACACAGCGATCTGGAATCCGGCAACAAAGCCCATGAACTCATTCGGGAAGAAGCCGCCGTGGCTCCACAGGTTCGTGAAGCTTGCTGTTCCAGAATCAGACTGGAAACGGCTAAAGATCATGAATAGGCCCACCCCGATCAGAGCCACAATGGCAATGATTTTGATGAGGGCAAACCAGAACTCTGTCTCACCGAAGGCCCTCACCGTGGTCAGGTTTAGGATCAGCAAGATTCCTACGGTGACCACACCGGGGATCCACAAGGGAATGCCCGGCAAAAGGACATCTGAGTAGGCGGCGATCGCGATGACGTCAGCGATGCCTGTGATAACCCAGCAGAACCAGTACGTCCAGCCGGTGAAGAAGCCGGCCCAGGGGCCCAGCAAGTCTGCGGCAAAGTCGCTAAAAGACTTGTAATGGAGGTTGCTGAGCAACAGTTCACCCATGGCTCGCATGACAAAGAACAGCATGAATCCGATGATCATGTACACAAAGATCACCGACGGTCCGGCCGCGGAAATGGTTTTTCCGGAACCCATAAACAAACCGGTTCCAATGGCACCACCAATGGCAATGAGCTGAATATGGCGGTTGCTGAGTTGGCGCTCGAGCTGGGGTGGCTCGTCCGAGAGGGGCGCGGTATGGCGAGTAGTCAAAGGAATTCCTTCGTTCAGGTGGCATGGAGCACCACGAAGATTTTTTCCTCCCCACTCTGTATGGGACCTGAGAGTTTTCGCGTTTCTAAAAAATAGTGAACGCTTGCACCGTCGGTGAGTCCGTTTCCCGGACTGCTTTCCAGAGTTGCCTAGCCGTGGCGGTACAGGGGCCTGAGAGATTCCCGGGGAGGGTTTGCTCCTTCGGCGCCTACCGATATCGCTGGGAGGACTCTCCCGCCGCGGATCATAGGCACTGCAAAAACTTAAAATAAAAATGGGTGACGCGAGTCACAGATTAGCCTGAACTTTGGGCCATGTGCAAGACGTATCCAGAAAGTCGTCCGGAACGGCAGGAAATGGGGCCGCCGCGGCCATCAAGGAGGCCTCCTTGATGGGGCGACTTGGTGGAACCGCTGAAGTGCCTGACTCGGACACGAAGCGGCGACGGCTCGGACGGAGGAGTTGCACTAAGTGCGAGCCATCGGGTAGTGTGTGCCGAGAATCACCTACATTTGAATATGCCTTTTGAACCGTGGCGGGAGAGTCCTCCCAGCAATGTGTGAGGCGCCGTAGGAGCAAATCCTCCCCAGGAATCTCTCAGGCCCCCGTACCGTCATGGCGAGGCAACTCTGGAAAGCAGCCGGATTAATCCGGTTCACCGACGGTGCAAAGCGGATCACAAATCTGCGGAATCTCTCAGGTCCAAGACAGAGCGGGGAGGAACCCCACTCATGCCGACGCTTTCGCCCGGCCGTACCTTGGAGTTCCCCTTGACGATTCAATCTCTTCCTAGCGTGTTTGCCGACCGACACATTGGTGCCCGCGAACAATCGCATGTTGATTCCATGCTCAAAGCCATTGGCTATGACAGTGTCGATTCGCTCGTTGATACGGCCGTTCCGGATTCCATTCGCCAGAGCAAGCCGCTGGCACTGCAATCGGCGCTGAGTGAAGTTGAAGTTCTGAGTCAGCTCCGAGGGCTCGCAGCCAAGAACAAAATGGCCGTGCAGATGATCGGCCAGGGCTACTATGACACCGTGACGCCACCGGTGATCATGCGCAACATCCTTGAAGCTCCCGCCTGGTACACGGCCTACACGCCGTACCAGCCTGAAATCTCCCAGGGCCGCCTCGAAGCCCTGCTGAACTTCCAGACCATGGTCAGCGACCTGACCGGCCTACCCGTTGCCAACGCATCGCTGCTCGATGAAGCGACAGCCGTCGCCGAAGCAGTCCTGCTCATGCGTCGCTCCAACAAGACCAAGGGAGCTGGCGAGGCCAAGACCGTTTTGGACTCGGATCTGCTGCCGCAGACCATCGCCATCGTCAAGGGCCGCGCCGAAGCCCTCGGCTTTGAGGTTGAGGTTGCCGATCTTTCCCTAGGTCTGCCAGAAGGCGCCATCAACGGCGTCGTTCTCCAGCAGCCCGGCGTCTCCGGCCGCGTCTTCAACCACGCACCTGTCATCGCCGCCGCCAAGGAACAGGGCGCACTGGTCACAGTTGCCGCCGATCTGCTCGCGCTGACGCTGATCACCCCTCCCGGTGAGCAGGGCGCCGACATCGCCGTCGGAACTGCCCAGCGCTTCGGTGTTCCGCTGTTCTTCGGTGGACCGCACGCCGCTTACATGGCTGTCCGCAACGGCATGGAGCGTTCACTGCCCGGCCGCATCGTGGGTGTCTCCAAGGACAACACCGGTTTGCCGGCGTACCGCTTGGCATTGCAGACTCGCGAGCAGCACATCCGCCGCGAGAAGGCCACCTCCAACATCTGTACTGCACAGGCATTGCTGGCTATCGTGGCTTCCATGTACGCCGTCTACCACGGCCCCTCCGGTCTGAAGGCCATTGCCGAAACCGTCCACGGGCACGCCCGCACCTTGGCAGCGGCACTGCAGGGATCCGGCGTCGAGCTTGTCAATGACTCCTTCTTCGACACCCTCACGGTGCGTGCTCCGGGCCGCGCCAACGCACTGGTCGCCATCGCCGAGCGCGACGGCATCAACTTGCGTCCCATCGACGCCGATCACGTCGGTATTTCCGTCGATGAAACCACGACGGCGGACCTTGTGGCCCGCGTTGCCGCCGTGTTTGGTGCCGCACCGGCAGGAGACGGCACGGATGCGGGCAGCAGCTCAGATTTCGCATTGCCCGCTGACACCGTGCGCGTCTCGGACTTCCTAACCCACCCGGTCTTCAACACGCACCGCTCCGAAACGCAGATGCTGCGTTACATCCGCCGCCTCAGCGACCGCGACCTGGCGCTTGACCGCACCATGATTCCCTTGGGCTCTTGCACCATGAAGCTCAACGCAACGGCTGAGATGGAAGCCATGTCATGGCCCGGGTTTGCCTCCATCCACCCCTTCGCACCGGATTCACAGACTGTTGGCTGGCGTGAACTGATCGGTGGCTTGGAAGCCGATCTGGCCGAAATCACCGGCTACGATCAGGTCTCCATTCAGCCCAACGCTGGTTCGCAGGGTGAGCTCGCTGGCCTGCTGGCGATCCGCGGCTACCACCTCTCCCGTGGCGACGCCCAGCGCACCATCTGCCTCATTCCGCAGTCGGCTCACGGCACCAATGCAGCCTCGGCTGTGCTGGCTGGCATGAAGGTTGTTGTTGTCGCTACCGCAACGGACGGCACCATTGACCACGCTGACCTGACGGCCAAGATTGAGAAGCACAAGGATCAGCTCTCGGCCATCATGATCACCTACCCGTCCACGCACGGCGTGTACGACGCCGATGTGACAGATGTGTGCGACGCCGTCCACGCAGCTGGCGGTCAGGTGTACGTTGACGGTGCCAACCTCAACGCTCTGGTTGGTTTGGCTCAGCCCGGTAAGTTCGGCGGCGACGTCAGCCACCTGAACCTGCACAAGACCTTCTGCATCCCGCACGGTGGTGGCGGCCCCGGTGTTGGCCCGGTTGCAGCCAAGGCGCACCTGGCTCCGTTCATGCCCGGCGATGCCAACGCTTCCGGCACGATCGAGGGGACCGGTGTGCCGATCTCGGCTACACGCTTCGGTTCCGCCGGCGTACTGCCCATCTCCTACGCTTACGTGAAGCTCATGGGCGCCAAGGGTCTGACCGAAGCGACCAAGTCTGCGCTGTTGGCGGCAAACTACATTGCCTCGCAGCTGAACGAGCACTACCCGGTGCTGTACACCGGCGCCGGTGACCTGGTGGCCCACGAGTGCATCTTGGATCTGCGCGATCTGACGGCAAAGACCGGTGTGAGCGCCGAAGACGTGGCCAAGCGCCTCATCGACTACGGCTTCCACGCACCCACGCTGTCCTTCCCCGTATCCGGCACCCTCATGGTGGAGCCCACCGAGTCCGAAGACTTGGCTGAGATCAACCGCTTCATCACCGCCATGATCAGCATCCGCCAGGAAATCGATCAGGTAGCCGAGGGGACGTTCACACTCGATGACAGCCCGCTGCGCAATGCACCTCACACGGCTGCTGCCGTCGTGAACTCAGATTGGGACCGCGGCTACTCCCGCGAACAGGCTGTGTTCCCTGTGGCTGCGCTGCGCCAGGACAAGTACTTCCCGCCGGTCGGCCGCATTGACGGCGCAGCCGGTGACCGCAACTTGGTCTGCTCCTGCCCGCCCATCGAAGATTTCGAAGACTAACCACCACCGCAAAGGAATTCCCATGACTGAGAACTACACTTCCCTTTACGGCGAGCACCAGAAGGCCGGGGCCTCGTTCACCGACTTTGGTGGCTGGCAGATGCCGTTGAAGTACTCTTCCGAACTCGCAGAACACCACGCCGTACGCAAGGCTGCCGGCCTCTTTGACCTCTCCCACATGGGCGAAGTCTGGGTCACCGGTGCCGATGCTGCCGCGTTCTTGGACTACGCCCTGGCCGGCAAGCTTTCCGCTGTGGCCGTGGGTAAGGCCAAGTATTCGCTAATCTGCAACGTCGACGGCGGCATTGTGGACGACCTGATTTCTTACCGCCTCGGCGATGAGAAGTTCCTCGTGGTACCCAACGCAGGCAACGCAGCCACCGTTGCAAAACTGTTGGTTGAACGCGCCGCCGGCTTCGATGTCGTGGTCGAAGACGTCACCATGGAAACCTCTTTGGTTGCCGTGCAGGGACCTAACGCAGCAGCCATTTTGCTGACGCTGGTACCGGAAGACCAGCAAGCTCTCGTGACCGAGATGAAGTACTACGCAGCTGCCTACGTGAGCATCAACGGTCAGGATCTGCTGCTGGCCCGCACCGGCTACACGGGTGAAGACGGCTTTGAAATCTATGTCCCCAACGCTGATGCTGTAGCCCTGTGGCAGGTACTGATGGAGAACGGCGCAGATCAGGGCCTGGTCCCTGCCGGTCTGGCAAGCCGGGACTCCCTGCGTCTGGAAGCTGGCATGCCCCTCTACGGCAACGAGCTCTCCGTATCGGGTCACGCCTACTCAGCCGGTATGGGTCCGGTGGTTTCGCTGGCCAAGGAAAGCGACTTCGTCGGCAAGGCCGCACTGGCCGCCATTAAGGAATCGGGCGACGGCGTCACGTCTGGCCGTAAGCTCGTGGGCTTGAAGGGTCTGGGCCGGCGCGCAGCCCGCGGCCACTACTCCGTTATGAAGGACGGCGCTGTCATTGGCGAAGTCACCTCAGGCCAGCCCAGCCCCACCCTTGGTTACCCCGTAGCCCTGGCCTACGTTGATGTGGCACATGCCGAAGTTGGCACGCAGCTCGATGTTGACCTGCGCGGCAAGGCTGAGCCCTTTGAAGTAGTTGCACTGCCTTTTTACAAGCGCCAAAAATAGTTTCACGACGGAGAGCCGGTGCTCTCGCGAGATGGGGGCTGGTGCCCGCACCGCGCCACACACGACTTCGTCGGTGTGTCCGCGGCGGCGCCCACCACGCCGCCAGCCCCCACCATCGCTGCGCACCGGCCCTGTCGCCTTATCCCGAGCGTCACCCTCACTTCCCCTGAAAGGTTTTTCCCCATGAGCAAAGTAGCTCCTGAACTGAAGTACTCCGCCGAGCATGAGTGGATCGCCGCTGATGGTTCCGGTCCCTCCACTATTGGCGTCTCAGCCGTAGCCGCCGACGCCCTCGGCGACATTGTGTACGTGGACCTGCCTGAGGTAGGCGCCACTGTCACCGCCGGTGAAGTGTGTGGCGAGATTGAATCAACAAAGTCCGTCTCGGATTTGTACTCACCCGTAACCGGTGTGGTGACAGAGACCAACTCCGGTGCCATTGAGGATCCCGCCATCATCAACTCCGATCCTTACGGAGCCGGCTGGTTGTTCAAGGTGGACGTTGAGTCCGATGGACCGCTGCTCAGTGCAGAAGAGTACGCAGCGGCCAATGGCGGCGAGCTGTGAGCGGCGTAGGATCTGCAGTGGACTTTGTCCAGGTAGTTTCACCGAGCCTGGACGCGACGCTGGCAGAGCTTGATCCGGCAGTTGCGGAACAGATTGATGCCGAACTGGCACGCCAGCGCAGCGGGCTGGAAATGATCGCCTCGGAAAACCACACCGCGGCGGCTGTCATGGCGGCTCAGGGCTCCGTCCTGACCAACAAGTACGCAGAAGGCTACCCGGGACGCCGCTACTACGGCGGTTGCGAGCACGTGGATGTCATTGAGCAGTTGGCCATTGACCGCGTCAAGGCTTTGTTCGGTGCCGAGTATGCAAACGTACAGCCGCACTCAGGTGCCCAGGCCAACGCCTCGGTCATGCATGCACTGATCAAGCCCAGCGACACCATCATGGGCCTGAACTTGGCTCACGGTGGCCACCTCACGCACGGCATGAAGATTAACTTCTCCGGCCGCCTGTACAACGTGGTGCCGTACCAGGTTCGTGAAGACACCCATCAGGTGGACATGGCAGAGGTTGAGCGCCTGGCCCTCGAGCACAAGCCGGCACTCATTGTTGCTGGCTGGTCCGCTTATGCCCGCCAGCTGGACTTCGCCGAATTCCGCCGCATCGCGGATCTGGTGGGGGCCTACCTCATGGTGGATATGGCACACTTTGCCGGTCTGGTAGCTGCCGGGCTGCACCCCTCACCGGTGCCGCACGCACATGTCACCACCTCCACCACCCACAAGACCTTGGCTGGTCCGCGCGGTGGCATCATCCTGAGCAACGACGCCGACATCGCCAAGAAGATTAACTCGGCAGTGTTCCCCGGACAGCAGGGAGGCCCCCTGGAACACGTCATCGCCGGTAAGGCAGTGGCGTTCAAGATCGCGGGCACACCCGAGTTCAAGGAACGCCAGGAACGCGTTCTGGCCGGATCGGCCATCCTGGCCAAGCGGCTCATGGAAGCCGATGTTGCCGCCAAGGGAATCTCAGTGATTTCCGGTGGAACCGATGTTCACCTGGTGCTGGTTGATCTGCGCAACTGTGAGCTCAACGGCCAGGAGGCCGAGGACCGTTTGGCCGCGATCGACATCACCGTCAACCGCAACGCTGTGCCGTTTGATCCGCGTCCGCCCATGGTCACCTCCGGCCTGCGTATTGGCACCCCGGCACTGGCTACTCGCGGATTTGGCGAGGCAGCCTTTGTCGAGGTAGCTGACATCATTGCCGAGGCGCTCATTGCCGACGCATCAGCTGACCTGTCAGCCTTGCGTGCTCGCGTTGAGGTTCTGGCCGCAGCGCATCCGTTATACCCGTCAGTGGCGAATCTGTCCTAACGGGACACTCAACCCCTGGGGTGGCCGTCTTGGACGACGGCCACCCCAGGGGACTGGTTGGGCTTTCACCGTCATGGTGCGCCCAGCCCTCCGGCGGGATTGCCTTCGGAGTAGTATGTGCACTTGAGTGAGGTACTCACATGTCTGTTGGCGTTTTTGACTTGTTTTCAGTGGGGATCGGTCCGTCCAGTTCCCACACAGTAGGTCCCATGCGGGCCGCTGCTGCCTTCGCCCAGGAGCTGAACGAAAAGCACCTGCTGGAGCGCATAGCCGCCGTCCGCGTGGACCTGTACGGATCGTTGGCCGCCACCGGCCGCGGCCACGGGACCATGACAGCTGTGCTGCTGGGACTGGAAGGCCGCGAACCGGAGCTGATTCTCCCCGAGGAAGTTGATGCTCGTCTGGCCGCCTTTGCCGCCGGTGAGCCTTTGCTGCTTGGCGGAACCGTTCCGCTGGCTTACGGTGCCGATGACATCATCTTGCATCCACTGACCATTTTGCCCCGTCACACTAACGGCATGAAGCTCCATGTCAGTGACGCTTCCGGTGACGTGCTCCATGAGGCCACTTACTTCTCAGTCGGTGGTGGGTTCATCATTCGCGAAGGCGCGGTGGAGGAAGCCGTCGCCGAGCTGGAATCATCTAAAGCTCTTTTGCCCTACCCTTTCCGCACGGCGGCAGAACTGCTCAAGCATTGTGCCACCGCTGGCGGGAACTTCAGCGACGTCATGCTGGCCAACGAGCTCGTGGAGCGCAGCGAGGAGCAGGTCCGTGACGGGCTTTTGCACATTCGCGATGTCATGGAGCAGTGCAAGGATGCATCTCTTGCTCGCGAAGGTTTGCTGCCCGGAGGCTTGAACGTTCGACGGCGAGCTCCAGCCTGGCACGAACGCCTCCGTACGGAGGATCCCGACCGGGACCCGAAGTTCTGGCAGGAGTGGGTCAACCTGGTGGCCCTGGCCGTCAACGAGGAAAACGCTTCCGGCGGCCGCGTGGTGACGGCGCCGACCAATGGTGCAGCAGGCATCATTCCGGCTGTCATGTTCTATGCAACTCACTACATTGACGGGATGCACAACGCATCGCAAGAGGCGATTGACGCCGTCGTGGTTAAATTCCTGCTCGCAGCCGGGGCTGTCGGTGTCCTCTACAAGGAACAAGCCTCCATTTCCGGGGCAGAGGTGGGCTGCCAGGGTGAGGTGGGTTCGGCGTCGTCGATGGCGGCTGCGGGACTGGCTGAGGTCATGGGTGGCACGCCGGAACAGGTGGAGAATGCCGCCGAAATTGCCATGGAGCACAACCTCGGACTGACCTGCGATCCCATTGGCGGGCTCGTGCAGATTCCGTGCATCGAACGCAACGCCATTGCGGCGGCCAAGGCCATCAATGCGGCAAAAATGGCGCTGTGGGGCGATGGTCAACACCGTGTGTCCCTCGACGAGGTCATCGTCACGATGCGTGAAACTGGACGCGACATGTCCTCCAAGTACAAGGAAACGGCCATGGGCGGACTCGCCGTCAACGTGGTGGAATGCTAGATCAAGCAGCAGTTTGTGTGACTAAAAAGCATGCGCGGCTAGAAGGAGAACTTTCATGACGTTGGTACCTGAGGGACGTAAGTTGTTGCGGATTGAGCAGCGTAATGCTGCTGTTCCGGTGGAGCGTAAGCCTGAGTGGATGAAGACGAAGGTCGAGATGGGCCCGGAGTTCATCGCGATGAAGAATCTGGTCAAGGGCCAGGGGCTGCACACGGTGTGTGAAGAGGCGGGGTGCCCGAATATTTTTGAGTGCTGGGAAGACCGTGAAGCCACGTTCCTCATTGGTGGTTCTGAATGCACCAGGCGCTGTGATTTCTGCCAGATTGATACGGGCAAGCCGTCCCCGATCGACAGGTTTGAGCCCACGAAGGTGGCCCGCTCGGTAGTGAAGATGAATCTGCGCTACGCCACGGTTACGGGTGTGGCCCGTGATGATCTGGCCGATGAGGGTGTGTGGTTGTACGCCGAAACGGTCCGCAAGATTCATGAACTGAACCCGAACACGGGGGTGGAATTGTTGATCCCGGACTTCTCGGGCAAGCCCGAACACATCACCGCGATCTGTGAGTCCAAGCCCGAGGTCTTCGCGCACAATGTGGAGACCGTGCCACGGATCTTCAAGCGCATCCGCCCGGCCTTCCGGTACGAACGCTCCTTGGATGTTTTGACGCAGGGCCGGGATCAGGGCATGGTCACCAAGTCCAACCTGATTCTGGGTATGGGTGAGACGCGTGAGGAAATCTCCGTCGCGTTGCAGGACCTTCATGATGCTGGCACGGACTTGATCACCATCACTCAGTACCTGCGCCCTTCCGAGCGCCACCTTCCGGTGGATCGTTGGGTCAAACCCCAGGAGTTCCTGGAGCTCTCGACCGAGGCGGAAGAGATTGGTTTCCTGGGCGTCATGAGCGGACCCTTGGTGCGTTCTTCCTACCGTGCCGGACGCCTCTGGGCCACCGCCATGCGCAAGAAGGGTCGGGACATCCCCGAACACCTCGCCCACATCGCTGAAGGCATCGAAGATTCCGGCCACACCCGCCAAGAAGCCGCCTCCCTCCTCGCCGCACGCTAAAGGGGCACTCTCAGACCCACAGGGGCCCGGCCGGACGCGGCTCCCTGACTGAAGAAAATGAAATGGGGAGTGTGCGGGCCGGTGGCCCGCACACTCCCCATTAGGTTAATCCCAAGTAGCAATCCCCGTTAGGAAAACCTGAAACTACGGCAGCATCCAGCCCAAGATGGGGGTGGACTGCAGGTAGGTAAGCGTGCAGAGGATCAGCAGCAGGCCTATGCTCCAACCAACGACCTTGCGCAGAATGACCGATTCCTGGCCTTCCAAGCCAACGGCCGTGGCGGCGATGGCCAGGTTCTGCGGGCTGATGAGCTTCCCAACGACGCCACCGGAAGTGTTCGCTGCCACGAGAAGGTTCGGGTCGATCCCGGCCTGGATGCCAGCGGTCTGCTGCAGCTTGCCGAACAGAGCATTGGCGGAGGTATCGGAACCGGTGACGGCAGTGCCGATCCACCCGAGGACGGGTGAAAGGAACGCAAAGAACGTCCCCGTGCCGGCCAACCAGGTGCCGATAGAGATTGTCTGCCCGGAAAAGTTCATGACATACGCCAGTGCGAGGACGGTAATGATGGTGGTCCCAGCCCAACGCATCCGGTAGACGGTGCGCCCAATTTCCGCCACTGCGTTGCCCACGGTGATTGGGTAGCGACCATCCTCATCGTTCTTCGAGTACACGAAGGCGACAATCAGCCCGGTGATCAACAGCAAGGTACCGGGAGTGGAGAGCCACTGGAAGGAGTAGACGGTAGCGGACAGCGGTTTTCCTGCCGAATCCACCAGAGCATCATGCAGGATGGGCCAGGGAATCTTAATATCGGTGGTGGCCAGGAATGCGGGCACATCCACACCCACTTTCCACAGCTTCGCGATACCGAAAACGACGATCACGAGGAAATAGGGGAACAAGGCGAACCACGTACGCGCCGGCGTCAAACGGTCAGCAGCAGTATCGGCACTGACGGCAGCGGTCTTAGTCTTTGAACCGCCGCGTGAGGTGCTTGAGACTGATGTCTCTGAGTCTGCCTCGGCGGAGGCCACGCTGAGACGTTCGCGTGCGGCTTCACTACCCTTGGGCGTCCAGAACCGGAAGAAGATTACGGCAGCGCCGAGTCCCACGAGCGAGGCCACGATGTCGGTGAGTTCGTAGGAGAAGTAGTTCGAGCAGAGGAACTGGGTTATTGCGAAAGAGAAACCGACAACCAGCGCGGCCGGCCAGCAGTCCTTGAGGCCCCTGCGACCGTCGAGAATGAACAGCAGAATCAGCGGTACGAACGTTGCCAGCAGCGGAGCTTGGCGCCCAACGATTGAGGCAATGTCCGTTGCATGCAGCCCCGTAAGGTTAGCGGCGGTGGTGATCGGGATTGCCATGGCGCCGAAGGCAACAGGAGCAGTATTGGCAACTAGCACGGCGGCCGCAGCCCGCAACGGGGGCAGACCGAGCGCCAGGAGCATGGTGGCGGTGATCGCCACTGGAGCCCCGAACCCTGCAAGGGCTTCCAACAATCCGCCGAAACAGAACGCGACGAGGACTGCCTGCAGGCGCACATCGCCCTTGCCGATCACGTCAAAGACACGGCGAAGGTCCTCGAACCGCCCGCTGAGCACTGTGACCTGGTAGAGCCAGACTGCCATGATGACGATCCACAGCACGGGGAAGGCGCCAAAGACCGCACCTTGGCTTGCAGACAGGAGTGCCAAGCCGGTGGGCATTTGGAAGGCAACGATGCCGACGATCAGTGCCACAAGGAGCGCAAACCAGCCAGCAACGTGTGCCCGGGTTTTGACAACGGCGAGCAGTATGAAAAAGGTCAGCAGCGGCAGCAAGGCGACGATGGCCGACCAGGCAACGCTGTTGAGCACAGGGGCGGTGCTGGGGGTGAATTGGTCCATGAGGTTCCTCCACGTCGAGGGGTAACTAAGATTTGTGGTCAGACCTCTGTGGTCGGACCACCATAGTCTAACGTAAATTTCCCGCCAAATGTGAGCCTCTTCACCTTATTGTGATGACTTCCTGTAACGCGGTAGCCAAATTTGCTGAGTTCGAGCGCAAAAAGCAGCTGAGATTGCCGTGGGTTAGCTGCCATTTTCGAGGAAGAACCACTCGATGTGCTCTCTCAGCAGCCGTCCCGCCAGCTCGCCGTTGCGGGCCGTGACGGCGTCAAGGATGCCGTGGTGCTGGGCCCGCAGAGTTTCTGCAACGGGAAGCCATTGATCATCCGTCGTGACGGAATTACGTACATAATCCATGATGGAGAGGCGCAGAGATTCCATCATCGCGGAAACTACGGCGTTGCCGGCCATGGTGCTGAGGAGGACATGAAACTGCGAGTCAAGGTCGTGGAAGGCCTCGCGGTCAAGAGTAGGGTCGTCCATTAAGGACAGTAGCTCCTGGGCTCGGTCCAGAGACGGTTCGTTGATTGGCATCTCACTCGCGGCCTTCGAGGTGGCCCACGATTCCATGAGGATGCGTGCCTCCACAATATCGGCCACAGGCAGGTGTTGGCTCGTCACGTGTAGACGCAGGGTCGAGGATAGCCCCGCCGCGGGGTTGGAGATCAGCACCGCTCCGGAGTTCGGCCCTGATCCGGTGGCTGTGCGCACGAGTCCCATGACGTCTAGGATGCGGATGGCGTCTCGCACTGAGGCTCGCGAGATCCCGTGCTGCTCTGAGAGGATGCGTTCCCCCGGGAGGCGGTCGCCGATCTTTAGTCGTCCGGTCCTCAGTTCAGTCTCGATGCTCGCCAAGACAGCCTCGTAGGCGCGCGCCCCGGGAGCTTTTTCCTTTTTGTCAGTCACCGTTCCATCCTGCCACGGGCCCACGTCCTTCCCGGCATCACGCTCAGGGTAGCTCCAGTTCCTAGTCGTTGTTGGCCGTGAGCGGGTGGCGCCGTCTGGTCATTGTGATTGGACCAGCCGGGTGTGGCTAGATTTCACAATTCACGTGGCCCGTCTCACAAGTGATGAACTTTTTTACTAGACAGTGGCTCCGATGAGGGGTATGGTCAGACCACATACTTGATTTTTACTGCCGAAAGCTGGTCCCATGAAAATTGCGCTTTTTGCTACTTGCATTGTTGATGCGATGTATCCGCGGACTGCTCGGGCTACTGTGTCTTTGTTGGAGCGGTTGGGGCATGAGGTGGTGTTCCCTTCCGGGCAGGCTTGTTGTGGTCAGATGCATGTGAATTCGGGTTATTTCAAGGAAGCCCGTGCTGTTGTGGCTAATCATGTTGAGGCTTTTGATACGGATGACTATGACGTTGCTGTGGCGCCGTCTGGTTCGTGTGTGGCGAGTGTGAAGCATCAGCATGAGTTGGTGGCCCGTCGTTGTGGTGATGCGGCGTTGGAGGCCCGGGCCGCGGCGGTGGGGGCTAGGACGTATGAACTCTCACAACTCTTGACGGATGTTCTGGGCATCACGAACGCGGCTGAACAGTTGGGTTCGTACTTTCCGCATAAGGTTACGTATCATCCGAGTTGCCATGGGATGCGGTTGTTGCGTCTGGAGGATCGGCAGTTGAATTTGCTGGCGAGTGTGGGTGGTATTGAGATGGTGGAGTTGCCTCAGGCTGATCAGTGTTGTGGTTTTGGTGGGACGTTTTCGATGAAGAATGCTGATGTTTCTGCCGCGATGAATGCTGATAAGGCGGCGAATATTTGCGGCACGGGTGCGCAGTTGTGTTCTGGTGGGGATGCGAGTTGTTTGTTGCACATTGGTGGTGGGTTGTCCCGTCAGGGCAGTGAGGTAGGCACCCTGCATTTCGCGGAGATTTTGGCGAGCACTCTTGAAAACCCGGTATCAGTTACCGGTGAGATCACATTGGCGGGGAGTAAGCGATGAGTAGTAATACTTTTTTGGGTATGCCGTCGCTGCCTGTTTTTGGTCACGGTAACCTCAATGCGACCGAGCCGTTCCCGAAGGCCGCGCACCGGGAACTTGGCAATGAGCAGTTGCGGGCTAATCTGGGCCACGCGACGCATACGATTCGGGATAAGCGGTTGAAGGTTGTTGCTGAGCTTCCTGATTGGGAAGACATGCGTGATGCGGGCAGTGCTATCAAGGACGCGACGATGGCGAATCTGCCGGCATTGTTGGAGCAGTTCGAGGCGAACTTCACCGCCCGGGGTGGCATTATTCACTGGGCCCGGGATGCTCAAGAAGCTAATGAGATTGTTACTTCTCTGATCCGGGCAACGGGGGAGTCTGAGGTGGTCAAGGTCAAGTCGATGGCCACCCAGGAAATCGGTTTGAATGAGTATCTTCAAGAGCAGGGCATTGCGGCTTTTGAAACGGATCTGGCTGAGTTGATTGTGCAGTTGGATCATGACAAGCCGAGCCATATTCTGGTCCCGGCGATTCATAAGAACCGCAGTCAGGTCCGGGAGATTTTCTTGCGCGAGATGCCTGTGGTGGATCCTCTCTTGAGCGATGATCCGGCTCGTTTGGCTGAGGCTGCACGTACTCACCTGCGTAAGAAGTTCCTTTCCGCGAAGGTCGCGGTTTCGGGTGCGAATTTTGGTTTGGCTGATACGGGGACGTTGACGGTGGTGGAGTCCGAGGGTAACGGGCGGATGTGTCTGACGCTGCCGGAAACTCTCATCACGGTCATGGGTATTGAGAAGTTGCTGCCGTCGTGGCAGGACTTGGAAGTGTTTATGCAGTTGCTGCCGCGGTCTTCCACGGGTGAACGGATGAACCCGTATACCTCGTTGTGGACTGGTGTTACTCCTGGGGATGGGCCGCAGAACGTGCACTTGGTCATGTTGGATAACGGGCGTACGGCCGCTCTTGCTGATGAATACGGGCGTACTGCGTTGAACTGTATCCGTTGTTCGGCGTGTATGAATGTGTGTCCCGTGTATGAACGTACCGGTGGCCACGCTTATGGTTCCACCTATCCTGGACCGATTGGTGCGGTTCTTTCACCGTTGATGACGGGGATTAAGAGCGAGGAAAACAACTCCCTGCCCTATGCTTCGTCCTTGTGTGGGGCGTGTTTTGACGCCTGCCCGGTGAAGATTAACATCCCCGAAATTCTGGTCCATTTGCGCGGCGAAGACGTTGATTCCAAACGCGCCACGATCAAGGTCCCCTCCCAGATGGATTTGATGATGAAGGGCGCTGAGTGGGCGTTCTCCAAGGGCTCACACCTGGCCCTGCTAGAAAAGGGATTGCCCCTAGGCAAGCTGGTCGCTGGGCGCGCCAAAGTCATCAAGAAACTCCCCGGGATCGCTGGCGGCTGGACGCAAAGTAGGGATATCCCGGCCCCGCCGAGCCAGTCGTTCCGTCAATGGTGGGCTAAAGATCATCAGCCAGGTGCCGCCGTCGTACCTGGCACGGGTACCTCAAGCACCACCTTAAACAGCAGTACTGATAACAGCCCGGAAGGGGAGCAGGCATGAGCGCCCGCGAGGACATCATGAATCGCATCGCATCGGCCCTGCGGGATCAGCCACCCACCCCGGTCGTGCCGCGTGACTACCGCCGCAGCTCGAACATGACCGCGGCGCAGCGCCTGGGCCAGCTCGTGGACCGGCTGGTGGATTACAAAGCAAACGTGTTCCTCACACCCGCTCCCGACGTGGCCGCACGGCTCGCAGAACTCCTCACCGGCAGTACCTCGATTGTGGTCCCGCACGGACTAGACCCGGCCTGGCTCACAGCCCTCCCCACCACGGTAGACGGGGAGGGGGCGCTGAGGATTCATGTTGACGCTCCCGGGAACCCGCTCACTACCGCTGAACTCGACACGATCGACGCCGTCGTCACCGCTGCTGCGACGGCCGTGTCAGAAACCGGCACCATCATGCTCGACGGGAGCGAGGATCAAGGCCGACGCGTCATCTCCCTCGTCCCGGACCGGCACATCTGCATCCTCCAAGCAACAGACATCGTAGAAGTGCTCCCCGAAGCCATCGCCCGCCTCGAAGCAACCCGCCCACAAACCTGGATCAGCGGCCCGAGCGCCACCAGCGACATCGAACTCGAACGCGTCGAAGGCGTCCACGGACCACGCACCCTCGACGTCATCATCCTGACCTAACCACCCAGGCCGGGCGGCGGCCGCCAGTGCTATGCTAAAGTCTCGAATCTTTGTACTAGGCGGTGGTGGTGTGTTTGGAGTGGATCCGGCGGCCCGCAAGCCGCCGAGTACGGACCCGACCGGTTTTGCCTCGCCCGCCCGCGACTATTTTGATGGCGGCATCGACCTCAATCGCCACCTCATTCGCGACCGCACCAGCACCTTCGTTATGCGCGTGGCCGGAGATTCCATGGCCGGTGCCGGGATAGCCAGCGGTGACGAGATCATCGTTGACAGGGCGCTGACTCCGCGCGACGGATCGGTGGTGGTGGCCGTCGTCGAGGGTGAATTGTTGATCCGCCGCCTCATGAAGCACGACGGCGTCACCTTCCTCGCCACCCAGTCCGCCCAAAGCACGTCCCCGGCGACCGCCGAGGTGGTTGCATTGAGCGGTGACGTTTCGGTGTGGGGCGTTGTTACCCGGTGTCTGCACCACGTTTAGTCGCTGCTTTTCCGTTAAACGAGAATTGCCAGCCGGTGAATGGGCTGTTAATGCCATTTTGGCTCAAAATTTGCAGGATGAAAAGAGTGAAAAGCTCTAGACAACACCAAATATTTCCCGTCTAATGCATGAATAATGTATTAGACGGGAGGGGAACGTGGTCATAGCTGGTGTCCCGCCGGGCTTCGCCTCTCTGTCGCTTCCTCCCGGAGTGTCCTTCCTCAATGAGAAGGAAGCAGTATTCGCTGCCATGGTTGAAGGGTGGCAGATGCGCCAGCGAGGTGGGCGAAATCTGAAGGAATTATCTGTTCGGAGTACTGTCGGACAGATTCTGAAGTTTCAATCATTCACCAATGAGTGGCCCTGGACGTGGACGGCCGGCGACTTCGATGAATGGATGCTGCATCTCGTGGCCGTCAAAAAATTTGCGCCGACCACCATTCGGATGTACCAATACTCAATCAAGGCATTCTGCAGCTACCTGTGTTCAGAACACTATGGCTGGGTTGAAGAATGCATGTCGAGGTTCGGCATGCATCCCGTGCAGGTGTGCCACGAATGGAACACTGTTGCCCATTTGCAGGATTACGAGGGACTGCCAGGCCGCCGGCCAATGTCCCGGGAAGAGATTCAGAAAGTCCTGGACCGGGCCGATCAGATCGTTGAGGACTGCCTGAGCGCACATCGCAAGGGAGCGCTGCCTGCTTATCGGGATGCCACCATGCTCAAGGTGATTTACGGATGGGGGCTCCGTATCAACGAGGCCGTTCACCTGGATGAAACGGACTTTTATGCGAATCCTCATGCCCCAGAGTTCGGACGGTTTGGTGTCTTGCAGGTGCGCTATGGAAAATCTTCCGCCGGGTCGGCGCCGAAACGTCGCTCGGTCATGTCCCTTCACCCCTGGGCCGTGGACGCAGTCCGAGACTATGTAGAAAACGTGTGGCCACACGTGCGCACGAAAAATTCTAATGCACTCTGGGTCACCGAACGAGGCACACGAACAGGCACTCAAGAGCTACGCAAAACTTTTGGAGAACTCAGAGACAGTCTCGGCATGGAGCATTCCCTAACGCCACATTCATTGCGCCACAGCTACGTGACGCATCTGGTCGAATCAGGGGTGGACCCTGTCTTCATCCAGCAACAGGTCGGCCACGCCTACCAATCCACGACAGCAATTTACACGGCCGTCAGTGGGGATTTCGCGAACAAGATGATGCACGACGCTCTTGCCAAGCTCCTGCCGAACCCCAACATAGAAAGTGGTGCAGAATGAAAATCATCGGTTACGAATGGCGGCTTCGGGAAATCATGGCCGCTGCAGGAATGTTCACTACGTCAAAGCTGATCCATGAACTGAAAGAACGTGGCATTGACCTTTCATCCAGCCAGGTCTATCGACTCGCTGCCGAGAAGCCTGAGCGGCTAAACCTTCATGTCCTCGTGGCACTCATGGACATATTCGACTGCACAGCCGACGACCTCGTCCAGCGCGTTGAGCTAAGCCATGCGGCCGTTATTACCGGGACGGACGATCAAGTGTTAGAAGCAAACGCCGAGTTCCTCCGAGCATCTGGGTTTCGCCCCAAACGCGCCCGTATAGTTCCCGGTCATGAATCGTGACGATGCGCTTGATGCTATAGCCGGTATCATCCAGCGCGTAGAGCCTGGACTTGAGGGGAGCCTCATTCGCCAGGCTGTTGCGGGATCCGTCACTTTGAAGCCGATGGCCCTAGAGCTCCTGGCGGTTCTGCAAGAGGACAAAAGTCTCCTGACCTCTGGGAGCGATACGATGCCTCCGAGCTTGGGCAGCATCATCGATCAGCTCGTACTAGCTGGTGCAACCAGACTCAAACGCACTCGATGCTATCGCTGTCACGAGGAACGGATGCTGCGGACCCGGGTGGGAGTTCATGGCATCTGCGCTTCTTGCTATACGCGCGGGCGCCGCGTTCGGATCGAGTGTTCCACTTGTGGAAAATGGCGCTGCCGGCGCGCCCTTGTGGTCGGTCTGGAATGGTGCGGGACCTGTTGGGATGGCCAATTGGCGAACGTCGACA
Source organism: Specibacter sp. NPDC078692 (assembly GCF_040686835.1). NCBI lineage: Bacteria > Bacillati > Actinomycetota > Actinomycetes > Micrococcales > Micrococcaceae > Specibacter > Specibacter sp. NPDC078692. The sequence continues at coordinate 28,308 of NZ_JBFBLV010000038.1, forward strand.
ATGTGCTCAGAACAGCAGTTATCGGCAGCGAAATCGACGTTACCGCTAACCAGCTTGATGCCGTGGCGAATGCCCTGAAGCGCACATGGAATGCGGGCACTATCCTGAGGGTTGCCATGGAATTGGAGGTTCATTCGCTGCAGTGGTTCGACCGTCCCGCAGCGGGATCTGCTCTTTTCCTCAAGTTACATGCCGCAATGAAGGAGGTCGGCGTGACTCTGAATCCGGTGGTGTGTGGGCGTTGCGGTCGGGAGGCCCTCCTACCCAACATCATCGAGGGCTTGCATTGTTGCGCCAGATGCTACGGCGAAAGCAAACGAAAAATCTGTTCTCAATGTGGGCGATTCCAGATCCTGGTGTTGCACGCTGAGGACGGCTCAGGGATGTGCCAGACATGTATGAAGAAGCTGCCGGAACGCATGGCCGCATGCATCGAGTGTGGGCAACAGCGCTTTGTTTCGTGGAACGGGCCCGACGGGCCCGTCTGTACCAGATGCAGGCCGAAATAGCTCATTGACTATTGTCCCGGCTGCAAACGACGGAAGCCGTGCCTTTTTGCAGGAACCCCCATGGCGCAATGCCACGACTGCTCACGCCGTAAGGAACCCTGCGCTGTTTGCGGAGCAGTCAATCGGGCCAATACCCGTGACACTGAGGGAAGAGCCATATGCGGTCGTTGCTCGCGAAAGCCAGAAGATTGCTCCAATTGCGGGCGGTACCGGATCGTCGTTAGCCGGGCCAACGGAAAACCGCTATGCGACTACTGCTATCGGAGGGACCCTGTATCGTTTCGTGATTGCGACCGCTGTGGACGGCACGAAAAGCTCCATGCCGCCGGATTGTGTGAGCGTTGCGCAGCCGACGATTCGATTGAACTTCTACTTCCCGTGAAGTTGCGCAATGACAATGCAGTAGCCGGAGCCGTTTTTGAGGTGTTACGAACAGCCTCACCAAGCATCAAACTTCTCGCCTCAAGGAAATCATCCATGAGATTGCTTGCCACCATCATGGAGTTGAAGGTGTCTCCTAGCCATGAATACCTAGACCAGGCTGGAACCGATCAGGAAACGCGTGCCGTTCGTGCTTTGCTCGTGGACGCGGGGCTGCTTCCTCGCAGAGACGATCACATTGCTCGGTTTGAGAAATGGATCGTGGCCAGTGCGGAAAGGATTCTAGAGCCGAAGATAAAAGTGGCGTTTATCCAGTTCGCTCGATGGCGCCATCTCAGACGGCTGTTGAGGCAGCCGACACCGATCCCGGGCAGTCTAGCCGTGAGTTGCCGTCGCGAGCTCCGCCTCGTCATCGAGCTCTTGGAATGGCTTCAAACCTGCAAACGGACACTGGAGACCCTCACGCAGTCCGATGTTGACCGCTGGCGCTCCACAGGTTCGGCCGAAAAATTCCGGGTCAAGGAATTCCTCCGATGGGCCCACACTAATCAGCTGGTACGCCAAATCGAAATACGCCGGCCACCACGAACGCCACTCGGAGTTACCGGAACGACCGCAAATGAACGCCACCGACTGCTGAGCTACATCTTGCATCCGGAATGTCCCTTGCCAGCAGCGATCCGATTCAGCGCCTCCCTCGTGCTTCTCTTCGGTGCACGGCCACAGCAAATTGCAGCATTGAAGCTTGTAGATATTGTCGTCTCTGGCGGTTCGGTCCACCTTCGCTTGGGAACGGAACCGGTGCTACTCCCCGAAGCGATCGTGGAATTGGCCATGGCCACCCATGAAAACCGCAGAGCACCTCGAATCTTCGCACCAACCACAGACAACATCTGGCTCATACCGGGATCCCGCTCCGGATATCCCATTGCCGCCGTTACATTGGCCAAACGACTGAGGCTAATCGGCATTTCGCCATCAAAGGGCAGGACCGGAGCGATGGCGTCTTTGGCACAGGAACTGCCACCAACAATTCTGGCCCGGCTAACGGGCGTTGACCCGAGCACAGCGATCAGGTGGGCCAACGCCGTTTCAGCCTCGAATGCCAGATATGCCGGGCTTGTTATCCAACCTGTCACTTAGAGAAACGAATGTAATCCTGGGGCGGTGCGACGCAATCGTCAGTATTTGGGCCTGAGGAGGAGCAGTAGGGAAAGTCACGCTAAGGATCTATGAGGGGTCGTCGGCGCGCTTGATGGTGCGGTAGACGGTGGAACGGGCTACTCCGAAGAGTTCGGCAATCTCAACGGTGGTGTGTGTTCCCGCCCGGTGAACAGAGACCAGGTGTGTTTCCTGTGCTTTGGAGAGCTTGGGCTGTTTTCCGCGCAGCTTGCCCTTTGCCTTGGCGACGGCCATGCCCTCACGGGTTCGCGCACGGATCAGGTCTGCCTCAAATTCGGCCACCATGGCCAGAACATTGAAAAGGAGCCTGCCCACGGGATCGGTGGGGTCATGGACGGAACCACCGATACTGAGCTTGACCTCGCGACGGGTGAGTTCATCAACGATGTCCTTGGCATCGCGCAGCGACCGGGCCAGACGGTCGAGCTTGGTCACCACGAGGGTATCCCCGCCCCGGCAGGCTGCCAGTGCTTGCCCGAGCCCAGGACGAGCCCTGTTGGCACCGGTGAGGCCCTGGTCGGTGAAAGTTTGCTCTTGTGACACCCCCAGGGCAAGCAAGGCATTCTTTTGGGCGGTGAGGTCTTGGTCATTGGTGGATACGCGCGCGTATCCAATCAGGAGTCCAGTCATGGTTTTTGAGTGTAGTGTTTAGCCCCCCATCACCGGGCATTAAGTCGGGCACCCTATACGGGAATCTGGTTGCTGCGGAACAATGCTGTTTCGAAAATTTCAGAAGTCGTCTGCACATGCCCCGGTGAAGGACCGGCTTGCGGGACACTCCGAAATGCCTATCCGGACGGACCCCTTGCGGGTGCTTCGTGCGAGGATGTGATGTGGGCGATCGACCACCCTCA
>NZ_JBFBLV010000039.1:0-29182 GCF_040686835.1 Specibacter sp. NPDC078692
CCCCCACCGCTACTCCGTCCACGGGCGCACCCAAAGCCAGCAGTTCAGCCAAGCCCAAGGAAACCGTCGGTGCTGGGCCTGACGGTGTCATCGGAGTTGCCCCCAAGGCCGAACTGCTGAGCATCTCCGTATGGCTTGGCACTGAAAACCCGTCGGGTAAGAACATTGACGATCAGATTCCAGCAGCCGTGACCTGGGCCGTTGACCAAGGCGCCAAGGTCATCAACATGTCTTTGGGCAGCACCTCCACCGCCTGGCCGCAGAGCTGGGACGACGCCTTTGCCTACGCAGAAGCCAACGACGTGGTGATTGTTGCCGCGGCAGGAAACCGGAAATCCGGTAGCGAACAGGTCGGTGCTCCGGCTACGATTCCGGGCATCCTGGCCGTTGGTGGTTTGGATAAGGATGGCACGGCAAGCATCGATTCCTCCTCCCAAGGCATCAGCATTGGTGTCAGCGCCCCGGCTGAGGATCTGGCTGGCGGTTTGCCCGGAGGCGGCTATGCCAGCTGGAGCGGAACCAGCGGTGCCGCCCCCATCGTCTCGGGAGTGGCGGCGCTGATCCGTTCCAAATATCCGGAAATGAGCGCAGCCCAGGTTATCAACCGGATCATCTCAACGGCCAAACCCAAGGGAGAGGGCATCCCGAACGCCATCTACGGCTACGGCATTCTTGACGCTGAAGCTGCACTGACGGCGGAGGTTCCCGAAGTCACCGCCAACCCGATGGGCAGCATCTCGGAATGGATCCGCGTCCACCGCCGTGGCGTGGCTGCCCCGCCCACCACCGGCGCGGCTGCAACCACCGTGCCGCAACCCAAGCCGTCGCTGACCGAGGTGGGCGCGCCGGTGGCCGTTGAGGGAGGCAAGCTGGATAGCTCCCTGCCAAAGACTCTGGTATTGGGATCAGCCGGACTCTTGGTGCTCATTCTTGCTGCCGGCAGCACACACCTCTTGGTGGCGCGGCGCAAGATTCGGGCGGTTCCGGAGGCGGGAGCTGGAACTGGTGCAGAAGCAGAGACTCTCGCCGGGGCTGTCGCCTCGGCTACAGGCCCCGCGGACGCCAAGGACAAGGAATCGTCCGCTGGGACGCAAGCAGCAGCTGACCCCGAAGCCTCCCGGCACCCTCGGCTAGGCAGCAAACACAAACACTAGTGCCGGCGTCGTACGTGAAAATATTTGAGTTACGGGTCACAGTAACAAGCTAGTGAATGTTTTCACAAAGAAATGTAGTATGGGGGTATGGCAATCACACCCACCTTTTCAGCACGTCCGCGCGTCCTTGTAGTTGGCGGCGGTTACGTCGGCCTCTACACGGCGTTTAACCTGCAGAAGAAGATCGCAAAGTCCGGTGGCATCGTCACCCTTGTTGATCCCCTGCCCTACATGACGTACCAGCCGTTCCTGCCCGAGGTTGCCGGCGGCAACATCGAGGCACGCCACGCAGTGGTTTCGCACCGCAAGCACCTCAAGCACACCGAGCTCATCCAGGGTTCCGTCACCAGCATCGACCACGAGAACCGCACGGCTGTCATCGCCCCGGTTGACGGTGCCACCCCGTTCGAACTGCCCTACCACGACGTGGTCATGGCCGCCGGTGCCATCACGCGCACCTTCCCCATCAAGGGCCTGGCCGAATCAGGCATCGGCCTGAAGACCATCGAAGAAGCCGTTGCGCTGCGCAACCAGGTGCTCTCGCTCATCGAACAGGCCTCCACCGAGCCCGACCCCGCCGTGCGCAAGCGCGCCCTCACCTTCGTGGTTGTCGGCGGCGGCTTTGCCGGCATCGAAACCATCGCCGAGCTTGAGGACATGGCCCGCGCCGCCGTCAAGCTCAACGACCGTGTTGACCAGTCCGAACTGCGCTTCGTGCTCGTCGAGGCCATGGGCCGCATCATGCCCGAGGTCACTGAAAAGCAGGCCGTCTGGGTTGTGGAGCACCTCCGCAGCCGCGGCGTGGAAGTTCTGCTGAACACCTCGCTGGACAACGCCGAAGGCAACGGCATCAAGCTGATCAACCTGCCGGACAAGACCGTCGCGCAGGAATTCGATGCAGACACCCTGATCTGGACCGCCGGCGTCATGGCCAACCCCATGATCCGCGCCACCGGCTTCCCGCTGGAACCCCGCGGCCGCGTCTCCACCAACACGAACCTGCAGATCACCGGCGAATTCGGCGTCATCGAAAACGCTTGGGCTGCCGGCGACATTGCCGCTGTTCCGGATGTCACCGGCGGACTGCCGGACGGCACCTGCGTCCCCAACGCCCAGCACGCCCTGCGCCAGGCCAAGCGCCTCGCGAAGAACCTGTGGGCCAGCCGCTTCAACAAGCCGATGAAGGGCTACAAGCACAAGAACCTCGGTGCTGTTGCAGGCTTCGGCGAGTGGCAGGGTGTTGCCAAGATCATGGGCATCCAGCTCAAGGGCCCCCTGGCCTGGCTGGCACACCGCGGCTACCACGGCCTGGCCATGCCCACCGTGGAGCGCAAGTTCCGCGTGATCATGGACTGGTTCGTCACCATGCTGGCCGGCCGCGACCTCGCCCAGCTGGAGAACCTGCAGGCACCCCGCGCCACGTTCGTGGCCGCTGCGACTCCGAAGCCCAAGCCTGCTGCTCCGGCTCCGGCCGCTCCGGCCGCTCCGGCTGCTGAGGCTCCGGCTGCTGAAGTCAAGGAAGACGCTGCTGCCAAGTAGTCATTCCTGCTAACTAACCAACGACGCCGGCTCTCCCCACCTTCTGGGGATGGCCGGCGTCGGACTTTAAAGTGTTCGCGGAAGCCTCTTGCCAGGATGCGCAGTCAAAAGGTGTGTCGGTACGGGACGCTAAGCTGGGGCCATGATCATTCGACGCGAACGGGCTGATGACCGGCCCGAGATCCTTGCTGTGGTGGAAGCGGCCTTTCCTGAGCCGGTCGAGGCTAAATTGTTGCGTGGTCTATTTGCCTCCAGGGAGTATCTGCCCGCCTTATCGTTGGTGGCCGAGTCGGTCCGTGGCGAGATCCTGGGCTACGTCATTACCACCCGGGCTTGGATCGGTGAGCAGGAGTCCTTGGGCCTGGGCCCCATCGCCGTGCAACCGGAGTATCAGCGCCAAGGCGTTGGCTCCGCGTTGATGAACGCCAGCATCGAGGCGGCGAATGCGATGGGGGAGTCCACGCTGGTACTTCTGGGCAGCGCCGACTACTACCCGCGGTTTGGATTTGTGCCCGCGGATTCCTTGGGAATCGTCTCCCCGGATCCGTCGTGGGGTTCGCATTTCATGGCGCTGGCCTTGGCGAACCACCAACCGGGCAGCCACGGAGATTTCCGTTACGCCGATCCATTCAACGCGCGCTGATTGGCGGTTTCATTGGCAGGGCCCGTATCCAGTATTGTAGACAGGAGCCAGTAACGGTCCTGATGGATCAGCCCCAGTAGCCCAATGGCAGAGGCACCAGACTTAAAATCTGTTCAGTGTCGGTTCGAGTCCGACCTGGGGTACGTGTAAAGCCGTTCCTGTGAAATTGACCCGTGAGTTAAGGTCGCTTTGGTGAATCAAAGCGACCTTAACTCACGGGTCGATTTTCATTTCGGACCGGGCCGGGGAGCCGGGGAGCCGCCAGAATCTGGGGTCAACGTGAACAGTTGGTGAATGTTTGCTGGCAGCAAACTGACAATCGGGCCTGTCAGGAACAAAATAGCTGTTTGAAACGCTTGACTTGATAGAGTAATAGGAATAATTACCCCCTATTTTTGGAGGCACAGGCACGATGGCACTTGGTGGAAACCCGGTATTTGCCAATAACAAGAACTTCAAGGAGACGCCGGCGGGCTACCGTGGCAACGTCAACGCTGGCGCGGACACCATGTCCGCCCAGGCACAGTTCTCGGCACAGCAGCTTCAGGACTTGTACAACAAGCCGTCCGCGAATGCGTCCCAGACCGGACGCATGACCTACGACGACGTCATCATGAAGACCGTCATCACACTGACTCTGGTGCTGGTTGGCGCCGCAGTTGGCTGGATGATTCCGGTGCTGATGTGGCCGGGCATGATCGTCGGCCTGGTGCTGGGCCTGGTGAACTCCTTCAAGAAGGAGCCCTCGCCGGCGCTGATTCTTGCTTACGCGGGCTTTGAAGGCTTGTTCTTGGGCGGGCTCTCCGGCCTGCTCGAGCAGATGTACCCCGGCATCGCCATCCAGGCCCTCTTGGGCACGCTGAGCGTGTTTGCCGTGACCTTGGTCCTGTTCCGCAATGGCAAGGTCCGTGCCACTCCCAAGATGACCCGCTTTTTCATCATTGCACTGGCTGGTTATGCACTGTTCTCGCTGCTGAACTTCGGCCTGATGATGTTCGGCGTGCTCGACAACCCGTGGGGCATGCGCGGCATGGACATCCCGGGCACGAACATTCCGTTTGGCGTGGTGTTGGGTCTGTTGGCCATCGGCTTGGCTGCCTTCTCACTGATCGTGGACTTCACCTCGATCGAACAAGGCGTTAAACGTGGCCTGCCCACCAAATACTCCTGGACGGCCGCTTTCGGCCTGACGGTGACGCTGGTATGGCTCTACGTGGAAATCTTGCGCCTGCTGGCGATCCTGCGGGGCAACGATTAACCCCATCACACTTTTTACCTTTTGCAACGCCCGGTCCCTGCGGCCGGGTGTTGCTGCAATGGAAACCCGCACCTTCCATTGTTCGATAACTAGCGAAAGCAGCTCATGAACGTTTCCCCTCTGATCTGGGGCATTACCATTGTGGTCATTTTGGCCCTCTTGGCCTTTGACTACTTCTTCCATATCCGCAAGGCGCACATTCCCACCTTGAAGGAAGCCGCGGTCTGGTCCTCAATTTATGTTGGACTGGCGATCGTCTTCGGCATCGTCCTCTGGGCCTTCGGCGGTGCCACCATGGGTGGAGAATACTTCGCCGGGTACATTACCGAGAAGGCTCTGAGCGTAGATAACCTCTTCGTCTTCTTGGTCATCATGGCCAGCTTCAAGGTCCCCCGCGAGGACCAGCAGAAGGTGCTGCTCTTCGGCATCGTCTTCGCACTGATCGCCCGTACCGGCTTCATCTTTGCCGGCGCAGCCTTGATCAACACCTGGTCCTGGATGTTCTACATCTTCGGCATCATCTTGCTCATCACGGCAGGTAACTTGCTCAAGGGCGAGGATAGCAGCGACGGCGACGACGCGGACAACTTCATCATCCGCCTCGCCAAGCGTCTCTTCAACACTTCAGATAAGTACGACGGCGACAAGCTCATCACCGTGATCAACGGCAAGAAGGTACTCACCCCCATGCTGCTGGTCATGGTGGCCATTGGCGGCACCGACCTGCTGTTCGCACTGGACTCGATTCCGGCTATCTTCGGCCTGACCCAGAACGTGTACATCGTGTTCACGGCCACGGCGTTCTCCCTCATGGGCCTGCGCCAGCTGTACTTCCTGTTGGACGGACTGCTGGACCGCTTGATCTACCTGGCTTACGGCCTGGCCGCGATCCTGGCCTTCATCGGCGTGAAGCTGGTCCTGCACGCACTGCACGAGAACAACCTGCCGTTCATCAACGGTGGCGAGCGCGTTCCCGTCTTCGAGATCTCCACCGGGCTTTCCCTGACGGTCATCATCGGCGTCCTGACCATCACCATTGTGGCCTCGCTGGTGAGCAAGTCCGGCAAGGCTCAGACGGTCCTTAACAACGCTCGTCGCCATGCGCAGAGCTACCTGGACTTGGACTACACGGCAGACGCTAACGAGCGTGAGCGCGTCTACGGCCTGCTCATGGACGAGGAAAAGACCATCTCGGCTATGGAAACCAAGCTGCGCGATAAGCACCCGGAATCTGAAGAGATCCTGGAGCAGATTGCCACGGCGCATAAGGCTCACGCGGACTTCAAGAGCTAGTAACACCTGGTAATGCAAAAGGGTCTCGACGGGCTCGACCACTTCTGGTCGAGCCCGTCGAGACCCTTTGTTCGTTAATAGCTAGCTGATCTTGCGGGCACCCGGGGCAGGGGAGACAGCGAAGATATCCGGCGCCGTGAAAGACGCTTCTGCAAAGGCATGCACGACGGCGTGCCGCACCGTAGCTTCTTCGGCCACCGGAATCAGGGCAATGGCGGAACCGCCAAAGCCGCCACCGGTCATGCGGGCGCCCAGCGCGCCGTGAGCCAGCGCGGTATCCACGGCGAGGTCCAGCTCGGGGCAAGAGATCTCAAAGTCATCGCGCATGGACACGTGGCTTGCGGTGAGGAGCTCGCCAATGGCGACCGGTCCGGCGTCGTCCAATACGGCGATGGTGTCCAGCACGCGCTGGTTCTCCGTGACAATGTGGCGCACGCGGCGGAACGTCTCCTCATCCAGTAGACCGGAAGCCTCGGGCAGATCGGCGGCGGCAACGTCACGCAGTGCCGAAACACCGAGCACCTCGGCACCCAACTCGCAGGAGGCGCGGCGGGCAGAGTAGCCGCCGGTGGCATGGGCGTGGGTGACCTTGGTATCGACCACCAGTATCAGCAGCCCGGCAGCCGCCAGATCCAACGGAACCAGCTTGGATTCTTGCGTCCGGCAGTCCAGGAACACCGCGTGACCGTCGGTGGATAGCAGTGAAGCGGACTGGTCCAGAATGCCTGTCGGAGCGCCCACTACCTCATTCTCGGCGCGCTGGCCCACCAGTACCAGCTCGTTCAGGCTGAGCCCGGCAGCTTCCAACTCGTTGAAGGCGGTCGCCACGGCGCACTCGATGGCAGCCGAGGAAGACAGGCCCGCGCCCGAAGGGACGGTGGAGTGGAGGAAGAGGTCAAAGCCACCAATGGCGATGCCCATCTGGCGCATGACCCAGACCACGCCCAGCGGGTACGCCGTCCAACCCTGCATGGTTTCGTGGGAGAGCGTGTCCAGATCGATCGTGACGGTGGGTGCCTCGCCGTAGCTGGAACGTAGCCGGGCCACGTTGTCAGTGCGGAGTTTGATGGCGACGGCGGCTGCGCGGTCAATCGCGAACGGCAGCACAAAGCCCTCGTTGTAGTCGGTGTGTTCGCCGATCAGGTTCACGCGTCCCGGGGCGGCCCACACGCCGTCGGGAGTTGAACCGAAGGCCTCGGTAAAGGCCGCAGCAACCTCGGCTGCATTAATGGACTGGCTCATAGCAAATCTGCTTTCGGGGTCAGGGTGCCGGGGGTGCTGCGCAAAAGCGCGGCTACTTGTTCCGGAGTGGTGTCGTTGATGAAGGCGCCCATGGCAGCTTCGGAGCCGGCCAGGAATTTCAGCTTGTCGGCGGCGCGGCGCGGAGAGGTGAGTTCCAAATGGAAGCGGCCGGCCGGACGAAGTACGGGGTCCAACGGGGCCTGGTGCCAAGCGGCAATGTACGGGGTGGGGGTGTCATACAGGTTGTCCAGGCGGCGCAGGACGTCGAGGTACATGACTGCTAGCTCGTCGCGCTCGGCGTCGTTGAGGGCGGCAAAGTCAGGGACGTGGCGGTGCGGGGTCAGATGGATTTCCAGCGGCATGTGTGCGGCGAAGGGCACATAGGCGCTGAAGTGCTCGCCCTGGGCGATCATGCGCTCACCGGATTCGGATTCCTTACGGACAATGTCGCCGAGCAAGGTGGCTTGGCCGTTGTGGGCGTCGTAGAACATGCAGGCCGCGGCGGCCATGACTTCGCTGCGTGGCGGGACATAGGAGTAGGCGTAGATCTGCCCGTGCGGGTGGTGCAGGGTGACGCCAATATCCTGCCCGCGGTTCTCAAACGGGAAGACCTGCTTGACGCCGGGAAGTGCGCTCAGAGCCTCGGTCCGGTGGGCCCAGGCGTCGATGACGGTGCGGGCGCGCTCTTGCGAGAGACCCGCAAAGGAACCGGTGTGCTCGGGGGTGAAAGCCACTACTTCGCACCGGCCGAAGGCTCGGCCTATGGTGCCCCAGGCGGGGTTCTGTGGAATGGTCCCCACTGCCGGGCCCAGAGACGGGAAGCGGTTTTCAAAAACAGCCACGTCGTAGGCTGAATCTGGAATTTCGGAGAGGTTTGCACCGGTGGTGGGGCACAACGGGCACTGATCGGCCGGGGGCAGGTAGGTGCGGGTCTGGCGGTGGGCGGCAACAGCAACCCAGTCTCCGGTAAGGGCGTCGTAACGTAACTCTCCGGTGTTCTCTTCGCTGCGGGCATCCAACGGACGCGTGTCTAGCGCTGTATGGGACTTGGCGTGGGCGCCGTCGTCAAAGTAAATGAGTTCGCGGCCGTCGGCGAGACGTGTACTGGTGGCGATGGTCATGAGGACTTTCTGGTTGCGGTAGCGGTCGTGAGGGAAGCTGCTGAGTTTGGTGCTGCCGTGATGAAGTTCGGCACTCGGCTGGCGAACAAATCGGCGGTGGCTGGCCGGATGCCGTCATCGGTGATGATGGTGTCGACGGCGGAGATGGGCGCGATCGCGGCTAGGGACCGGACCTGGAACTTGGAGGCATCGGCGAGCAGCACCACCCGCGTGGTGGCATCAATGAAGGCGGCATTGGTATCGGCCTCGAGCCAATTGGGGCTGGTTAGACCGCGGTCCACATCCAGACCGTGCACGCCCATGAAGCAAATATCCGTGTTCAGATTGCGCAGGGCCAGGCAGGCCACGGGACCCACAAGCGCTTCCGACGGCGTGCGTTCGCCACCTGTCACAATGACCTTCAGATCGGAGCTGCCTTGCTGGTGATAGAGCAGTTCGGCAGCCTTGAGGGAGTTGGTGACCACCGTCAGATTGCGGAGCCTGTCCAGCTCGGCGGCCAGAGCCACGGCCAGCTGGTAAGTGGTGGTCCCGCCGGTCAGGGCCAAGGTCATACCTGGCTGAACCAGCTTCAACGCTTCGCTAGCGATGGCCAATTTGGCAACAAGTTCCTTATCGACATTGAGCAGAAAGCCAGGTTCCAGGGAACTGAGACGGGCCAGACGCATGGCCCCGCCGTGGATCTTGCGGGCCAGCCCGTTCTGATCCAGGGTCTCAATATCGCGGCGGATGGTCATTTCGCTGACGTTCAACAGAGCCGCGATATCGGCTACGCGCACGGCCTCATGCAATTGCAATTCCTTGAGGATGCGCGCTTGGCGCTCTGGTGCAAGCATGGAAGGACCCCTGGTTTCGTCGCCGATAGAAGTAAGCCGATTTAAAATAAACAGTTTCAAACAAAATATTACATTAAGGGTGGTGTTTGCGCAGTAGCTTTCTGTGGATCAAGGAGAATTTCCTCCCATGGAGGCAGTAGCCTAATCACCATGAGTACTTCCAACACCTCCGCTGGCGCGGAAAACGCAGCCAACAACACCGCAGCCAACAACAACGCAGCAAACGCGCAAAACGCAGCAGACACAGAACCCCGCCCGGTCACAGGCACCCAGTTCACTCTGGTGCGTGCTGGTGCCACCGCCATTGTGACATCACTGGCCGCCGGACTGCGTCACTATGACAGGGGCGGGATTTCGCTCGTGGAGAGCTACCCGGAGGAGTCGATTGCGCCCGGCGCGGCCGGCATTACGCTGGCGCCCTTCGCCAACCGCATTGACGGCGGTCTCTGGGAACTGGACGGCAAACCGCAGCAGCTGGACATCACCGAGGTGCCCCGGAACAACGCCATTCATGGGCTGTTGCGCAACACCGGCTACCACGCGTTGGAAACGGGGGAGGCCCACGTCCTGCTGGAGGCCATCATCCATCCGCAGCACGGCTACCCGTTTCTGCTCCGCCACCAAGTGCGGTACTCGCTGGAGTCCGACGGCAGTCTCCGCGTGGCCCAGACCCTCATCAACGATTCCACTGAACCTGCCCCGTTTGTTCTCGGCGCGCACCCTTACTTCACCCTCGGCGATATCCCGGCCGAGCAGCTGACTTTAACCGTGCACGCGGCAACGTATTTAACCGCGAACGAGCGCATGATCCCCACCGGCAACCAAGGCGTGAGCGGCCGCTTCGAGCTGCGTCAGGGCCGGCCAGTGCCCGATTCCCTCATGGATACCGCCTTTACCGATCTGGAGACGGACGACGGCGTTGCCTCGCACACGCTGTCAGCCGCGGATGGGCGCAGCGTGAGTCTGTGGCATGACGGCAGTGTGAAATATGTTCACGTGTACGTCACCGATGTGTTCCCTGGACGTTCCCTGGCTGTGGCTATGGAACCGATGACGGGACCGGCCAACGCCTTCAACTCCGGCGACGGCCTGCAATGGCTGGCACCGGGGGAGGACTTCACCATGAACTGGGGCATTGATTCGGTGCTCTGACACCCTTCTACTGGAGCCTTGACAGCCCTGTGAGCATTACGGCGCCGCGCGCGGAAATGGACGCCGTTTAACGAATTTTTACCGGATGGGGAAGTATTACTATATGACGCCTGAAAAGCTGAACGACGAGCGTGCTGTCCTGAATGATTCCGCGATGGTTCCCCAGGGTATGCGCATTGCTGCCGCCTGGTCCTGGCGGATGGCAATTGTGCTGATCGTAGCCGCCATGTTGATCTGGCTCCTGAGCAAGGTCACCATCTTGCTGATCCCGATCATGATCGCCACGATTCTGGCCAGCCTCCTGCGCCCCATCGTGAAGAGCCTGAAGGGGATCGGCGTCCCCCAGGGCCTCAGTGTTGCCATCGCCGAGGTAGGAATGATTGTCCTCGTAGTGGGTGCGCTCTTCCTCGTGGGTCGGCAGATGGTGGTGGGATTCACCGATCTGAGCCAACAGGCCATCAAGGGCCTGATCCAGGTCCAGGAATGGCTCAACGCCGGCCCGCTGGCCATCAGCAATGACCAGATCACCCAGTACCTCGATGAGGCGCTGGCCGCCCTGCAGAACAACTCCAACGCGATCCTCTCCGGCGCCCTCGGCGTGGGCTCCAGCCTGACCCACTTCGGCGTGGGCCTGATACTGACCCTGTTCATCCTGCTGTTCTTCCTGCTCGAAGGCCAAGATATCTGGGCCTTCATTGTCAAGTTCTTCCCCAGGCGTGCCCGTCCCGCCGTTGACGGCGCAGCCCGCCGCGGCTGGACCTCCCTAGGGAACTACGCCCGCGTCCAGATCCTGGTAGCTGCCGTCGACGCCATCGGTATCGGCGCAGGTGCCGCAATCATCCAGGTCCCGCTAGCCCTGCCCCTGGGCGTGCTGGTCTTTGTCGGCTCCTTCATCCCCGTGGTGGGTGCCCTCGTGACCGGTGCCGTGGCCGTGCTGCTGGCTCTGGTGGCCAATGGCTGGGTCAACGCCTTGATCATGCTCGGCATCGTTCTGTTGGTCCAGCAGCTGGAAAGTCACCTACTGCAGCCCTTCATCATGGGCCGCGCCGTCTCACTGCACCCCGTGGCCGTGATCCTGGCCGTCGCCGCAGGCTCAGGCATCGCCGGAATTCTGGGCGCCTTGTTCGCGGTGCCGATGCTGGCCGTGGCAAACTCGTTCATCCGCTACATTGCCGGGCGAAGTTGGGAACGCGATCCTGAGATGATTGCGCTCTATGGACTCCCACAACCCATGCCCGACGCCGGTGCTGACGCCACCGAAAGTTCCGTCGCCTCCTTGGGTGCCACCCAAACTGACGCGACCACTACGCCAGGGTCCGGCGTCGAACCCTAACCGCGCTACCCCTTTTTGCGGCCGCCAGTTCCGGCGGTGCAACTGTTCCACCGAAGTTCCGTAGAGAAAGAGAAAAGAACCGTGAACGCTACCAGCGATCTCCCCGTGACCCTTGCAGATATTGAACATGCCCGGGAACTGCTGCAGGAGATTATTGCGCTCACGCCGATTGAAAGTTCACGGGCGCTGGGACGGATGACCGATTCGGAAGTGTTCTTCAAGTGTGAGAACCTGCAGCGGGCCGGATCATTCAAGGTCCGTGGCGCATACGTGCGGATGGCGAAATTGACGGCCGAGGAACGTGCGTGCGGAGTGGTGGCGGCGTCGGCCGGGAACCATGCCCAGGGTGTGGCCGTGGCCGCCAAGGCACTGGGTATCAAAGCGCGGATTTACATGCCGGTGGGTGTGGCGCTGCCGAAGCTGGCTGCCACGCGTGGGCACGGCGCAGAAGTGGTCTTGCACGGGTACAACGTCGACGAGTCGCTGGCTGAGGCGGAGCGGTACGCCAATGAAACCGGGGCCGTTTTTGTGCACCCGTTCAACAATGTGGACATCGTTGCAGGGCAGGGGACCATCGGGCTCGAGATCTTGGATCAGGTGCCCAACGTTGACACCATCATCATGGGTGTGGGCGGTGGCGGGCTGCTGGCCGGTGTGGCCGTTGCGGTCAAGGCTCGGGCCAAGGAATTGGGCCGGGAGATCCGGGTCATTGGCGTTCAAGCTGAGAACGCTGCTGCCTACCCTCCCTCGTTGGCCGCCGATGCTTTGGTGCCCCTGAAGCGGGTCTCCACCATGGCTGACGGCATTGCTGTGGGCCGGCCCGGACAGCTGCCGTTCTCCATCATCCGCGAGCTGGTCGATGACGTGGTGACAGTGAGCGAAGACTCGCTGGCTCGGGCCCTGATCTTCTTGCTGGAGCGCTCCAAAATGGTGGTGGAGCCCGCCGGTGCCGTGGGTGTTGCCGCCCTCATGGAGGGCAAAATTGAGAATCCAGGCACCACCGTGGTGGTGCTTTCGGGCGGCAATATTGACCCCATGCTGATGCTCAAGGTCATCCAGCGAGGTCTTGCCGCTGCCGGCCGATTCATGACCGTGCGCATGATGCTCAATGACCGGCCCGGTTCGTTGGCCACCATCTCGCGCATCATTGCCGAGAATGATGCCAACGTCACCGGGGTGGATCACACCCGCGTGGGGGGCTCCATTTCCATGGGCGATGTCTCCATCACCGTGAACCTGGAAACCAAGGGCCACGAACACTGCGAATTGGTGCTGACGGCGCTGCGAGCCGAAGGGTTCCAGCCGATCGTGGTGCACTAAGGTAGGGCCAACAAAGCTGCTTGCACAAGGTGCTTGCACAAGGCTTCCTGCACAAGGATAGGGCCGGGTTTCCAGTGGAAACCCGGCCCTATCCTTTCTGCACATGTCCCTATTGGGGCGTCCTGACTGGCGCGCTGGTTGGGCGCCCGGTCAAGGAGGGTGAAGTCTTAGCTCTGGTACGGCTTGGCGGAGATGATCTCCACGGCAATGTCGCGGCCGTTGGGGGCTACATAGCTGAGCTTGTCGCCAATCTGCTTGCCCATGATGGCTGCGCCGAGGGCTGAGCGTTCGCTGAAGACTTCCAGATCGCCGGCGCCAACTTCGCGGCTGCCGAGCAGGAAAGTAGTTTTATCGCCAGCGATCGTGGCAACAACCACCATGCCTTGCTCTACGATGCCGTCGTCGGCCGGGGCCTCGCCCACGCGGGCGTTGCGCAGCATTTCGCTGAGCTGGCGGATACGAGCCTCGATCTTGCCCTGCTCATCCTTGGCCGCATGGTAGCCACCGTTTTCCTTCAAGTCGCCCTCTTGGCGAGCCTGCTCGATCTTGCTGACAATCTCAGCGCGGCCGGGGCCGGACATCTGAGTGAGTTCAGCCTGCAGACGGTCGTAGGCTTCCTGCGTGAGCCATGCTGACGGCGCACTGTTAGTGGTAGACACGTAGTTCTCCTTGAATGTACAAATGCAAAGGCCCCGCCGGTGTCGATCCCGTGAACGTTCATGCCTGTGCAACATCAATGCTGCACAATCCATGCGCCGTAAAATTAGGGACCAATCAAGCGGGGCAGATGGTAATAGCTTCCAGTTTAGTCAATAAGACAAATAAACCCAAGAATCGAGGTGGCCGATGTTACGTCGACTGCTTCATTTGACTACTTCAGTTGACTGCTGAGTACTGGTTAGGGCAGCTCAGGAGCGCTAAGGACTGCTTAGGACTGGCTAGGACTCAACGATCCAGCAGTGCTCCACGATTCCGGTGACGGCAAGGGAATCTGTGCGTAATTCGGTACGCACGGTTGTGGTGCGGCCGTTCTCGGAGCCTACATCCTTGCCGTTGGGGCCAATGGTGATTACTTTCCAACCCACCACCGCGTAGCTTTCATCCATCGCTTTCATAGCGCACCGGGCTGTGGCGTCCGCGTCCTTGGTCACAGCAATATCAACGGTGGTTAGGGTTGGATCCACCACGTGGTAGCTGACATCCTTTTGGCTGATGCCGTCATTTGAGCCAATAACCACCCAGAGAATCCAGGTCACGGACAGTACGGCCGCCACGATGAGGAGGATCTTCTGTACTTTTTTGGACACCTTGCGCTTGGGTGTCCCGTAGCGATTGGTTAGGCTGGTAGCTGGCGAAGAATCAGAATTTGTCACTGCATCCACTTGAGTCTGTTCCGCGGTAGCCGCGGCCGGGCGCCCCTTGCAAAAGGGACGTTGGGTCTTTGATAAGTTTAGCCTTCATTTTAGCCGCACTAGTTTGTCCTAAAATTTGTCCTAAAAATAGTCATCCCGCGCCTCAGCGAAGAATCGAAGGTAGTTTCCGTGAGCACCACTGTGAGTCATGATCAGGAACCACTGCGACTTTTGGCGGTTCACGCACACCCCGACGATGAAGCCAGTAAGGGCTCGGCCATGATGGCCTCCTACGTGGCCTCCGGCGTCGAGGTTATGGTGGCCACGTGCACAGGCGGGGAACGCGGCGACATCCAGAACCCCGCACTGGTGGGGGACCCCCACGCCGCCCGCGACATGGGCGGTGCTCGACGCCTGGAAATGGCCAAGGCCGCCAAAATTTTGGGCATCAAGCATCAGTGGCTGGGTTTCACCGATTCTGGCCTGCCCGAAGGTGACCCGCTGCCGGCTCTGCCAGCCAACTGCTTTGCACTCAAACCGTTGGAGATTGCCGCCGCCCCGCTGGTGCGTCTGGTCCGCCGCTTCCGGCCCCACGTGATCATCTCTTATGACGAGAATGGCGGCTACCCGCACCCCGATCACATCATGGCTCACAAGGTCACCGTTGAGGCGTTCCATGCTGCTGGGGACCCGGAGAAGTACCCGGGCACGGGTCCGGCGTGGGAACCGTCCAAGCTCTACTACGATCTGGCGTTTAATCCCCAGCGTTTCCGTGCCCTGCACTACGCACTGGAAGAAGCCGGCCTGGCCTCGCCGTATGCGGAGCGCCTCGCTGCCTGGCTCGAAGCCGACACCGAGGGCCACACCCCGCCGGTCAGCAAACACCCCACCACCACCCAGATTGACTGCGGCGACTACTTTGAAACCCGCGACGACGCCCTGCGCGCGCACGCCACCCAGGTGGATCCTGACGGCTTCTTCTTCGCCGTCAGCGCACCCATGCAGCGCAAAGTGTGGCCGTGGGAGGATTATTCACTCATTGAATCCCGCGTTCCCACCACTGAACCGGAGAACGACCTGTTTGCTGGCCTACGATAGGTAGTGGACGTTTCCCGCTGACACCGTGCCGCCGGGGATGAAACGAAAGACGAATTGTGCTCACACTGATTTTGCTCGCCAACACTGACCCTGCCATTCCCACGCAGCCCGGCCTGCGCCCCGGCCTGACCGAAGATCAAATCACTCCCGGCCTGCTGGGCTTTGTCATGACCTTCGGCATCGTGCTGATCATGTTCTTCCTCATCCGTGACATGGTCAAGCGCGTTCGTCGCGTTCGTTACCGAGCACAGGTCGAGGAAAGCCACTCCGGCGGCGCCACCGAATACATGGGCATCCCCATCATGTCCGAGAAGGATATGAAGGACGCCAGCTATGAGAATGGCTTCCGAGACAAGGTCGTTGAGGTAGTTGAGTCTGACCCTGTGCTTGACGGTGACGCTGTGCTTGCTGGTGACGCTGTGATCGATGCTGAGAAGAACGACGCCGGCACTCCAATTCCGGCGCACACCACCACCTCGAGTACTGCACCAGCCGGGCAGTCCGCGTCTGGTTCAGCGTCTGGTTCCGCGTCTGGTTCCGCGTCTGGTTCAGCGTCCACGCAGGGCCAGAAGTAGCCCCAACCATGAACCGGCTGGCAGGTGAACCAAGCGCTTACCTTCGCCAACACGCCCACAACCCAGTGGCGTGGCAGCCCTTTGACGATGCTGCCTTCGCCGAAGCAGTGGCACGCGATGTCCCCATTTTTCTATCCGTGGGGTATGCCGCGTGCCATTGGTGTCATGTCATGGCGGGGGAGTCCTTTGAAGACCCAGCCATTGGCGCCTATCTAAACCAGCACTTTGTCTCCATCAAGGTAGACCGTGAAGAACGCCCCGATGTGGACGATACCTTCATGGCAGCGACCCAAGCCCTGAGTGGACAGGGTGGCTGGCCCATGAGCGTCTTTTTGACCCCGGAGGGAAAAGCCTTTTACGCCGGAACGTACTTTGCTCCGGATCCAGCCCCGGGCAGGCCCTCTTTCCAGCAAGTTTTAGCTGCCGTGCGTGAGGCGTGGGAAGAACGCCGCGAGCTCGTGGAAACCACCGCCAACGACCTCACTGAAACGTTGTCCCGCCCCTTATGGCAGGTGAGCGCCGCCTCGGTGAGCCATACACAGGAGGGGCCATCCGGCGTCGAACTTCAGGTGCCAAAGAACCCGTGGCCGGAAGCTACTGCAGCGGCGGTGACGGCCATGGCACAGGCCGAAGATGTGGCACACGGCGGGATGGGGACGGCGCCCAAGTTCCCGCCGACCCCTGCGCTGGAATTTTTGCTGCGGCATGCGGGTGCCGGTTCGCCAAGCGCGGCGTTGGCTGCTGGCGTGGCAGGCCGGACGCTGGGGGCCATGGTGCGATCGGCCGTTTTTGATCGGCTCGGTGGCGGTTTTGCGCGTTACAGCGTCAGCGCTGATTGGTCCGAGCCGCACTACGAGAAAATGCTGTACGACAATGCCGGCCTGCTACAGGCGTTGGTGCATTGGATCCGGTTGGCCCAGCCCACACCCGACCAACAGACAACTATGGCGCAGGAATCGATGGCTGCGCAGGATCCCACCGCTGCTCCGGAATCACACAATCCGGAATCACACACTGTGAAGGGTGCCGATGGCATTGCGCCGCTCAGCGTTGCCGAGGCCCGCGACGCCGCGCAGTCCACGGTGGCATGGCTGCTGGCGGAAATGCGGCTCCCAGGCGGGGCTTTTGCTTCCTCGCTGGATGCGGATACGGTCATCGACGGCGTCCACTATGAGGGTGCCAGCTATACCTGGACGCTTGCAGAATTGGAGGCTGCGGCTTTCGAAAATTGTGGAGCTGACGGTGCTGACGGTGCTGACGGTGCTGACGTGGCGGCGGATTTGGCCGCAACAGTGGCGACCGCGATGGGTGTTGGCCCGCAGGGCACCCACCCGCTGCATGCAGGCCGGGAACTGAGCGCTAGCGAACAGGGCGCGTGGGAACGGCTCAAGCCTGCCTTGCTCACTGTCCGCGAGGGACGAGTCATGCCTGCCCGAGACGACAAGGTGGTGGCGTCGTGGAATGCCATGCTCATGGGCGCATTGGCCGAAGCGGCCATGGTCTTGGCGGAACCGGCGTGGCTGGAAGCAGCTACCGAACTCGGCGAATATCTGTACGCGGTTCATTGGGACGGGGCGCTGACCCGGGTATCGCACGATGGCCGGGCACGCGGCATCAAGGGGCTCTTGGAGGACTATGCCGCTTGTGCCAACGGCTACCTGACACTGTACGCAGCCACGGGAGACCCACGATGGTTTGAGTTCGCCGGCGAGCTAGTGCGCGCTGCGGAGCAGGAATTCATCGTTGACGGGGTGGTGCTCAGCCACAGCTCTATCAGTGCAGGTTCTGCTGCCGAGGCGGCGGACGCTGGCACCGCCGTTGGTGCTGGGGGCGCAGCCGCTGCCGTTCAGGGCTCCCGATTCGCTGATCCTTTCGATAACGCCACGGCCGGCGGAGTGGCGTTGTTGGCGCAAGCCTTCACCTCGTGGGCGGCCTATACCGGATCCGCCCGGCACCGGGAGTTGGTAGCACAGTTACTGGCAACGTTGCCGGATCTTGCTCGGAGGGCGCCGAGATCGGCCGGGGGATTGCTGGCCGTCGCCGAAGCGTTACTGGCAGGACCGCTGGAAGTGGCGGTGGTGGGCTCCACCGGTGCAGAGCGGGAAGCGTTAGTTAGATCCGCGTGGGCAGCGTCCTCCCCTGGCATGGTCATTGCTGTCTGGGACGGAGTCGGTGCCGCGCCCGTGCCGCTGCTGGAGGGGCGTGGACTGGCAGACCGCAGCGGGGCCCGCCAATCCGGTAGTTCGCAAGGCCCAGCGGACAGACTCATGACGGCTGCTGTGCCCTTGGCCTATGTGTGCCGCTCTCTGAGCTGTGCCCGGCCGGTCTCAAATACCGAAGCGCTCCGTACGCTCCTGCGCTGACGGGCCGGTCGTCAGGGTGTTGAATTCACGCTTGGGAGGTAGTCCTCAGGAAGTCGTTGGTCTGGAACGCCCGGATACACATTTCACATTTCTTCGCAGCCACTGTGAGATGTCTGGGGTCTTTCTGACCGGTCGGGTAGATTGAGCGGGACACTTCTCCGCTCGGGGATCTGTGGGGAGATTCCGGAAGGTAACAAGAATGCGTGTGCTGCGTCGTGTGGTTTTTCCCATCGTTTGGATTCTGATTTTCAGTGTCATTGCGGTGGCCCTCGTGAAAATTGCGTTCATTGATGGGCTCAATGACTCTAGTGAAGAGATTTTTCCCGAAGCGCGTGTTGAAGCTCCTGTTATTGAGGCTAGCCGCGCCACGGTGACCAACACCGTGGAATTGACCGGAACCGTAGAAAGCGATTCCGCTGTTCCCGTGCGTTCCACCGCTGCCGGTAAAGTGGTGCATTTCTTCGTGGACCAAGGTGCACAGCTCTCAGTGGGGGAGCGGATCTTTCAGATCCGCAGCGAGGTGATGCCCGAGCCGTCCGCCGTGGTTGTTCAGGAGTCTGATGATGAGGGCTCCGGAGCACCCCGGCCCGCGCCCGGCCCGATCTATTCCTACACAAACGTGCTGGCCACAGCGACCGGCACACTCGAAACGCTCACCGTTCTGATGGACCAAGATACGAGTGTTGGCGAGAGCGTTGGCACTATCAGCCCCGGCACCTTTTCCATCAGAGGTTCGCTAACAACCGCCCAGCAATTCCGCCTCATGGGGAAACCGACAACCGCCACAGGCACAGTAACCAACGGCCCGGCACCCTTTAGCTGCCAAAATGTTCAACTCAGCAACGCCGATGCCCCAGCCAACTCCGCTGCGACAAATGACCAGAACCCCGGCGTCATCTCCGGGCCCGGAACCGATGCCGGAACCGGGCAGGTCAGCTGCGCCATTCCCACAGATGTGACAGTGTTCCCCGGACTCGGGGCCACCATCAACTTGACGGCCGGAGAAGCCAAAGACGTGCTGACGCTGCCGCTGACGGCTGTGAAGGGCAGTGTCCAAAACGGCATTGTCTGGATTTCGTCCGTGGACGGCAGCGCAGCCCCCGAGGAACGCGAAGTAGTTCTTGGACTTAACGACGGCAGCCAGGTGGAAATCGCTTCCGGACTCGCCGAGGGGGAACAAGTCTTGGAGTTCGTGCCCGGCACCGACGCCCTGATGCCCGACGGTCAGATGTCCGGCTTCGGCATGATGGGTGGCTGAGGATGACCAGCATCTTAGATGACCGCGATGAGGAGCTGCCCGCAGCGGTTCAGGAAGCAGCTCTTCAGGAAGCAGCTCCGCAGGAACAAGCTCTGGATGAGACAAATCCACCGCTGGTTGATCTGCGTAATGTCACCCGTACCGTGGTGTTGCCGGACGATGAAAAGCTGCATATTCTGCGTGGCGTTGATTTGCAGGTCCGCGTCGGTGACCACACCGCGATTGTGGGGCGCTCCGGCTGCGGAAAGTCCACATTGCTGAATATTCTGGGGCTGTTGGATGTCCCCAGCAGCGGGCAGATGCGCTTTGCTGGCACACCCGTGGAAAAGCTGCGCAACAACACCCGAGCTAAGCTGCGCGGCTCCAAAATTGGCTTCGTGTTCCAGCAGTTCAACCTCTTGCCGGGGCGCACAGCGTTGGAAAACGTGGTGACCCCGCTGATGTACGCCGGGCGTAAGGAGTTTTGGCGTCGCAACGAACTCGGCATGGAGATGCTGGATCGGGTGGGGCTCTCGGCCCGCGCCACCACTCAACCGCACATGCTCTCCGGAGGTGAACAGCAGCGCGTCGCGATTGCCCGGGCACTGGTCCGGCGGCCGCGGCTGATCCTCGCCGACGAACCCACCGGGGCTCTGGACGTGGAGACCGGTCAGGCCGTCATGGATTTGCTGGACACCATCGCCACGGAATCCGGCGCAGCCTTGGTCACCATTACCCACGATCTCAATGTGGCAGCGCGAGCTCGTACCCGCTACCGTCTGGACGCCGGCGTGCTCTCAATGACCGATGGTATTCCCACCGCCGCAGCCCTCATGGGGGCCGACGCATGACGGCCTTCATTTCCGCCATGGTCGAGGCCTGGTCCGAGCTGCGCATCCACAAAACACGCGTCCTGCTGGCATTGATCGGTGTGGCCCTATCCGTCGCCGTGCTGACCACCGTGGTGGGCGTGGGCAACTTGGCACGCGAAGGAATCCGGCTCGATTCTGAGCGCAACGGCGGTCGCGAAGCAACTGTGTCCGTCTCCATCTACACCGATGCGGGATCCGCTGCGAGCCCTGATGCTGCACGTGTCAAAGAAATCCTCGACGCCGTGGTGAACCGCTACGGCTTTACCCACGCATCGCACTTGCAGCAGGCGCAGGCCCGCTTCCAGTTTCCCAGCGGGGTGCAAAATGTGGAGCTGACGGTGATGGACCCGCCCTACGGCACCATCCACCGGGTGGACGTCTCCAAGGGTGCGTGGTTTGCCCCCGACGACGCCGAGCGGCTGGCTCCCGCCGTCGTCGTCAATGAGGCTTTCTACACGGCTGCGGGACGGCCGAATCTGGTCACCGAGCCACAAGTGGAGATCTTGGGTAAGTCGAGCGCCACGGCCGTAATCATCGGTGTTATGCCGGATCAGTATCCGGAAGCGATGCCACAAGCGTTCATGCTGACGGAGGCCGCTGCGGCGGTTGGTGTTGGCGGGGACGGGTATGGCGGCGGGCAGGAGTTGCGCGTTTGGGTGCCTACGGGGATGTCGGAGGAGTTGGTTCAGGTCCTCAATGCCGACCTCGTGCAGCAGCTCCCGGGCGCCCACGTGGGGGTGTATCGCAGCGACTATGCGGCCTACGGTGATCCTTTTGCCGTCATTCAGATTGCGGTGTCCGGGATTGCGGCGCTGATTCTGTTGCTCGGTGCCGTTGGTCTGCTGAATATTTCCATGGTGACAGTGCGTTACCGTGTGCGTGAGATCGGCATCCGGCGCAGTTTCGGGGCAACCTCGGGCCGGATATTCACCGGCGTCATGATGGAATCCGTCGTGGGCACCACGGTGGCGGGTGCCGTGGGGGTGATGCTTGCGGTGGCGATCGTGAAGAATCCGCTGGTGGAGGCGCAAGTGGCGCCCGGGCTGGATGCCTACCCGGCCTTCCCTGTGGAGGCCGCACTGCTGGGGTTGGGCTCCGCCGTGCTGGTGGGAGCGCTGGCCGGTGCCATTCCGGCGTTGGTGGCCATTCGCGTCAAGGTCATTGACGCGATCCGCTTCTAGCAGCTTATTGAGCTGTCATTTGGTGCTGGCACAGGATCGGGCTAGGCGAAAACCACTAGCACCACGGCCACGAAGTGGGTGGCGAAGGCGGCCACGGTGAGAGCATGAAACAGTTCGTGGAAGCCAAAGTGGCGGTGGCTGAAATTGGGCTTCTTGATCCCGTAAATGACGGCCCCGGCAATATACATGGCCCCGCCCAGACAGATCAACAGCGTGGGTACCGCTCCGGCCGCCCAAAAGTCCGGGAGGAAGAACAGTGCGGTGATGCCCAGCAGCACGTAGATGGGAACGTACAACCAACGGGGGGCGCTGACCCACAGCACTCGGAACAGCACTCCGGCTACGGCGCCGATCCAAATCATCCACAGCAGCAAGGTGGCGGTGGGGCGGGGCAGCATCAGGAAAGACAACGGCGTGTAGGACCCGGCGATCACCAGCATGATGTTGCTATGGTCCAAGCGCTTAAGCGTTGCCCTGGCCGTGGGGGACCAGTTCCCGCGATGATAAAGCGCGCTTGTGCCAAAAAGCAGGACGCCGGTGAAGATGTAAATGGCGCATGCAATCTTAGTGGGCGTGCCTGGGGCTAGAACCACAAGAATGATCCCCGCCACCAAGACCACAGGGGCCGTGCCGGCGTGCAGCCAGCCGCGCCACGTGGGTTTGTGAGCCATTCCGGAAAGGGTGTCCATAGGAAAATCATATCCCGGCATCGAACTAGGTTACTGGTCAGTAGGGTTTGGGTTTTCATATCTTGGCGGGATTCCACGGCTCCTACGGGTAACCTAGAGCTAGCAAGTTTCGTAAGGCCGCAGGGCCATGATTCGTAAAGGTCCGGTGCACTTTCATGGGGGTTTCCACCGCGTCTTTGCGAATGCCTAAATTCATCTACAACTTTTATGAGCGGCGTCTGGCTCGCCAACTGGATCTGTCCAGCGTCCCCGGCCATATTGGCGTCATGGTGGACGGGAACCGACGCTGGGCCAAACAGTTCAACGCCCCCACCAGCCAGGGCCACCAAGCTGGTGCCGATAAGATCCTAGAATTCTTGGGCTGGTGCCAGGATCTGGGCATTAAAGTTGTCACGCTCTACATGCTCTCCACCGACAATATGAGCCGCTCTCCAGAAGAGCTCGACGAGCTCATGGGCATCATCGCCAACACCCTGGATCTGCTGGACGCTGATGCCGACATCAGCGTCCACGCCATGGGCGCCCCGGAACTGCTGCCGGATTACCTAGCCGCACGCCTCTCCTCCCTGACAGCTCGCGTCCCGGCGAAGGAACGCATCCACGTCAACATGGCCATTGGCTACGGCGGCCGGCGCGAAATTGTCGACGCCGTCCGTGAGCTCATGCGATACGCAGACTCTGAGGGGCGCACCATGGCGGAGGTTGCCGACACCCTCACGGTCGATGACATCTCCAAATTCCTCTATACCCGTGGCCAGCCCGATCCTGATCTGGTCATCCGGACCTCGGGGGAGCAGCGCCTCTCCGGCTTCCTCATGTGGCAGAGCGCCTACAGCGAGTTCTATTTCTGCGAAGCACTCTGGCCAGCCTTCCGAAAGATCGACTTCCTGCGAGCTCTGCGCGACTACGCTGGCCGCAGCCGCCGCTTCGGCAGCTAGCGCCCCCGGTTTCATGCATAGTCACTACCGTTCCGAGATGCTCTTGGCTGCGATTCTCTCCAGCGCTGCCGGATTTGTTGACGCCGTAGGGTTCATCCACCTGGGCGGCTACTTCGTCTCTTTTATGAGCGGCAACTCCACCCGCGGCGGGACAGCCTTGGCCGAGGGTAACTGGACGGGGTTCGCCCTGGCCTTTGGACTCGTGGCAGCGTTCTTGACAGGTGTGGTGAGTGCATCGATCCTGCGCCGCATAGTGCCGTCCCGCAAGCGCATGGCGGTGTTGCTGTACGTGACAGCGGCACTGACATCCGCCGTCGTCCTCTTCAACTTAGGGCTGGGTGGCTGGTTGGCGCCGGCCATCATGGCGCTGGCAATGGGCGCCGAGAACGTCATTTTCGAGCGCGACGGCGAGGTCAGCATTGGCCTGACGTACATGACCGGGACCCTGGTGAAGATGGGCCAACACATAGCCAACGCGCTCACCGGCGGAGAAAAACGGCTGTGGCTGCGGTACCTGACGCTGTGGCTTTCGCTCACCACAGGCTCCATCGTGGGCGGTTTTTCCTACCTTGCACTGGACCTGAATGCGCTGTGGATTGCTGTCGGTGTGCTGGTGCTGGCCGTCGTCTTCAACGGCTGGCTGCGCCTGAACCCACCACGCCCGCCCGCCACGCGAGTGGTGCTTTAGCGCGGCTTCGCAAGGACCCGGCAGGCAGGCTGGCAGCCTCCTCTGGCCGTTGGCTAAAGCGTTGCCTAACGTTCACCTCTGGTTGTGGCGTGGCTCCCTGCGTGGCTGCTGAGGCGGCGTAGCTTGGAGTCAACGGAGGGCAACTCCGCCCGACGTACCGATTGAGATCCGGACGTTTGCGAGTCCGGAGGGCTGGAGCGTAACGTGGTCGAAACCATGAACCTTGAGCAGCATGCAGAACCTGCGCACACCGCGACGGATTTGCGCACGTACGTCATTGACACCTCGGTTTTGTTGTCTGACCCCCGTGCCATCACCCGCTTCGCCGAACACCAGGTGGTGGTGCCGATCGTGGTGGTCTCCGAATTGGAAGGCAAGCGCCACGATCCTGAGCTGGGCTATTTTGCCCGCACGGCATTGCGACTCTTGGATGACCTGCGCACCGATCACGGCGGCCTAGCTTCCCCCGTTCCCATAGGGCGCGACGGTGGCACGCTCCGCGTAGAACTCAACCACGTATCCCTCGAGGTATTGCCGCCGGGTATGCGCGGGATGGACAACGATTCACGCATTCTGGCCGTGGCCAAGAACCTGTCCAACGAAGGCCACAACGTCACGGTGGTCTCCAAAGATGTACCGATGCGCGTCAAGGCCTCCGCGCTGGGGCTGTCCGCGGAGGAATACCGCAACGAGCTGGTGCAGGATTCGGGCTGGACCGGAGTTGATGAGGTCGAGGTCACCGAAGCAGAGATGGCAGCGCTGTACAACCATGAGGCGGTGCCCGTCCCCGAAGCCGCCGTGCTGCCGGTCAACACCTCCTTGGTCATCACCAGCAACCGTGGCTCGGCGTTAGGACGCGTCGGTGCAGATCAGCAAGTCCGGCTAGTGCGTGGGGACCGGGAAGTCTTTGGTCTGCACGGGCGCTCCGCAGAGCAACGGCTGGCCCTGGATCTGTTGATGGACCCGGAAGTAGGAATAGTTTCTCTGGGCGGCCGGGCCGGCACCGGTAAGAGCGCCTTGGCGCTGTGTGCCGGTCTTGAAGCCGTGTTGGAACGCAACGAACACCGCAAAGTGGTGGTATTCCGACCGCTCTACGCTGTGGGCGGGCAGGAACTGGGCTTCTTGCCCGGCTCCGAAAGCGAGAAGATGAACCCGTGGGCGCAGGCGGTCTTTGACACGCTCGGCTCGGTGGTTTCAGACACGCTGATGGAGGAGATCATGGAACGGGGCTTGCTGGAGGTGCTGCCGCTGACCCACATCCGCGGACGCTCCCTGCACGATTCCTTTGTCATTGTTGATGAAGCGCAGTCCCTAGAGAAGAACGTCTTGCTGACGGTCATGAGCCGTATTGGTCAGCGCTCCAAGATCGTGCTGACGCACGATGTCGCCCAGCGCGACAACCTGCGGGTAGGACGGCATGACGGCGTGGCTGCCGTGGTGGAAACACTCAAGGGACACCCGCTCTTTGGCCACGTGACACTGACCCGCTCGGAACGCTCGCCCATCGCAGCACTCGTGACGGAGTTGCTGGAGCGCGCCGAGATCTAAACTCTGCCTGAATTCGAGCAGCCACTTAATGTTGGTGTTTGCCGCGGCGGCATGAACGTTAAGTGGCACATCGAATTCATCGGCAGGGCCCAGAGACTACTCGGTGAGGATCAGCATCTAAGCTGTTGGGCCTAGATCCCAAGGAATGTGGGAACGGACATCGGTCAGGCCCATGCTGACCTCCTCGAAGAGGTCATCAAGCATGTATTCGTCAATCCCTTGCAGCACCATCCAATGCCCGGCACCGGCCGTTTCGCCATCTAAGGACTGCGAGGCCACACAAATGCCTGTTTCAATGTCGATCCGAACAGCGGTACGTCCCGGAAATAGCAGGGGAGCATCGGCGAAGAGGGGCCGGTAGCTGGTGTTCGGTGTCAGAACAGCTTCAACTGCCGCCCGTCCTTGATGGCTGAGGGTGGCAATGTCCCTAATTTCAGCAACGTTGGCGAAAGGCGCTTCGAGCGGGACGGGGCGCTCTCCGGCCAATTCCACCGGGTCCAGCGCTGCGGCAGCCCGGCCGGAGCCATAAGCCGGTTCCCCATAGAGCGCCTCGGGACGGCGAACCACGAAACCATCGGAGTCCTTCACCGGATTCACCAGGGCTGGAGGGAGCAGCCACGGCTTGCGGTTTCCACTGATGAACAGCGAATCCCGCGACTCGTTAATCTTGGTGGTGCTGGCTAACAGCTTGCCGTCGAGGGTCTCCACGCGCAACGCACCGGGACGGCGCACCCAGCAGTTCAGCGCCAGGACAGGATCGCTCACCCCCGCGGACGATCCCGGCACCCAACTGTTCCCGGGTCCGCCGTCGGGCGCGATGGGAAACTTTCGGTGCAGCTCAAAGCGAAGGGTCTGCCAACGCCAGGGCGAGGAACGGCAGAGATGTCGAAAAGTATCGGCGGTGAAAGAGGTGGCGCTCATATCCACAGCTTAGCCCCGCAGCCAGCACCGGGCGGCCGGGGCGCTGGTAGCATCGCGCTATGGTCACTCGGCTGATGGATCTGTGGGAGAGCAATGCGCTGGCGCTGCTTTGTGCCCTAGCCGCGAGCCTCTATCTGCTGTGGCTGGCGGTGGTGCTGAGCGTCATTGATATCCGCACCCACACCCTCCCGAATCGCTATGTGCTGCCGGCGTACCCCATTGCCGGGGTATTGCTAGTGTCGGCCGCGTTGCTGGCAGGGACGCCCGGGCATGCTCTCCGGACCGCGGGCGGCGCACTCGCCATGGCGGCGCTGTATTGGCTGCTTTGGGTTGTGTATCCGGCCGGGATGGGGTTTGGGGATGTGAAATTGGCCGGGGTTCTGGGCCTGTTCCTTGGATTTCTGAGTTGGCAGCATGTGGTGTTCGGGGTGGCCGCTGGCTTTGTGGCAGGGGGACTGTGGGGCGTTCTTTTGATCGTCAGCCGCCGCGGCACAGCACAATCTGCCATCCCGTTTGGCCCGGCGATGCTCGCTGGTACGTTGGTGACCATGCTGGTGCTGCCCGCTTGAACTAGTATGGCGCCACGCTGTAGCGGTGCTCGGGCCGCCCGGTGGCGCCGTAACGCAGGCAGCACAGCCGTCTCGGTGGATGTTGCCGCCTTGGGCCCCGTCGTCGGATATGCCCGTTGCCCGCGTGGCCGCGTGAACCGGATGCCTTTCGCATCCGCGCCACTTTGCCCCTGCGCACCGTTAATCCGTAACCACGCGCCACTTATGGAGTTGCGCGTGGTTACGGGCAAACGGTACGCAGCTTCGAACACTTTGGGTGAAGTTAAGCAGCGGGACCGTGTGGGTTGCGCTCAGGTTAGGCTGAATCCATGGGATCACCGGACTTCATCGTCAACCTCCGCAAGAAAATCGGCCACGAACCGCTCTGGCTGCCGGGAGTACGCGGCGTGGTCTTTGACGACGACGGACGCGTCCTGCTCGGCGAACGTTCCGACACCGGCGGATGGGCGCTCATCACCGGGATCCTGGAACCGGGGGAGGAACCAGGTCCGGGCCTAGTGCGTGAAATCTTTGAAGAAACAGCCGTGGTGGCGCGGATCGAGCACCTGTTGGGGGTCGCATCAGTGGGTCCGGTGACGTTCCCCAACGGCGATGTCTGCGACTTCCTGAACGTTGAGTTCATCTGCCGGCATGTCAGCGGCACCGCCCGCGTGAACGACGACGAATCCCTCGCCGTGGGCTGGTTCGCCATCGACGAGCTGCCGCCTCTGCGCCCCGGCCATCTCGCCTGCATTCAGCGGGCTCTGGCCTTTGCCGGGGAGCCACACTTCGAGCGCTAGCCGCTGTCCGCGACCGGATCCATTGCCGAATCAGGTTCAGGACGCCAAAGACTATGGATGTCACGATTCCTGCGGCCCCGCCCGCCATGGCTCCGAAAGCGATGATCATGCCACGTAGATCCAAGCCGCGGCCACTGTCAAAGTAAGCGTCATAGGGTGGCGGAAACAAAGTCAGTGCCAGGGATCCCGCCGTCCAGCTGTAAATCAATGAAGACACTGGGCCCAGGAAAAAGAACCAGGGCATTCGTTTGGCGGGCGCCTTCAGGCACCACAATCCCGCGACCACCAGAACAGTAACTGGCACCAGCGCCAAAACTGCACCGACCAGCAGCTCAACTGTGTCGTAATCCATCGCAGCCCCCTTCAATAGCCAGTAACCGAGTCAACCACAGGCTGCTCGTGCCGTGCTCGTGCCGGAGGGGGTTGCGTAAGCGGCTGCGGGTGGGGTAAATCGCGCATCTTCGCAAGTCGTCGACAAATGAACGGTGGCTAGCCCCGAGATCGGTAGTTACACCGCGACTTTGGTGGCTAACTACCGATCAATCGTTGCCGGCTGCAGAGGGAGCGTTAGTGGCTCAGCGCAAAGGGTCGGTTAACCACCAATGGCGCGTGCCGCCGTCGTACCTTGAGAAGTACGACGGCGGCACGCGCCATTTGCTAAAGCTTTACGGCCTGTCCGGGGTATCGTCCGGCGCATCCTTGGTCAGCAGAAGCGTGTTGGAACCCTGCGCTGCGGAAGTGACCGGGGTGCCAGCAGCGCGCTCGGCCTCCAGCCGTTCAGCTTCGGCACCACCCACCGCCTCGCCGCGAGCCACCATGCCGGAGGTGTCAGAGAGCGGAATGACCTTCATGAAGAGGGCCAAAACCAGCGCTACCACCATGAACGGGATGAGGTACCAGAACACCGGTGCCAAGGAGTTGGCGTAGGCGTCGACGATGCCGTCCTGAATGACCTGCGGCAACTTGTGGAGCTCCTGCGGGTCAAGGGTGGACATCGCACCACCAGCCTCTTCCGGCGATGCGCCGCCAGCGATGAAGACCTCGGTCAGCGCCTGGGCCAGACGGGTGGTGAACATGGCCCCGAAGATGGCCACGCCCAACGCAGAACCTACTTCACGGAAGTAATTGTTTGTACTGGTGGCGGTACCCAGCTGGGCCGGCGGAACCGAGTTCTGCACCACGATCACTACAATCTGCATGATAAAGCCGAGGCCGGCTCCGAAGACAAACAGCTGCGCACAAATGATCCAGATGGGCGTCTCGGCGGACAACGTGGTCAGCCACAGCATGGCGAGGATGGTCAGCGCTGAACCGATGATCGGGAACGACTTGTACTTGCCGGTCTTGGACATGCGGATACCGGACCAGATGGAGGTTCCCATCAGGCCCACCATCATGGGCAACATCAACAGTCCGGAGACGGCGGCTGAGGTGCCAGTGGACATCTGCAGGAATGTGGGCACAAACGCGATGGCTGCAAACAT
>NZ_JBFBLV010000040.1:0-29020 GCF_040686835.1 Specibacter sp. NPDC078692
CTTCTGGCCGATGAATCACTTTGCAGACGCCCTGCCCGATCGGCAGGGTCGGGCGGGCGGGATGGTTCAACAACAACACATTTCAGGCGAGTGAAAATTCACATCTACCAGCGCAATGCGTGCGTTGCTCACGGTGCATCTCCCCTGCCGCTATTCACGAATTTCTTCCCTGACCGGTTTGAGGTGCAGGGGAATGTTGTTGTTCTCCACCAGTGGATAGGTGCAGCTGAATTCGCCCCTGTAGCCGAAGAGGAATCCAAAGACGGTGTTCCGCACCTGCATTTGGATGGTGAAGACACCCCGGTCTTCGTCATAGCTTTCATAAAGGTCCGCTGTGCCGGTGCCGATGCTGGGAAAGCTGAACGCCACAGGGCCTTCGTAGAACCGTTGCCCTGTGGTCTGTAGGTGCAGTGAGCCATCAGCCAACACCTCCAGAACCAGATCCGTGGCCAGATGCTGATGGGTGCCGAGGTAGTCCACCACGGCACCACGCGCTTCGCTGTACACCATGGTGGCATCAAAGCGGCGTTTCTTAGTGCGGCCTTTGAGGGCCCCTGGCGCATCCAGAGTCCTGATGAACGTGACAGTGGGGCGGCCAAAGCCGTCAATGTAGGGGTAGTTTTCGATGGTGAAGGGAATGTTGTTTCCGTGATCGGGGAACAGAATATTGCGAAACGCACCAAACCGCAGAAACGGTACCGTCCACCACGCACCACGACGAACCTCGGAGAATACCCCTTCACCGACGCAGGCGTATCCGGATTCCACATCAACACCGAAGCGTTTCTGCAGCATGGGATGCAGTCGTTGAAAGTCTTCCCCCAGTGCAGTTTCAAATATTGAGGCCATGTCTAGTACTTCCCTGCTGGTTCTGAGGTGATACTGGCTGCCGTTTGGTTCTCTGCCCTTGTGGCGACTGCCTCGCCACCTTCGCCGTCATGCTGCCTGGGCGCTTTTAGGTCTGCGAGCGCGGACGGGGCGCGTGCTGAACGAGCATCGGGGGCAGTACGCAAACATCGCCCTGCGCGGGGAACAGAGCTATGGGTGGGAAGCGCCCAGGTTGCCAAAGCTACGCTCATACCCAGCGCTGTCATGCCAGCTTTTGCGCCCGTCGTCGTTCTCTGAGAAAAGACCCGGCGTAGTAGTGAAGCTGCGCCCACCATGCCAATTGCTCTGGCTCCAGCATCCAGGAACCACAGGTTACGGGAGTCCTGCGGTTCCAGGTCCGATTCCGCCCACAACCTCAGCCGGTCGAAGCTGATGGCAGTGGCCCATCCCAAAGCGGGCCGTATGAGGCGGGCGTCCAAAGCCTGCCCGAGAAAGCCCATGCCGGGTTGGTAGTTATACCCGGTGATAAACCTCAAGCCGTCAGCCGTCGGGACGTACCGCCAGTAGCCTGCCCCTGCGCCGATGGGCGAGAGCACATCAGCGGTATCGAACTTCAGAACGGAGGTCGCTTGGCCGTCGGATCGGTGCCGGTGCCCCAGTGAGGTTCCGGTTCCTTTGATGGTGTGAAGGGGAAGGAGGAACTCGTAGCGAAAACGGAGCTGGCCGTTGGCGTCTTGGTCGGTGGGGATGATCCGGGAGAACCGTAGATCCCACCGGGGGTGCAGCTCCGGGTTCTGGCTCAGTTCCCAGACCCGTTCCATGGTTGCCCGGATGGGGATCTCAACATAGATGGGTGTGCGCTTGGCTGATTCTGCCAGTCCGAGTCTTTTCCCCATCCCATCATCTTAGGCTGGCCCACTGACAGCGGCTGCTCCGGAGGGTGAAGGAGGGCACAAGACGAGCACCGACACCCAGTGCGACGACGGCGGAGCAGTCGTTTCAGCTTGGGCGGAGCCACTCTCTGAGCCAGTTGTTGATCGATGCCGAGTTTTTCACGAACTTGCCCCACTCGCCCACCACGGTCTGGGCTGGCTGTCGAAGCTCCGTCCCTATCCGCTCGTTGTACTGTCCACGGTAGGGCCCGGGATACCGAGTCCCTTGGTCCATGAGAGACATTGCAATGGCAAAGTCATCCGCAGGACGGGCTGTCACGTGAACGTCACCTCGCTCGCTGCTGGTCACGGTCCAGCCTTTGTCACCGTTCCTCTGGCACACCGTAACCGGATCAATTCCAAACTCAATAGTGCTGGCACTGACGATGTGAAATACTTCGGATCGGCGGCCCCTGCGCCCATACTCCTTGAGCAAGGTAACAATGCCTTCCGGAGTCCAAGGAGCCGGAAACCGAACGGCGCAGGCTACGGCAAACACCGTTCTTGACAGGTAGGGATCGAACTCTCCCTTGTCCAGCGCCTTCATGGCGTCGCCCTCGGCCTCCAGCGCCGCGTTCAAGGCGTATTGGCTAAATTCTTGATGCTCGCCCTCGTTGAGGTGAGCCACGAATGGGCTACGTCGTTTGGCCCAATCTTAGCTATCCAACAACTACCCGAAACGCCACGACATCAGGAGCGATATGGGCCGCGGTATGAGGCTTAGTCGCGAGCAAACAAGTCGCGACTAGGCGTCTCTACCCCCGAAGAATCTGTTGACGTAGAACCATCGTATCGAGCTAGTTTTCGCCCTGCTCTTTGCCCAGAAACGGACACGAGCACCAAGGTCATAACCGTTACGCTCAGCGCCAAGAGATTGGTACCTCCCCACCCGACGCTCTGCAGGATCCAAGCGGCCGCGAAAGACCCAGCTGCGGAGATGGCGGCGGTTGCTCCGTCAGTGAAGCCTTGGAGCTTGGCTCCCTTGCCCTGGGGATAGGACTTCAGTAGCAGAGCCGATCCAGCTACAAAGAAGACGTTCCAGCCCACTCCAGCCAGGGCCAGCGTCAAGGTCATGGCCCACCCAGCTTCAGAAAAGACGCCAAGCGCACACCCTGCAACCATGATGATGCCACCAGCGACGTTGGTCCGGCACACCCCAAACCTCTTGAGAAAAAGCGCGCTCAGAGCGGATGGGGCAAACATTCCCATCAAGTGCCACTGGATCATAATTGCTCCGTTAGCAGCTCCGTGCCCAGCATGATCGTTGGCCAACGGCCCCGTAGCCATCACAAGGGTCATAACAAGTCCAGAACCGGCCAAGACGATAACTGCTTGCTGGAACGCAGGGTTCCGGGCACGGTCCCTAATCTGGATCGCTACTTGACCGGATTCCACCGTGACACCCGTGGCTGGTGGCATGGATGCGGCGAGCACAATTGCAGCACATCCCAGAATTGCGATCAGCAGACAGGAGCCAACATACGGTTCCGCGGAAACATTGGAGGCAGCAATTGCGGCGAACGGCCCTAGCGCCGCTGCGACGACTCCGCCATACATAACGAGGGCCAACGCCCGTTCGCGCTGGGTTGGAGGCGCATATTCGGATGCTACAAAACGGAGGAATCCGCCAACAGCCCTGTACCCACCGGTCAAAGCTGTACCGACGCAGAAGAGTGCGAATGAGTGCGATGAGACAGCAATTGCGGAGAGGATGCCGCCAACAACTGCGGTAAGGGCTCCCGCGATCAAAACTGGCCGGTATCCGAAGCGGGCAGCGGCATGACCGGCCAGGAACGAACAAGCTGTCCCAACCACCACAATCAAACTCAACGGCAGTGTCATCAGTGCCGGGATGGGGGCCAATGACATCCCGACCAACCCGGTGAGCGTCAAATCAATGCTGACAATCATGTAATAGCAGGCTTGGGCGGCAATAAGACGGCGAAGTAATCTGCGAAAATCGGGGAGGGTTTTGGTCATGCTTCCACGATTTCATTGAACTATTCCACCCAACAGTGGCAAGATAGCCACCATGCAAAAGAATCCTGCCAAAGCGTTGCGAGACAGCGCGGCTTCCATCAATGGCCAGAAACCTATCAAGGTGGCAGTTTTGGCTTTGCCAGAGGTACTAGCTCTGGACTTTGGCATTCCGATTCAGACTCTGGGGCGGAGCACGTCCGGCCTCTATGATGTGAGAACCTGCTCGCTGGGCGGTCAACCGGTCCCGGCCACGGGCGGATTCTCCGTGGCTCCAGAGCGCGGACTGGACCTGCTCGCGGAGGTGGATACGATCATCATCCCTGGTTTCACAACATCGCGAGAAGCACTTGCCGATGAGGTGCTCCATGCACTGACCGCAGCGCATTCTCGAGGCACCCGCATGGTTTCTATCTGCACGGGCGCGTTTGCTCTGGCGCAGGCCGGCATTTTGGATGGATTATCTGCCACCACGCATTGGCAATCGACAGCCGACTTGGCCGCGCTTTTTCCTCGCATCTTTGTGGATGAAAATGTCCTTTTCGTCGACAATGGCCAGGTGCTGACGTCGGCCGGCGTGGCTGCAGGAATTGATTTATGTCTGCACTTGGTCCGCAGCGACTGGGGCTCCGCGGCCGGCAACGTGACAGCGCGTTCCATTGTTTCCGCGCCACGCCGCGAAGGCGGCCAGGCACAGTTCATCAAGCACCGTTCGCCCTCTGGAATTTCAGACCAGCCACGTGACGTGGCCGCAGCCATGGAATGGGCCACCAGGCATCTGTACCAGCCCATTACGATCGCCCACATTTGCGCCGCAACGGCATTGAGCGAGAGGACGCTCGCCCGTCGATTTGAGATACATGCGGGGACCACCCCTATGAAATGGCTTGCCATGCAACGCGTAGAACGCGCCAAGGAGCTTCTGGAAACGACGGCGGCTCCCATCGACAGCATTGCCACCTCGGTCGGCTTAGGAACCGGCGCCAATTTCCGCTACGTTTTCAAAAAATCCACATCACTTACTCCCAGCCAGTACCGGAACACCTTCAATGCCGGCCATGAAAATCAGCCCGACTAAGGAGCGCCTCGGCTCTTACTGGGAATACTTTGCCCAAAGTCGGGCACGTACCTCACCAACACGAGCACTGCTGTTGGATCGGCCATCCGCGCGTCGTGGCATTACCTATGCCGGTAGTCGACGATATTTGGTTTGATGGTATTCCCTGGCGTTGGCGCTGTCTGACATCACGATGACAGCCTAGCTACGGCCTCTGACATTGCTGGCCTCCACCTCACGACAGCGGGGACACGTTCTCCCAAACGGAATGAGACGTGCGACTTTGCCGGCCTTGTCTGTCCCAGTGATGGAGTACCACGCGTTGCAGGAATTCCTATGAACAGAGATCGGGGGTCGCTTGGACAATTTCTGAGCGATACGCCGCCGCCGGGCTTTGAATCAGGTTGGACCGTTCCGTATGGGGTTTCGCATTTGGGCGTCCGCGAAGTGCAACGTGCAAGGGCGCGGGCCGAAGCGAAAATCGGTGGAGCGAAAGCGTGGACGCTTAGATCGAACCGTCCCGGAACGGGAACGGTAGCTGGGACACTTCAGAGTGGACGGTTGCGTTTTTGCATACGTCTACTAGGGCTCGGAAGGCGAGCCTCAGAGCCTAGAATTTGTGCATGGAATTAGTAGAAATCGGACATGCTGGATCTCTTACCTTCGACAGCATCGAACGGCAGACCGATGGCTCTATCGATAGTGTGATCGTGACTGTGGATCTAAAGGGCCTCCACGCCACACAGCGAGTGTTGACGATCAATGATTTCCGCGATCTGGTGCTCTTCTTCAATGATCTGTCAACGCAGTGGCGGGGGTGGACCGGATCCAAGAATTATGAATCCCTTGAGGGGGACCTCCGGATCAGTGCGAGGCATGACGGCCACGTCAGTCTTGATTTCGAAATTTCTCAGACTTCAGTTCCTCGGGGGTGGAGCTTGGCTGGCGTGCTGCTCCTTGATCCAGGTGAGGAGATCAGCAACGTGGCGCAGGAGATTGAATCCTTCTTTTCCGCCAGAACGTAGGCAACGATGCGGGTCTACCACTGCGTTAACTATCGCAAGTGATCTCAGAGGCGGGGCAGCGTCTTTTGCGGAACCTTGAGCGGACAGGTGGCATCTTGTGACACCAGCTCCAAATTCGCTTTTGTCGGGCCCGTTTGGTGGATGGGTTGTCGTATTGCAAGTAGGTTCGTTTCATGAGGGATTTATCGTGACGGGATTGACGGCGGAGAGGGCATTGTCATGATGCGCCAAACTGAGAGCCGCGAATATCTGGAAGCGGAGGCTTCCTACCACCAATTTTTTCTGGCCCCTCTTGACACCACCCCGGTCTACGACGGCCGGGACACCGGCCCGGTGGCCGGCGTTGTCGATGGCGGCACTGCCCTCATCGTGTACACAGGATGCATGGATGGAGTTGTTCACCTGACGGTTTCCTTAGCAGATGCGCCTCCTCCAGCGGATGACTCGTGGGAGGTGCAGGAAACGGTAAGCATCACCATTGACGCCCCTCTCTACATTTGGGCACCCACCGGTGGCTTTGCCCGACGGGTCGATGGGGATCCATGGTTCCTGCAACCCAAGAAAGTCGGACCGCACCGGTTCCGGGTCAGCGCCCGGGGCCGCGGCGAGGACTACGCCGAATACACGATCACCTCACCCGAACACTTCCTGATCCAGGTCTGGCCCGAGACCAGTCTTCGCCCACGGGAAACGGCGCGCGACGATGGGTTCGGTTTAGACGCATAACCCCAAGACGCGCTCTTCACGGCCTCTCATTTGCCGAAGGCGACCGCCCTGAATGTCAGAAGTCGTCCGGACTGCCTATTGGTGTCCGTAGCGGGAACCTTGAGTGGGACAACGGAGGGAAGTTAAGACTTGGGCATACCCGTTTGTGACTGTCAGGAACTCAGAATAGATCTATTCACGCTTGCCCATCGTGTAGCGTAACCAATCGGCGCATCTGCGCCATCGATTGGGGGAAATTTTGGGTTCACCGTGGGCACCACTCATTGCTGTGCACGCCATCGCAGCAACTTATTCACTTGTCTTTGGTCTGTTCCAGCTGGTGCGTCGCCGCAAAGGCGGCCCCCTCCACCGCTTTGTTGGACGTACATGGATTATCTGTATGTACATTGTTGTTCT
This sequence comes from Specibacter sp. NPDC078692, assembly GCF_040686835.1. Lineage (NCBI taxonomy): Bacteria > Bacillati > Actinomycetota > Actinomycetes > Micrococcales > Micrococcaceae > Specibacter > Specibacter sp. NPDC078692. Next base: position 6,942 of record NZ_JBFBLV010000040.1, read on the forward strand.
CACTTCATTTGGCATCTACACAATCGATGGCGGATTTACCTGGCTGCATGGCCTCTCCATCTTTACGTTCTGCACGGTCACTATTGGTCTCCGGGCGGTGGTCAAAGGGAAGATCCAAGCACACAAGTCATTTATGACAGGCAGCTACTTTGGTATTGTCGGCGCCTTTATAGGTGTGATCGTCGTGCCGGAACGTCGCATTCCTCAGATGGCTATGCACAATGCACCGGGACTGACCCTATGGATACTGGTACTTCTAGCTTCGGCTGCGTTCACGGTATACGGTGCCTCCCAGCTGACAGAAAATCGAAAGCTAGCAGACGCACACTCATGACCTGACGGCATGTAGCCTTCCTTGCCCGAATATTCCAAGCAGCGGGGTCGTACCTGCTGTTGGTTCCCACTATTCAGGATGCCGAACCTGGCTTGATGGGAGGACCGCAGGTACTTCGCGAGAATTGCAGCGACGTCAATTTGGTCACTGCGATGAGGATCTACCCGGGTAGAGCGGGCTAGAAGGTCTTTCGGAACTGATCAGCAATACCGTCCCGCAAGCCGGTCCGGCTCCGGGACGTGGAACCACCCAGCTCAACAGTCGCAGCGAGATCGATGCTGCTGTCCGTAGGGGAACCTTGAGCGGGCAACGTTGGAGATGTGGCTCATTCCCGATAGGTGGAACGCAGAAGCTCAGGCGTCGGGAAGAAGGCGGCCTACTCCAATTGAGGTACGTCGACGGCTCCCCAGTCGTGCTTCTATACTTTAGTGCCGTCGCGGAATCACGTTGCGGACAGGTCGGATGGATACGAATTAGTGACGATCTGATAGGGAGAAAGGATCCATGGGCAGCGTCGGTTGCTCACGATCAGGTTGGAGCAGCTGACGACGTCTGAGTGAGGACTTCCTTGAGGTCTGATCTATGAAGTTGCGCCTGGCCCACGCGGGCCCGCCAGCCCTGTCCTCATGGCCAATCAACGGCGCAAGCGTCGAATGGACATGACCAATGCGACGGCGCTGATGATCAAGACGAAACCGCAAACGATGAGAAGCCAACCCGGTACAGGGGCAAAGGTGGCCAGAAGCAAAGGCGTCGCGGCAAGACCCAACCAAATCACAGCGAGCGTCGCGATTACCACCAGGGCGACACGGTTAGCGCGGCTACCCTTCGTCGTAGCTGGCACCGGGTTCATTTCAAGCTCCTGGCTAACAATCTCCACCGGAGAGCCTAGCTGCCTCAGTGCTATAGAAACAGCTTCCGGTGCAGCAACTTCAGGAAGCAGCGCAGAGATATGAGAAAGTATCTCTGCGCGGAGGGTTACTCGTCGAGATTTAGGAAGAGCCTTGGCTTGCTCATCGAAGAGTGACATGTACTTCTTTACAGACGGGTTGTTTTCGAAGTTGCTCATTTGGGTTCCTCGTCGGTAGTTTTCGTTGGCAGTGCTTTGAGCAGGGTTGCTACGGATTGGGTGAACTGTCCCCAGTCACTTTTGAAGGTTTCTGCTTCTTCCCGTCCGGTTTGGGTGATCTGGTAGTAGCGTTTGGGCCGTTCATCGCTTTCAACTTCCCATTGGCTTGTCACGAATCCGCTTTCTTGCAGTCGATTTAGCAGCGGGTAGATAGTGCCTTGACTGGTCAGTAGGCCGCCTACCGCATCGAGTTCTCTGACGAGTTGCAGTCCGTAGCGGGGGCCGCTGCATAGCAATACGAGAATGCATGGTCCGATCACTCCTCGCCGGAGTTGAGTACTTGCAGTGTTATTTGCCATGCGTTAAAAGATACCTTGTGCCACAAGACTATGGCAATCGCCAAGGAGGGGTGATCTTTGTTTTCACTAGTGACCTGCCCGTGGTTGTGTCAGTTCAAGGCGGACGAGCGTCTGCTATCGGCCAGTGACTGAAGCTGACTTGCGCATACTTATGGACGATCGTTGATGCCGCCCCGTATATCGGTTGGTCGACGGTCGCGTCAGGACCAATGTGCTGGAGTTGAGATCGCGCATTGATGGCGTTCCACAAGCGGAACGTTGGCTGGGACAGCGAATACCAACCTGCGACCCATATTCAGTGCCCTGGGCTCACCGGACACACTGCCAGAAATGTCTACGGCGCCCTCAAACTCGCCTGACTCGGGCCCGCGACCAGAGACTCTGCATCAACCATGGGGTTACCCCGGCGATTCAAGATTTCGCCGCTGGCTGTAGTGAACTGAACATCAATAAAACTCGCCCCAGTGTTTGACGGGGCGATTCCTACGACGATTTTCAGATCACTACGACCCGGTATATCAAATGCAGCTAATGACACGATCGTTTCATCTGTTAGAGTCAAGCTTCCACCCGTGGCGGCATCAGGTGCACCAATAATGAAGATAGAATCGCGATCTGTTTCCCCCATATTACAGATTTGTGTGCCGACGGCGGCGAGGACAGAACCGTTACAAAAGCCGTTAAGCTTGCCGGTGACTTTAACCTCGTAATCGCCATCCACATTCGGTTTTCCGGCGACCCATATAGTGGACTCCGCTGTCGTGCCTACATTATGGAAACCAGTAGCGGTGAGTGTCTCCTCTGGAGATGGGGCACAGCCGACTAGTACCAGGGCTAATGCAAAGTTGCTGGTAGAGGTCTGATTCTGGCCATTTTGAGGGCGCGGTGGGCGCTTCTGGCGGTGTGTCTGGTGGCTTTGGCGATGTTGTCTATTCTTGCGATCCTGTAGAGACTGAGTGCCAAGTTCCTCAGGGAGGCCATGAGTCTGGGCGCGTTGCCGGTGCGGACCATGGACTTGTCCTCAAGGAAAACCACGTCCCGTACCCAGTGGAGCCGGTTTTCTATCGTCCAGTGCCCCCGGACCATCGTGTTCAGGTCCTTCGCACTGGTGGTTTCCGCCGGCAGGGACGTGATGATGTAGACCGTTTCCTGGCTCCATTTCTTGCCGGTGATCTTGCGGGAGCGGCGGACGACTTGAGCTGCTTGTGCGGCGTGGGGGAAGAGGATCCCGGCATCTACGGTGACGACCTTGATCGACCGGGACCCGGTGCGACCGTTCTTCTTGTAGGACTGTTTGTTGCCGGCCGGGACGCCCTTCCACGGCAGTTTCTTGAGCTGGCTGTGCAGCGTGGGTTGGTTTCCCTTCACGGTCATGATGAAATGTCCGCCGCGCTTGATCAGGTACTCGGCATGGGCGCGCTGGGTATGCAGTGCATCCATCGTCACGATGACCCCGGCCAGGGTTTTGAAGGTGTCCAGCAGGTCTTCGAAACAGGGGATCTCGTTCGTTTTCACCCCAATGCTCACCTGCCCCAGGACGGTACCGGTTCCGTGGTCCACGGCGGCCATCAAATGCACCCGGTCCCCGCCGCCGTTCTTGGCACCACGGACTTCCTTCCCATCGATGGCAATGACTTTCGGTTTGACTTGGGCAATGACCCAGGCGCCGAACGCGGTATCAAAAGCGTCCCCATCGACCTTGGCGAGCACCCGCTGGATGGTGGTGACGTGGGGAACTGTGATGCCGGATTTTGCCAATGGGCCGCGGCCGGTGTCGGCCGCCCATTCAGCGATTTCAGCAAAAGATTTTGCCCCGGCCAACACGGCGCACAGTGCCAGGGCCAGGATCCCGGTCAGCCCGTACCTGATGCCCCTCCGCTTCCTGGGATCAGGGATCGAATCCAACACGTCCCGCATCGTTCCAGGCGACAAAGATGCCTTGGCTCGCGCAGGGATCGTCTCGAGTTGGCGCGAAAGGGTGCTGATGGTGGAAGATGGCATGCGGGAACTCCTGTTGCACATGATTGGTCTGAACAATCACCATGTTTAACAGGGGTTCTCTCTAGTTAAAAGCTGGGCACGGATTATCTCACGTATTAAGACGCTCGCCTGTCAGCGACTTTGCATCAGCCCTGCGACTAGTACAGACGCTAAGATAGCCAGTCCGGCCAATTTGGGTTTCATTCGACGCCTAGAGCTCATTCGCTTTCTCCTGTTCCTTTCCAATCACCCTAGACTGCCCTACGGTGCTTCAAGGATTTGTAGACAATCTCTTGAGGCTTTGTTTTTGCCAGCGTGCTGCCATCTCCTCGATTGCCCTTGGTGACACCTACAGGAAAGCTTGGCCAGAAGCGACCGATTTTGGAGGGCTGGCCAGTTCGAGGTGCATGTCATTTTTCGAAGGCGACTGTACTGAGTGTCCGAAGTCCGCTTCTGTACGTCAAAGTTCCCTCAGGGAACCTCCTGCGGGACCGTTCCATGCAGTTGAATCCCTTGAAAGTAAAGCGTGCGCCGCGTTTGTAAATTATGCCGATATCGTCATTACTTGCATGAACCGTTCTGGGGATTCCATCCTGCTACGCCATACCCGTCGCCAGTGGATAGCCAGAGGGTCAGAGAATGTCGATCGATTTTGGCATGGACGAACCAGTCCATAAATCCCTTCGGCAGGGCAAGGATCTGGGAACACACCTGGTGAGACGCGGCCGTGGAAATCCTCAGAATTGCAGTTCTTTTGGAATCAGACTTCGGCCAGTGGTGGTGAGTTTGAACAAGATGTACAGATACGTATCACGCGGGTCGATGGGTGTCGGAGTAAGTCCATGACGGATTTTTAGCTCTAGCTCATGGCCACGTTCCTCCCATATGAGGTACCCGTTGCCGTTGTGATAATTTGCCGGTTCTATCAAGCCTTCATCGCAATATCTGACTGCCCAATGAATTGAGTCTTCACGCGGTGCGTGTGAACCGTCTTCTCGAATGAGCTGTTCGACTTCTCCGAAGAGAATCCAATCCGTCCAGCCCCTAGCGAGAATTTGTGTGTCCAACTCTGAAATATGCAAGCTAGCCCCATCTAACGCGGTCAATTTGAAGTACCGTTCTACTCACCTTAGGCCCGCCCTACGGACCCCGGCTAGATGAAGCCCACTCCCAACCTCCTGCGGGACGTGGGCTCTTCCGCGCATCGGGAGGCGCGCCCGTGGTGCTGGCCCGCCGCGAAGATTACCCTATGGGCATGGGACGTTCGACGGAGTTTGGCAACTACACCGACAGGGCTGTGCGGGTGGTGGTCCTGGCACAGGAAGAGGCAAGGGGGATGATGCATGACGCGTACATCGGTCCCGAGCATTTGCTGTTGGGGCTTTTGCACGCTGAACCGGACGCGGTGCAGACGGCACTGGGCGTCTGGCCCGATGACGTGCGTGAGGCGATAATGCGTTTCGCCTCCCGTGGTCCGCTGGACACCTCAGCATCATTCCCGTTCACCCCCGAGGCTTTGGACGCCCTCAAGGCCGCGCAGCGCGCCTCGCGGGAGTTTCATTCGGATCACGTCGGGATCAAGCACCTGTTGTTCGGGGTGCTGAGTGTCCATGGCGACCGCCTGGATCGGGCACTGGAGGATGCGGGTGTGGACCGGGACAGTGCGCATGCACGGGTAATGGCGGCGCTTGCGCAGGGGCGGTCGACAGGCCGGGGCGGGGCAACAGGCAGCGATCGCCCGCCCACGTCCGGCTGACGTGTTGTTGAATCAGGAACCAGGGCTAGTCCGTCGCTAGGGGAACCTCCTGCAGGACAGCGATATCCAGTGGACCCGTCAATCGCCCGCGCTTGGAGGCAGGTCGTCTCGATCAGCTCTCACCGACACAGTGTCGATTCGGGGATCGTTTGTCAGTTGCCGAAAGATGGGCAGCTCGGCGGCCACGATCAACGAGTCTGGGTATAACCGAGCCCCCCATGCGAGACGCCGTTCGGCATCCCACGCGAACTCAGGGATCCTTCGTCCACCCCGCACGTCGTCAGGACTGAGGTGCGCCTCGAAGTATTCCTCCCCGAACACTCGCTTTGGCGAGATGGTGTGCGGCGCTTCGGCGTAGCCCATCCAACGGAGACATTGGAGCTCGACAATGCCAATCGCATCACGAAGGGCGTTTGCCGTTTCTTCATCCAACTCGCCCATGCAGGAGACGAGACCGCGAACGGAAGGCTGTTCCTCGGCGATGCCTGCGGTCGCTTCAAACCAATCCAGCGAGGCAGAATGATCTTCTACCGCGACGTACCGGGACCATCGCACAATGTCTTTGCCGTCATCGAGAGTGGGGTCTCGAAAAGGAAGGTAAAGGCGCAGCATCGGTAGGCCACGATGCGTTGCTGGGATGAATTCGCGCGCCTGAGTGGCCCATCCTGACCTTGCCAGACCCGTGCTCTCCTCGCCCATCCTGACATCATAGCTGCGCGGATGTGTCATGTTGAGAAGACCAGTCCTTAGATATCAGGATTCGTGGCCACTGCTCCTGATCTGTCAGAAGTGCTCTGCTGAGAATTTCAGAAAGCATCAGTACAGACGACTGTGGTCGTAGGGGGAACCTCAACTGGGAATGTTTGGCTGCTCTATTGTTGGGTGGGGCAAATTCGGGGCATTCCCGTGCTTCCTCAGGGCCAAAGGCGTTGTTTGTCCCACGTGGAACCAGCTCGGATGTAGCGAAGGCGTTGGTGGTCGCGGTTCGGCTCGCCTTGCCAGAACTCCACGGAGTTTGGCACGATCTTCCACACCGCCCACTGGGGAGATGTTGCAACAGCATTTGCCGCAAGTGCCGCTTTGGCCTGTGTGAGGGCTTGGTCGAGGGCGGTGTCACTGACAAGGACACTGCTCTGCTGACCGGCCAAGGCGATCGCGCGGGCCTGGGGGTGGCGGGCAAGAAAGTCCTCAGCTGACTCGGTTGCCGAGGCTCGTTGAGCAATTCCACGCACCCGTACTGAACGGGCGAGAGGGCTCCAATAAAATGTGAGAGCGCAGTGTGGGTTGTGAAGGAGTTGGCGCCCTTTGGCAGATTCATCACTGGTTGCGATTTTGAACCCGCAGTCGTCCGTCACGTCTTTGATGATCAGAAGCCGGGCGTCAGGAAAGCCATCCGAATCGACGGTGGAAAGTGTGGCTGCGTGGGCTTCTGCCACGCCAGCATCGAGCGCGTCCCTGAGCCAGCCCAGGAAGAAATCGCGCGGTCCTTCTGGCGTGGAAGCCCAATCGAAATCGGGCGCCGTCCCAACAATTGAAGGAACCGTCCGAAGCTCATCTCGAAGTGTTTGCATTGCCCCATTCTGCACAAGGAACTTTGTTGGAGGCCAGGGGCGTCCGAATATGGAACGCTCTGCGGGACTCTTGCCGCGGGGAGAGGTCTGGTTCCCAGTGCGGATCAGTTGCCGAGTAGGTTCTTCTTCATTGCATAGTTGGTTAGCTGCACGCCGACCATTACAGGATGTTGTTCCGCCTGGACGACGAATCCGCAGTGCTCGAAAAATGGGCGAGCCGTGATACTGACATTGGCAGTCAGCTCTGTCAGACCCTTTGCCCGTGCGTGGGACTCTACATGGGCCAGGAGTTGCTTTGCTACCCCAAGTCGTAGGTAGCGAGGGGCCACGAACATCATGTCTATATACCCATGCGGGTCTACGTCTGAGAACCCCGCAGACTCTCCATCCACGGTTGCCACATAGCTATTCCGAGCGTGCATTGCGGCGTGCCAGGTGGATAGTTCGCGCTCTTCTGGGCGTGCCCATGCCTGGATCTGCTCGGGCCTGTAGTTGGCGGCAGCCGTTTCGGTCACTGCGGCAAGGAAGATCTCCATAGTGTCTGCGGCGTCCGCGTGATGGTAAGGGCGAATGGCAACTTCTGGCATTCTGGTGTTGGTTTTCAGGTCCATAGATCCAGCATCCCACCGAGATTGGCAATGACCATTCGGCAAATATCGTGTTCCGCTAGATTACGGACGAGCTGTCCCGCAAGCGGGTCCCTCACCGGGGCGTGTGCAGACGACTTCTGAAATTTTCGAAACTGTCATTTTCATGTGGCTTCGTTCGCTTGGTGGCGGGGTTTTTGCAGCGCTCCGTGGCGGTCTTGTTGCCGCGATCACGCAGGACTGGCTGCAGGTTGGTGTCGCGGTCTGAACCGAGAGGGGTGCGCCCGGTCGGGGCCGTTTGGATCGCTGCCGCTACGTCAGAGTCCGAAGGCTCCGCCGCTGACGAGGATCACGATGCCGAGGCCGATGAGAACGATGGGGAAGAGGATGTGCTCCCAGCGTTCGAGCACTTCGGCGATCGGGGGGCGGGTGGCGACGAACTTTGCCAGGGCCACCAGGACCGCGACGAGCGCGAGGAAGACGATGCAGTAGGCGACTACTGCGAGAGGTTCCACGCTGAGGAAGACAGGGGTGTAGACGCCGATGTTGTCGCCGCCGTTGGCAAGGGTGACGCCTGCGACTGTCCACACGCCGACCTTCTTGCCGGCAACCTTGGCCTCGTCGTCATCGTCGTCATCGTCTCCGCGCCAGGCCTGCCATGCGGCCCAGAGGCCGAGGCCCAGAGGGATGAGACCGAAGTACGGGATGGCTGCCGAGGGCAGGAATGTTCCGGCGCCGATGGTCACCAGGACCGCGGCACCGAGGATGCCGGCGAATCCGAGGTACTGGCCGGCCAGAATGCGGGCGGTAGTGCCGCGCGAGGTCGCCGATGAAGCCGATGCCCGCCTTCGGGCGGCGTTGAAGGAAATTTCAGGTAAATAGGGGCTCTTCGGATGTGATCGTTGTGCCGATACCCGGCTAAAGGTCAGGCTTGCCACTACCAATTAGAGAATGGTTATCGGCCAAGAAAACCGAAAGAAAGCCCTAGCAGTGAACCCTGCTATATCCCCTGCGGGCTGTCATCTACTTCGAGGGAAACCCGAAAACCACTGCGCTGTGAACACCAGTCCCTGCCCGTGGCACGAGCGTCCACTGCCGACCCTGCGGGCTGAGGGGTGTCCCTATGTTTTTCGTCAAGGCTTTGGAGGGATTTTCTTCAAAGTTTTTTGGGCCACTGTTTTTGGGCAGAGGTAGGTGGCTGGCGGTGCGTGTCCGCCAGCTGACAGCTCGGAACGGTCAGGCGGTTTTCGGGGTTGGGGCTTCGTAGAAGGTGCCGTCCCGGAGCATCGCGAAGAGAACGTCGCAACGCCTGCGCGCTAGGGCGATGAGGGCTTGATTGTGTCGTTTGCCTTCGGCGCGTTTCCGGTCGTAGTAGGCCCGTGAGAGAGGGTCTTTCAGAGCCGCGAACGCGGAGAGAAAGAAAGCCCGCTTGAGGGACTTGTTCCCTTTCTTGGAGGGGTGATCGCCTCGGATCGAGGTTCCGGAGCGCCACGTCACCGGGGCCAGCCCAGCGTAGGAGGCGAGGTGGCCGGAGGTCTGGAATTCCTTACCCGCAACTTCGGTGATGATGCGGGCTTCCGTCCTGACCCCGACCGCCGGCATAGAGGTCAGGACGGCATGAAGAGGGTGATCCTCCACGAGGGTTTCAACCTGAACGAGGAGCTCGTCACGGGCCGTGCGTAGCTGCTTGAGCATGGCAGCGAGCTGCGGCAATACGATGCTCGCGGCACCAGTTCCAGCGACTACCACGGTCTGCTCATCTAGGGCGGTGAAGATCTCGGTAGCCCAGCGTTTCCCAGCCCGCGGCGCATACTTCAAAAGCAAGGCCGTGACTCGGTTCTGGCCGGCCTTGCGGAGCTTATCCGGAGACGGATATTTGATCAGCAATTCGGCCATGGCGGGGTGATCGAGGTGCTTTCCCACCACCCGCTCCAGTGCCGGGTGGATCTGGGTCAACAACCCCCGAATCCGGTTCGAGGTTGCCGTTGCCTGCTTCGCTAGATCGTCATCGAAACCGCAGAGCATCGATAGTTCGGCGGCTTGCTCATCGGCGACGACGATGGAACGCAGGGTGTGTGGCAGGCTTCGGGCGGCTTCAGCAATGATGGCAGCGTCTCGAGCATCTGTCTTGGCTTCTCCGGGATGTAAATCCGCGATGCGGCGCATCGCCAGCCCGGGAATGTAGCCGACCAGTATTCCCTCGGCCTGGGCCACAGCAACGGGCAGGGCGCCGATGGTCGAGGGCTGATCAACGACCAACAACACGGTGCCTTTGCCGGCCACGGCCTTGATGATGGCACGGAGTTTGGCCTCGTCTTGGGGCAGTGCACGGTCGAGGATTTTCTTGCCCGTACGGTCGATCGCGACCGCATGGTGATTGCTCTTACCGACATCGACGCCGATGAAGATATCGACGTCCTCGTGGTTCTTGATCAACGCAAACCTCCCAGAAATAGTGTCATTCATTTCGGTGTTGGCTTGTCCTACGGCGGCAAGGCTCGGCATCCACGTTACGGCTGACCTGCACGGCGGTTCATTGTGCTGGTCCGGTCCCCATTAGACATCTGATGGGGCTAAGAAGTCAAGATATGGCCTTGGAAGTCGTGGTGAATGCTGCTGGTTCCGAATAGGAGACGCGGTTCTGCAGGCAGTAGTGCAGACAGCCCAAGAGCCTGTTGAAAAGGTTGCGTTGGGCGGCTGTATGAGTGTCGCCTTGTTCCTTGCGTCGGTCGTAGTGGGCGCGAGCACCCGGTGATGCTGTGAGCGCGGAAAACGCCCAGACATATCCGGCTGCAGCGAGACGATTATTCTTGACCCTGCGGGCGGTGACGGCGTGGCTCTTGCCACTGGCCCTGGTGACTGGTGCTGCTCCTGAGTAGGCCTTCAAAGAGGAGGCGCTGGCGAACCGGTCAGGATCGTCACCCATTTCTGCCAAGATGCGCGCTCCGGTTGTGTTGGCCAAACCGGGCATGCTGGTAATGATCGGCGCGTCGGCGTGCCTCAGGAAGAGCTCTTCGGTCCTGCGTGTCAGGTCATCAACGGCTTCCCTGGCTGCATCCATTTCTGAGAACATTGCAATGAGCTGGGTCCCGTAAGCCTGTTCCACGGCTTCAGGCATCTGCAAAGTGTTGCTGTGCAGGACGCGGTGCAGTCTGGTGGCCTCGCGCTCCAAATAGCGGGTCCTGCCCGCGTTGCGGAGCAGCTGGGTAATTCTGGGGATACCCAAGCGTAGGGCTCGTGCCGGCGTTGGAGCTGCTCGCAGGATCCTGCTGGCCTCGGCTGACTGGAGTAGTTTTCCTTTGGGGAACGCAATCAACGCAGATGGATAGTATTCACGCAGCAATGATCGGATCTCGTTGCTGAGATTCTGCCTTTTCCAGACGGCGTCTTGCTGCGCTCTTGCTAGGACCGAGATGGCTCTGACAAGCGCAGAATCCTCAGCCATGCGGCGGTGCGCGTGACTGTCTGTGCGCAAGATATTGGCCAACACTGCGGCGTCTTGGGCATCTGATTTCTTCCGCGAAACGGAATGGCGGTCTCGGTAGCGGGCAGCCGATAACGGATTGATGGCATAGACCGGGAAGCCGCGGTCCCGCACGGATGAAACAAAGAGCCCACGGGGCGTTTCGATCGCGATGGGTACAGGCTCCAGGTCCGGGTCGCTGTGTTCGGCAAGTAGTGTGCAGAGCTTGTCCAGCCCTGCCAGGTCATCGCCAATTCGGCGGGAGGCCAGTAGGTTTCCTTCAGCGTCAACGACGGCGATGTCGTGATGTCCTTCTGCCCAGTCGATTCCACAGTAGACGTTCATCAGCAATGGTCCTTTCCTTGGAGCTCCTTTACTTTTAGTGGGTGTACGTCAATAGCGGCGACCTAATGGAAGAGCTCGCTGGCTCGGCATCTGATTAGCTGTTCTATTGCGCCTTGGCCGCCGGGGTCTGGTCTTTAGAGAAGAACTCGAAGTTCGGGGATCTCGGGCGGGACCTGTATCGGCGGCATCACCCAGTCCGACCACGATAGCGGCCGGGGCGGAAGGAACCAAGGGCCCGTCTTTTTCGAGGACTCACGGTCCGGGTAACGGGAAGGCCTCAAGGTTCCTTCCAATCCCATTAGGTAACGGGGGACCGGGACCAGATCCTCTCGGTGAGCATCACCAAGCGCGCCATCACCGGACAAGAAAGCGCCTACCCCAAACGGACCCGCCACCGCGGGTCAGGAAATCCGTGGCCCCGAAGACCCGTGCATCACGGATTACTGTCCCCCGGCGCCCGGACGTATGAGGAATGCATAGATGTAAAACCGTTGGATGACCGCTCAGGCATGCAAGCCCAGAGCAAGCTTGGGACACAGTTTCACAGCATCCCTGGCGGCCTCTGCATCGTCGGGCCCGATACTCACATTCGAACCATCTCCGTTCCTGGGGCGCCTGATCACGGGATACCCCCAGTCGTCGCGGTCCAGCACGGCGGGTAATAGCTCCGTGCACAGCCCCCGACCATCACACCGTGTCCAATTGATGTGGAGTGTTTCGTTCATGCTGTGCTCCCGTTCAAGCGTGTGCATTTGCCGGTTAGATGTGCACCGATATCCTCGGAGAACACTTCCAAGGCACTGTGGATCAATTGCAAGGTCCCGTCCGGGTGGTGGCAGGCACCCCTGCTCGCGACGAGATTGCCCAGTCGTTCCAGTTCTCCAATAAGTTGCGGATCTTGGTCTCCACGGGAAAATGTAGCCAAGACCTTGGCCATCGCGGGCAGGCCGAACATGCACGGGCCGCATTGCTTGGCGGATTGCCCCGCCAAGTACTCAACGATCCAGGCGGTGACCTCCAGCCCGCATTGCCCGGCGGAAAGCACATGGAGGACGCCAGCGCCAGGGCGGACGGTTTGCTCCGCAGATCCAGACGGCGTCAATCGGTAGTCCAGCGACTTTACCCAGCGCCCGTGGTAGCCGCCCACCAGGACCGCCTGCACCGCCTTGAAGTCAACACCTGCATGGGCCAAGACAGACCCGAGTCCGGCATCGCCCTCGATTTCGAGGACTTGCTCGGCGCCCCAGCCGGTAACGGAAACCAGCCGCGTGCCGGGGTCCCGGTCCGATCCCGCCGAGCGGAACCATTGGGCTCCGTAGCGGGCGATGAGCGCCATGTGGGCCAGGGTCTCGACGTTCAGCACGAGCGTCGGCCGCCCTTTAAGACCCGATTCGCTGAGTCGGCGGCGGGGATCCATTGGCAGCGCTTTGCCGCCTCCGATTGCGTTGACCACCGCGCTGGCCTGGCCGGAGATGAAGGTTTCCGGAGCCTCAATAACTTGGATGCGGCGGACCTCGTGGCGTTCGGCGATGGCTGCTTCCATGGCGGGCATGGCCGCGGACGTGGTGTAGATGTAGAGCGACGAGGCGGACACGGCCCGGGCCGCCACCAGGAGTCCGTCGAGCACCAGATGCGGCGCGTGGAGCAGGAGCGTCTTGTCCTTGAAGCTCAGCGGTTCCCCCTCGGCGCCGTTGGCGATGACCACAGGCCTACCTTGCAGCAATATCCCACGGCGGCTCTGCCCCGTGGTGGCGACCTTGCGCCACGAGGCGAAGGCCGCCCCGCCCCGCCCGGTCAGGCCGGATTGTTCCAGCACGTCGATGAAGCTCACACCAATGCCCTGCGTCGGCAGTGGGCCGAAGGTCCGCTCGTGGTCGGCCAGCGTTGCGTGGGACCCGGCGGCGAAAAGCCTGTTGGTCCCCGCAGGGCCGATGTGTTGGGTCGTCACGGGCAGCTGGTTGGTCAGGGGTGTCATAACAGGCTCCTTTGGCGGGCTTGGGAATTTTCCAGGAAGTTCGAGGACAGACGCCACCACAAGGCTGCGCCCACTGCGACGATTGCTCCTGCAGCCAAGGCCAGGTACCACTTGTCGGTTCCGTTAGTTCCGTTGCCGATGGAGTGCGCTAGTGCGATGGGCCACATCGCGTAGGCGAACCAGTGAACGGCACGAAATATCCGCTGGCCCAGCCGGTGGCGCAGCAGCCCGGTGAGCACCACCGCCGCGAGTAGGTCAAAGGCCACGGTGCCGAGTCCCTGCCAGAACGGCTTGAAGGATCCGAGAAAGGGAACGACCACGTCGACCAGGTTGAGTTTCGCATACGAGTCCAGCATCAGCGAACCGATGTGCATCAGCAGGAACAGCGTGGCCAACAACGAGATGCTGCGGTGGATCAACGCCACGGAGAACCTCGGTACGGCCGGCAACGGCCGGCCCGCGCGGTTCACGATGCCCAACAAAACCGTGGCGGTCAAGAGCGCCATGGAGATGACCCCGCTGATCCGGCCCATGGCCCAAAGCGCGCTATCCATGGGAATCCGCCACTGTCGTAGAGTACTCTTCACTGGGCCAGCTTCCGGTGGCGACGGTCCTGCCCTGCTGGTCCACAAAGCGACCGGCGATTCCCTCTTGCTCAAACCAGCTGACGGCCGCGAAGCCCCGCACGATGCCGGCGGTGCTGTAGGCGTTGGCGAGCAAACAGGAGGGTGCGGCCACGGTAACGGAGCGCCAGACGGTTTCAGCCGGAAGCCCCCACCTGGGGTCCAAAATGTGGTGCATGTCCTGGCCCTCGTGCTTCCAGCGGCGCTTTTGGGTGCTCGAGGTCGCCATGGCCTGCCCCGCACCCAGGGCGACTTGTTGCCAGGGGTCCGTGGGCAGATCTTGCACCAGCACCTGCCAGCCGCCCTCCGGCGCGGGCCCGGCGGTTGCGATGTCCCCACCGAGGGAGACCAAGATCCCGCAGCCAAGTTCGCCGAAGACCAAGGACACGGCACGGTCGGCGGCAACGGCCTTGGCCGTGGCGCCCAGATCGAGCCGCAGGTTCCGGGGAACCGCCAAGGTTTGTCCTTTCAGGTCCACCAGCCGCCAGCCCGGGGTCCGGCGTTGCGGCACGCAGACCGTGGTGACGGCACCGGCGGGGTCGAGTCGCACCCGCGCAATGTCGCGGTCGTAGCCAAGGGCTACAAGGTCCCTGCCGAGCGTGGGATCCACGTCGCCGTCGGTCCAGCGGGCGGCATCAAGGGCGCTTTGAACCAATGCGGCCAGCAGGGGACTGACGTCCACCCCTGCGGCAAGCTCCGGCTGCAGGCGCATCAACTCCGAATCCGGCCGGAAACGGCTGCACGCGTCATCCACCTGCGCAACGACCCCACGCACCAGGCGCCCTGCCTCGGCGATCAAGGCAGGATTCTCGACCGCAATGGAGGCCTCAAGTCCCCAGACGGACCAAGAAGAAATGGCATCCATCTCAGGACCCCGACGATTTGCCGCTGGTGGAACCGCCGTTGCCCGGACTGACGGGGCTCGCCGTGGAGTTGGCCTTTTGGCGAACGATGGTCTTTTTGACTTGCTGGCTCTGCGACGAGTTGCTCTTCTGGCTGGTCTTGGGAGCCGTCGTCACGCTGGGGCTCGACGACGAATCGTCGTTCTCGCTGGTGCCTGAAGTCTGCGGCGAATCGTCGTTCTCGCTGGGGCCAGCTGTCGTGGTGGTGGCGGCATCGCTCGTCGGCGCATGCTCCAGAACAACAAACCCGAGACCCGCCACCGCAAAACTACCCACCGCGACGACTGCCGTAATGCGTGCCGCCGTCTGCTTTCCGCTGATTCGAGTGGCCATGACCTGTTCCTGTCCGTTGGCTGCTGGTGAACTACTCCTCTTCATCATCCACACGAATTCTTTGCGGTTTCTTAGACGGGACTCGACTTCCTTAGCGGTTCCTGGCCAGGGGAAGAATAACGGCTATTGCAGCACCGCCGCCGGGCTGGGTGGATTCGATCACGATGGTGCCGTGGTGCTGAGCCGCGACCTCCGCGGCCAACGCCAATCCGAGTCCATAGTGGCGCGTGGTGTCCGGGGCGGTGGAGCCTGAGCGTGCCGAGGCAAACCGCTCAAAGGCCCGCTTTTCGGTTCCGGGAACAAACCCTGGTCCGTCATCGGAAACGACGATGCGGGCCTCGGAGCCCCGGGTTTCGACAGTGACGCCTACCGTCGTCTGGGCGTGGTCCAAAGCATTTGAGATTAGCGAGGTAACGATGCGCTGGAGTGCCACGGGCGAACCCAGCACGGTGACGGAACCGGCAAAATCCTCCAGATGAAGACGGATATTGATTTGGGATGCATGCGGTAACGCAGATTCCACGGCGGTAGCTGCAATGGCGACCAGATCGACTGCCGTTTGCGCAGTGGTTGCGCGGGGGTCGGCTGAAATGAGCAAGTCGTCCAGTATGCCGGTGAGCAGCTTCGAGTCTTCGACAAGGCGCGACACCTCTGTTGCGACCGCTTCGCGGGACAAATCTGTCTCCGTGCCAGAAAGCTTCCTGCGCAGCAGTTGGGCCCGGGTGCTTAGCAACGTCAGCGGCGTCCGAAGCTCATGGCTGGCGTCTGCAACAAAGCGTCTCTGCAGGGCCAAGCTTTCGGCCAAGGGGAGCATGGCACGCCGGGCCATCCATGCCGACGACGCGACAGCCAGCACCGCAGCCACAGCAACGGCAACAGCCGTGGCCCACACCACCCGCGACAGTGCCTCGCGACTCTCGTGGGTGTCCACTGCCGCCTGGACAACCCGGTCTTTACCAACCGCCGTCAGCACCATGTAGGTTCTGTCCCCGGCGGAGAGGCTTTCACGTTCTTCCACTCCGGTGGCTGCGACTCGGGCCATTGCGGAGGTGTCGGGAAGCCCCTGTGGCATGGCGTGTGAGCTGATGGCTCTGTCGTCGTCCAGGAAGGATACGAAAACTCCCAAGGGTGCGTCGCGGGGCGAATCGATCCGGGTCGCATCTTCCAAGGCTTTGTTGGTGGATTCGGTGGTGCTGGCCGCAACGATGGAATACAGCAGGGCGCCCATGAGGACCAACAAAAGCACCGTCAGGGCGGTGAATTGCACGGACAAGCGGATTGCCGCGCGCCGGAGCTCGGCCACGTCGCGCGTGTTCACGCCAGTGGCCCCAGCGTGTATCCAAGTCCCCGCACCGTCCGAATACAGGAACGGCCCAATTTTTTGCGTAGGTAGTGCACGTAGGTGTCAACTACGCCGCCCTCGTCCGCATCGGCGAAGATCGATTCCAAGAGCCCTGCCCTGGTGAAGACCTGCTGGGGCCGGCGGGCAAGGTGCTCCAGGAATTCGCATTCCCTTTCGGAGAGTGCTATCCGTCCGGCGCCGTCGACCGTGGCTGTCCGGCTACCGATGTCAAGCATCCCGCCTGGTATGCGAAGCATGGCCGAGGTGTCGGGGTGGCGCCTGATCAGGGATCTGATGCGGGCCAGCAATTCGTCAAGGTCGAACGGCTTGCTCATATAGTCCTCGGCTCCTCGGTCCAAGCCCTCCACACGGTCCGCGGGGTTGCCCAGTGCCGAGAGAATAAGCACCGGGGTGGAGATCCCCTTCGAACGCAAACGCTCCACCACGTCGAGCCCTTCAATGACAGGAAGGCCTCGATCCATGACCATGACATCGAAATGGCGGGTGAGCCCCTGGTGCAGGGCACGTTGGCCATCACGGGCCACCACAACGTCGTAGCCCTCCCCTTCGAGGAGGTCTTTCAACATGGAGGCAAGTGCCCCGTCATCCTCCACCACCAGTACGCTGTGTTCTTCAGCCATAATCTGAAGTATATGGTCCGCGGTAGCCATGACACCTTGCCATTCCTGCCTAGTTCATAATCACTGTCACACCAACGCAGCACAAATTCGCCTCCACACTGGACGGGGTTCGCCATTCCTACACGTTCCACAGTGTCACTCCCAAATTTCCGAGGGTGAACCACCTTGTTGAGCAAAGAACACACCGCACCACGGCCGCCTCTCGGAATTGAGCGTTTCGACAAACGTTAATCACGAAATTGGGCTTTGCACCACGCTGGTGTTTTAGCCACTCCGAGCTCACGGGGAGAACCGGATCACGCCAGCTTCGCCGACCCCATCGAGAAGGCTAACCACGACAGCGGGGCCTGCTTAGGTTTGGCTATCCATGGTGGTTGCCGGGACCCCCGGCATGGTTAGCTGATGCCATGAGTGACACGACGAGCGCCCACCCTCATGAGCCGCACGATGCGAACTTCGCTGAGCGCCTGAATTGGCTTCGCGCTGGAGTACTCGGCGCCAACGACGGAATAGTTTCCGTCGCAGCGACGGTCGTCGGCGTCGCCGGAGTCACCAACGATCCAGCCCCGATCCTTGTGGCCGGCATGGCCGCCGTCGTCGGCGGTGCAATTTCTATGGCTCTGGGAGAGTACGTCTCTGTGAGCAGCCAGCGTGACAGCCAGCACGCATTAATCGAGAAGGAACGTCGGGAACTATCCGAAGACCCCGAAGCCGAGCTAGCTGAGCTGGCCGGACTATACGAAGCCAAGGGACTGAGTCGGGGCACCGCTGCACTGGTGGCCGAGGAACTGACCAAGCATGACGCCCTGGCAGCCCACCTCTCGGCGGAGCTGAACATTGATCAAGCCGAAGTTGTCAATCCGTGGCATGCCGCTTATGCCTCGGCCGCCGCCTTTGTCGTGGGTGCCGTCTTGCCGATGCTCGCCATCATGTTGCCACCTGCGGGTTTGCGAGTACCAGTGACGTTTGTTGCTGTCCTAGTTGCCCTAGGTCTGGCGGGGATGCTCAGCGCCTACATCGGAGGAAGCTCCAAGCGCATTGCTGCCGTCCGTCTGGTTGTGGGCGGGGCGCTCGCCCTTGCAGCCACATATCTCGTCGGTACCTTGCTCGGAGCCAGTGGAGTCGTTTAACTGTCCGAACAGCATGCCCAAAAACCTGATCCGAAACAGGATGTTCAGTCAACCTGGGACACTGGAATGTCGCCAATCAGGACGGCTCGCCCCTCTTTCGAGGAAGGCAGTCAATTACTTGAGGTGACATCTCGATAAGTGAATCTCCGCAGGAGACGACGGTGTTCTCAAATCGCCATTTTGCCCGCCCCACGAATTTCAAATTTCTCGGCCGATATGCAATTTTCAGCCGATGTAACTTATTCGACTGCTGTCGAGCTGCGAAGGATGAACACGTCGCAAATGTCGGGCGGAATCAGGCCATGCATGGCAGACACGCCCAGCCCGCGACATTGCTCTCCGAATCGACTGGGCGCCCTCGGCAAGACGCAATCGACGATGTCTTGGCGGAGAATGAGGTTCTCAGCATGGCTATGCTTAACTGCCTGACCGAGGAGCTCGTCCATGCACGTCAGATCAAGTGGGTTCGACCCCGATAGACCAGAAGCGGATCATCCTCATCAGGGGCGGACGCACCACCCTTGCATGGGTCAGCGATCTCGAGTGATCGGGCGCTCAATCGCGACGCACCTATCGCACAAAACTAAAGCTTTTCGAGACACCCCAAACGGCCCCCGAGCCGCGAGAAGAAGTCGCGGATTCCCAGCACCCAATCTGTCTCGGAAACATGTCTTACCGCAAAGTGTCTTTGCTCTGCCTCTGCTAGCAGTTATTGAGGCAGAATGGCGGTGTGAGACATCTCGGGTACACACGGGTCAGCACCAGAAGCCAAGACGCGAAGTTGCAGGTTGACGCTCTGGTGAAGTCAGGTGTGCAGGAACGGGACATTTTCACCGACGTCACCTCTGGCAGCCGGACCGCGATCTCACGCCCCGGAATGAAAAAGCTCCTCGAGCACGCCCAGCCCGGTGACACCGTCGTGGTGTGGCGGGTCGATCGACTCGGCCGGTCCCTGATCGATGTGCTGAACACGGTGAAGCTGCTCCGGGAGCGTGACATACAGGTGAAGAGCATCTCGGATGGGATCGACCCGTCGACGACGTCGGGCCGGCTGATGCTGAACATGCTCGCCACCCTGGCCGAATACGAACGCGAACTGATCACCGAGCGGGTGAACGCAGGGATCACAGCTGCCCGAAACGGCGGCACCAAGTTTGGTCGGCCCTTGTCCGATCCCACGGTCGTAGCCGACAAACTCAAGCTCGTAACTGAGGCCCGGGCGGAGGGCCGCACGGCGGAGGATGCGGCGAAACTCGTCGGATGGAGTCGAGCCACTTTGTACCGGCATCAGAAGGCCCTTGCGGCCCGCGAGAGCACCAAGGTGTAGGTGACTTGTGGATGCGGCCGAGCGGTGGCGTGTTCTTCGGCTTCATGTCGAAGACCAGATCCCGCTCGCGGTTCTCGCTCGGGAGACGGGGATTTCCGCTCGGACTCTGCAGCGTTGGAACCAGCTCTACCGGGCGGGCGGCGTCGCATCCCTCGACCCTCATGCGCGTATAGACAAAGGTGTCCGACGAACCTCAGCAGAGACGGTCGCGTTCATCGAACAACTGGCACTCAGTCGGCCGCGCCCTAGTCTCGCCACGCTGCATCGTCTCGCCGTCGCTGATGCGCGGGCGCGTGAGCTGCGGGCTCCGAGCTATGCAACTGTGCGGCAAATCGTCCGGGCACTCGATCCGGCTCTTGTCACTTTGGCGCTGGAGGGGCCGGTCTCGTACCGAGACAAGCACGAGCTCGTCTTTCGGCGCCGCGCGGAACACCCGAACCAGACCTGGCAGTCCGACCACACTGAACTCGACATCCTCGTTCTCGGCGCTGACGGGAAACCTGACCGACCGTGGCTGACGACCGTGATGGACGACTACTCCCGTGCGATCTGCGGATACATGGTCTTCACCGGCGCCCCATCAGCTCTCAACACCGCCCTCGCCCTCCGGCAGGCGATCTGGCGAAAGACCGACCCGGCGTGGGCGATGTGCGGCATTCCCGACATCCTGCACGTCGACCACGGCTCCGACTTCATCAGCCACCACCTTGAGCGAACTTCGATCGCTCTGCACATCAGGATCATCCACTCGACCGTCGGCCGACCACAGGGGCGCGGCAAGATCGAGCGGTTCTTCGGCACCATCAACACCGAACTTCTGGCCACCCTCCCCGGCCACCTCGGACCCGGCAGCCGGACGCCAACTCCGGTCCTCGACCTTGCCGGACTCGACCGTGCGATCGGCGGATTCATCGGTACCTACAACGACCGGTCTCATAGTGAGCTGGGGATCTCGCCGCGTGACGCCTGGGTCGCGGACGGGTGGTTGCCGCGGATGCCGGACAGCCTTCAAGAACTCGACGGTCTGCTCCTTACTGTTCCGAAGAACCGGGTTGTGCAACGCGACGGCATCCACTTCCAAGGCCAGCGCTACCTCGCCCCAACCCTGGCCCCGTTCGTCGGCCACACCATCACGATCCGGTACGACCCCCGCGACCTTTCCGAGATCCGCGTCTATGACCGGGACACGTTCATCTGCACCGCTATCGATGAAGCCCACCCCAACCTGCGCCTCAGCCTTCGCGACATCGAAACGGCCCGCCGCGCCCGCCGCAAGCAGCTGCGGCGAGCCATCAACGACCGCATCCCGACCGTTGCCACTCGCGAGGAACCTCGCATCCCCGAACCGACGAAGCGGCGGCCGAAGCTGCGCACCTACGAAGAGGACGAGTGATGAACCAAGCATTCATCGTGACCAAGGAACACCGGCGATTCACCGAGTTCGCCAACGCTGTCCGCAAGGAGAAGACGATCGGGATTTGCCACGGCGCCGCAGGCGTCGGGAAAACCAACTCCGCTCGCCGCTACGCAAACTGGGACGCCCTCGAGCCCTACATCACCGAATGGGGACCCCGCGGGGACCACGATGCAAAGTTCTACGCCCTCGCGAACCGATCCCGAACCGTCTTTTACACGCCCGAAGTCCTCTGTCGGCCCAAAGACCTCATGCATGACATCGACTACTGGCAGATCAAAGTCGGCATCTGCGCCGACGAGCACATCCACGCCAACGAACCGACCCCACGAAAGATGGGAAGTATGACCAGCCACGTTGAGCTGCTCATCATCGACGAAGCCGAACGACTCACCCCGACCGCACTCGAGCTGCTTCGTGACAGGCACGACCGAACCAGCCTCGCGATGATACTGATCGGGATGCCGGGCATCGACGAACGATTCCGCCACTACCCCCAGCTCTACAGTCGGCTCGGGTTCTCACACCAATACCGGGCCCTCGGACGCGAAGAACTCCTCTTCGTCCTCGACCGCCATTGGAAGCGACTCGGCAGGACTCTCGACCCTGACGACTTCACCGACGCGCAAGCCATCGCCGCCATCGAACGCATCACACGGGGCAACTTCCGCCTCCTCGAACGACTCTTCCCTCAGATCAACCGGGTCCTCAAGATCAACCAACTGGACACCATCACGGACGACGTCATCGAGGCCGCCGCCAGCATCCTCGTCATCGGCAACTAGCGACACGAAACGATCACAGAACACCGCCAAAAAGCGCCAAACTCCACATGTCACCTGTCAGAGTAAAGTCATGTCGTCGATTTATTGACACACGTTGCTGCGGGTCATAGATTTCATCCTGACAGTTTCAATCGTGGAGGTAC
>NZ_JBFBLV010000041.1:0-28250 GCF_040686835.1 Specibacter sp. NPDC078692
ACCATCATGGGCAACATCAACAGTCCGGAGACGGCGGCTGAGGTGCCAGTGGACATCTGCAGGAATGTGGGCACAAACGCGATGGCTGCAAACATGCCCATACCCAGAACGAATCCGATGGCCGTGGAGTTCAAGAAGATTGGGTTCTTGAACAGCGACAGCGGGATGATGGGGTCTTCGGCGCGTGCTTCGGTGAAGATGAACAGCGCAATAGCGACGATCATGCCGGCTCCCCAAGACCAAGTGGTCAGGGAGGTCCAGCCGTCGGGCTTGCCGCCGAAGTCGGTGAAGAAGATCAGGCACGTGGTGGCGATTGATAGGAGCACCACGCCCATGAAGTCAATCTTCTGAGTGGCCTTCTTAGCAGGCAGCGTCAGTGCGAAGAATGCCACGATGAAGGCCGCAATGCCGATCGGGATGTTGATGTAAAAGGCCCATTCCCACGTCAAGTGGTCCACAAAGTAGCCGCCCAACAGGGGACCGGCAACGGCGGAGAGGCCGAAGATGGCGCCCAGCGGACCCATGTACTTGCCGCGCTCATTGGCTGGAACAATGTCAGCGATGATGGCCTGGGAGAGGATCATCAAACCGCCGCCACCGAGGCCCTGCATGGCGCGGAAGATGACGAAGCCTGTGAAGTCGGTGGCAAACGCACAGCCAATGGAGGCCAGCGTGAAGATGGCAATGGCAGCCAGGAACAAGTTCCTCCGGCCCAGGATGTCACCCAATTTGCCATAGATGGGCATCACGATGGTGGTGGCCAGCAGGTACGCGGTGGTGATCCATGTCTGGTGCTCCACGCCACCGAGCTTGCCCACAATGGTGGGCATGGCGGTGGAGACGATGGTCTGGTCGAGGCTGGAAAGCATCATTCCGGCAATCAGCGCGGAGAAAATGATCCAGATTCTCTTCTGGGTCAGCAGGAGTGGTTGCCCTGCTTTTACGGCGGTACTCATGGAGTCCCTTCAAAGGTCAAGTGAGAAAAGGTGAAAAGTTGTTGGGCTGCGAGGAGGTTGTCCCGCAGCAGATGCTCGTAGGGGACGGTATTTTCTTCGGAAAAGAACACCTGGCTGGTGCGGTGGGAGCAACTGCCGAACAGTGCTGCCGCTATGCCGGCGACTGGGTCATCCGGCGGGAGTTCCTCGCGCTGGATGATCAGGTCAGTGAATTCCCGCTCACGCTCGTGGGCGCCGCCCATCACCTTCATCATGAGAGCCGGTTCCTTCTTCATGGCCGCGAGGAGCTCATGAAAATGTTCCCGGGTGAAATTCAGCTCCTCAACCATGGCGCAGGTCAACGTGTACAGGTCCTGCAGGAGCGTGACGCTCAGGCCGTGGGGGCCGCGTTCGACGCCCGTTTCGGAGCCCCCGGCCAGGAAGTCGGCGATGGCACCGGCCGGGAACTCGTCCAGCAGGTGGCCGATGATGGCGTCTTCCTTGGACGGGAAGTAGTTGAAGAACGTCCGCCGCGAGACGCCAACTTCTTCACACAACTGTTCAATCGTGAAGCCATTGAGGCCCTTTTGCGCAGTAAGGATCCGCGCCGCCTTGGTGATGGCGGAGCGGGTGGCCTCGCGTTTGCGGGCACGCAGGCCCTGGGCCTGACAGGAATTTGCACTTTCAGTCACAAAGTAAAAGTTTGCACTATCTTTGAAAAAGTGCAAAATCCTCGTGATGTGAGCTTGGTCATGCAATTTTTCGGGCGCAGGCGCAGGCGGGGCTGGGGCGGGGGTAGTGGTTGCCATTCGCCCGTGGCAGACCAGAGGCAAAGGCAATAGCTGCCCCGGAGTGCCCACGGATCTTTCAACTGCTTAATATACGACGGCGGGAGGTTACCTTTGTAAAAAGGCAACCTCCCGCCGTTCGCCACCTCCCACTACTCGCAAGCTCGCGGCGGGTCCCTCGGTGACTCTCTTAGTGCATAAGGAGTGTTGTTACTTCGGTGCGACCGTCATGGCCAGAACATCCAGGCCCTTATCCAGCTGCTCCAATGTGATTTCGCCGCGGTCAACGAAGCCCAGAGCCAGAACAGCTTCACGGATGGTGAGGCCCTCCTTGATGGCGTGCTTGGCGATCTTGGAGCCGTTTTCGTAGCCGATGTACTTGTTCAGCGGCGTCACGATGGACGGTGAAGCCTCGGCCAAGAAGCGGGCGCGCTCAACGTTCGCGGTCAGGCCGTCGATCATCTTGTCGGCCATGACGCGTGAGGTGTTGGTCAGCAGGCGGATGGACTGCAGCAGGTTCGAGGCCATGACCGGGATGCCCACGTTCAGCTCGAACGCGCCGTTGGTGGAGGACAGGGCAATGGTGGTGTCGTTGCCGATGACCTGTGCGGCGACCATGATGGCTGCCTCGGAGATGACCGGGTTGACCTTGCCGGGCATGATCGAGGAGCCGGGCTGCAGGTCGGGGATGTTGATCTCGCCCAGGCCGGTGTTGGGGCCGGAGCCCAACCAGCGCAGGTCGTTGTTGATCTTCATGATCGAGTACGCGATGGTGCGCAGCTGGCCGGAGGCTTCGATGAGGCCGTCGCGGTTGGCCTGGGCCTCGAAGTGGTTGCGGGCTTCGGTCAGCGGCAGGCCGGTATCTTGGGCGAGCAGGGCGATGACGCGCTGCGGGAAGCCGGCCGGGGTGTTGATGCCGGTGCCGACGGCGGTGCCGCCCAGGGGAACCTCTGCCACGCGGGCGATCGAGGACTCAACGCGCTCGATGCCGTAGCGGATCTGGGCAGCGTAGCCGCCGAATTCCTGACCCAGCGTGACGGGGGTGGCGTCCATCAGGTGGGTGCGGCCCGACTTCACCACTGTGGCGAATTCGGCTTCCTTGCGCTCCAGCGACTCGGCCAGGTGTGCCAGCGCCGGGATCAGATCGTTGATCAGGGCGGAGGTTGCAGCGACGTGGACGGAGGTGGGGAACACGTCGTTGGAGGACTGTGAAGCGTTCACGTGGTCGTTCGGGTGGACGACCTTCTCGGAACCGGCGGCAACGAGCGCGCGGTTGGCCAGGGTCGCCAGGACCTCGTTCATGTTCATATTGGAGGAGGTTCCGGAACCGGTTTGGAACACGTCGATCGGGAAGTCACCGTCGAAATTCCCGGCGGCCACGAGGTCGGCTGCACCCTCAATGGCGCGGGCCAGCTCAGCGTCGAGCACACCCAATTCGGCGTTGGTGGTGGCGGCAGCCTTCTTGATGCGCGCCAGTGCAGCGATGTGGGCAGACTCCAATGTCATGCCCGAAATCGGGAAGTTTTCAACGGCACGCTGGGTCTGCGCGCTGTAGAGTGCGTTAGCCGGAACCCGGACCTCGCCCATCGTGTCATGTTCAATACGGAATTCTTGTGCGGTAGCCGCGGCAGTTTCAGTCATATCTACACCATATCGCCGCCGCGCCCAGAGCCGAAAACCAGAGCCGCAACCGTAGCCATAAACGGTTGCGTGGCGCGCCTGCCCAGCCACACACAAAGAAGGCCCGACGGCGGGACTTGCGTTCCGGCGTCGGGCCTCCCCAAAAGCGGGTTACTGGTGGATGGAACCGTTGCTGTACACGAGGTCAGCGGTGCCGTCATTGAGGCGGTAGGTCAGGCCCACCACGGCGGTGCGCTGACGGGCCACGGCGCTGGCGATGATGGGGGAGTTCTCCACGAGGCGGGCGGCCGTCTGCTTGACGTGTTCCTCCACCATGTTGTTGACGGTGCTTTTTTTGTCCTTGCGCAGGGAAGCGAGCACCGAGGGGGTGATGCGC
This sequence comes from Specibacter sp. NPDC078692, assembly GCF_040686835.1. NCBI lineage: Bacteria > Bacillati > Actinomycetota > Actinomycetes > Micrococcales > Micrococcaceae > Specibacter > Specibacter sp. NPDC078692. Next base: position 3,741 of record NZ_JBFBLV010000041.1, read on the forward strand.
TCCACGAGGTCGCGGACGAATCCGGCGGGCATGTTCCCGGTGTCCACGGCGTTCTTGGTGGCGGTGACGGCACCGCAGCTGTCGTGGCCGAGCACCACAATGAGTGGCACGTCCAGGTATTCCACGCCGTATTCCAGCGAACCGAGGGCGGTGTTGTCAACCACGTGGCCGGCGGTGCGGACCACAAAGGCGTCGCCGAGGCCCAGATCGAAGATGATCTCAGCGGCCAGGCGCGAGTCCGAGCAACCGAAGATCTGGACGAAGGGGTGCTGGGTGGACAGCAGTGAGGCCCGCCGGGCCGCATCCTGGTTGGGGTGGTTGGACGTGCCCGCCACAAATCGGGCGTTGCCAGCCATCAGCGTGCCCCAAGCCTCCGCAGGCGTGTGAGGGTGGGCTGTAATTGCGTTGATGTTGCCGTCTTCTCCACCGGTCATGAGTTATTGCCCTTCGTAGTTGGAATGCTGGCGTCTTTGGGTGCCGGAGCGGCCGCGGGACTTGATGTTGCTGGTGCGTGTGCGGTGTTCAGTGAGTCCGTCGCCGCTTTGGCTAGGAAGTCGAAGTCTGCGAAATCGGCGGCACCGGTCAGCACAATCGTGTCCTTGCCGTCGACCAGGACCAGGCTGCGGTCCCCCTTAGGTTTATCACGCAGCTCCCAGTCATGCCCGTCGACGGTTCGGCTGCCGGTCACCGCAGCCTGCTGGGACTGATCAGCAATCCATGTGGGGTTGGCGGTGATGGACTGGCGTAGCGCGATGAAAGTGTTGCTTGAGGTTACGTAACCTACGTCCCAGAAGGCCACGCCGTCGGCCCCGGCCGGATTCCACCGTGCGTAATTGGCGTACCAGCCATCAGGGAGCTCCGGTGCCACAGGGGTGAATCCAGCGGTGTCAGTAGCATGGTTGGCTACCGCGGAAACGTCGATGTTCGAGCGGTACGTCTCCGCTTTTTGCTGTGGATTGAGCCAAACTACGACCAAAACTATGGCAATGGTGGAGAAGATGGCCAAGAACATGCCAATCACCGAGGCGTTGGCGCGCTTTGCGGCGCCGGCGGCGATGGAAGGCTTGAAGGGCGGGGTAGGGCTGGAATCACTCACTCCACCATCTTCCCAGATATGACAGGACAGATATGACAGCCCAGATATGACAGAGCAGAGATCACCCCGTGCGGCCCTGTGGCGCACCTCACTGGGTGGGGCCGCCTCATTTCACCTATGATTACTTAGGTAGACAAGAAAACGGCAGACATGCGCGCACATGCGCAAAGCAAAAACTGCGCCTACCTAAACAATGGGGTTTATACGTGCCTGAAAACGCATCACAGATGGATTATTCGCAGCTCTCCCGGTCCTTGGCCGTGGGGGACGACGAGCCGGACCGCAACCTAGCGCTCGAGCTGGTCCGTGTGACCGAAGCCGCCGCCATTGCAGGCGGCCACTGGGTTGGTTTTGGCGAAAAGAACCTGGCCGACGGCGCAGCCGTTGACGCCATGCGCTCCCTCCTTTCTACCGTTCACTTCAACGGCGTCGTGGTCATTGGTGAAGGCGAAAAAGACGAAGCCCCCATGCTGTACAACGGCGAGGTGGTAGGCGACGGCTCCGGCCCCGAATGTGACGTGGCCGTGGACCCGATCGATGGCACCCGCCTGACCGCCATGGGCATCAACAACGCCATTGCCGTGCTGGCCGTGGCCGAACGCGGCACCATGTTTGACCCCTCCGCCGTGTTCTACATGGAAAAGCTGGTGACCGGCCCCGAAGCTGCTGACATGGTTGATCTGCGTCTTCCCGTCAAGCAGAACCTGCACCTCATCGCCAAGGCCAAGGGTGTCAAGATCAACCAGCTCACCGTCATGGTGCTGGATCGCGATCGTCACCAACCGCTCATTCAGGAAATCCGCGAGGCCGGCGCCCGCACCAAGATCATTCTCGACGGCGACGTAGCCGGCGCCATTGCGGCCGTCCGCACCGGCACGGGCGTTGACGCGCTCATGGGCATTGGTGGCACACCCGAAGGCATTGTGGCCGCGTGCGCCATCAAAACCCTCGGCGGTGTGATCCAGGGCCGACTCTGGCCCACCGATGACGACGAAAAGCAGAAAGCGATCGACGCCGGACACGACCTGGACCGCGTTTTGTCCACCAACGATCTGGTCACCAGCGACAACTGCTACTTCGCAGCCACCGGCATCACCGATGGTGATCTGCTGCGCGGCGTGCGCTACGACAAGGGCCGCGTCTTGACCCAGTCAATCGTGATGCGTTCGAAGTCCGGCACCGTCCGCTTTGTTGAGGGCGAACACCAGGCTGCCAAGTGGGAGACTTACGCACGCCGCAGCTAACTTTCGCTCCAGCGTTAGCCGCTTCGCGCCAGGTCCCTCGCGGGCAGTAATATTTCCGCGGTCGCGGGGCGACCTGCTAAGTGATTTCCGAGGGTTCCCCGCTGAGCTTGCGAAGCGAGGGAAGGAAATCACGCCATCCCCGCTCCGGGACCTGGCGCTCTAGGCCTATTGTGACGGGATCACTCCCATACCACCCGCCCGGCCGGCACCTCTCTAGCCGCGGCAGCCGGTAGGGTTGAAGCATGACTTTAAGTGTTGTGCCTTGCCATGTCCGTGACGAGTGGGATGCCGCTGTGAACTCACAGCTGGGACACCCCATGCAGCTGTGGGGGTGGGGCGAGACCAAAGCCGCCCACAACTGGAGCGTTGACCGGGTCCTCGTAAAAGATGGCGAAACCTTGGTAGGTTCCGCCCAGATTCTGCTGCGCGCCCTGCCGTTCCCGTTCCGCTCCTTGGCGTACCTGGCGAGGGGACCACAGGCCGAGCCGGGCCGAGAGCACGAGGTGCTGGACGTCGTCGGACGCTACGTCAAGGGAACCCACAAATCTGTGGCCCTGAGCATTGAACCGGATTGGGACGCGGCGACGGTGGCTGTGGCGACCCTGCCAGCCACTGGCTGGACTCCCAGCGCCAGCACCATCCTGATTCCTCGCACGCTGATTCTGGATCTGAGCCGTACCGAAGATGAATTGCTGGCCGCGATGAGCAAAAAGACGCGCCAGTATATTCGTAAGTCGAGCCGGGAAGCGCTGGAATACCGCGCCGTGACGCCCGCCGAGGTCCCGCAGTGCATGGCCGTGTACCGGGAAACTGCCCAGCGCGCCGAGTTTGGCATCCACGAGGACGGTTACTACAGCGACATCCTGAAGAACCTCGGCGAGGGATCGCCCATTTACGGCGCGTTCGACGGGGAGAAACTAGTGGCCTTCCTCTGGCTTGCCGCGAGCGATACCACCGCTTTTGAGCTCTATGGTGGCATGACCGAGGAAGGCAGCACGCTGCGGGCCAACTTCTCGCTGAAATGGCTGGCCATCCAGGAAATGAAGGCCCGGGGGATCACCCGTTACGACTTCAACGGCCTGCTCAATGACGGGGTCTCGAAGTTCAAGTTCGGCTTCGCTGACCACGAGAACATGCTGGCCGGTACCTGGGATCTGGGACTTTCGCCGCTGTACCCGGTGTTTGCCAAGGCGTTGCCGCTGGCTCGTCGCGCACTGCGCAAGGCCCGCGGAGTGCTCAAGCGCTAGGCGGTTTCCGGGCTCCGGGCGGATGGATCACCGGGCGAGCTGGCTCCGATCGTGGCTCGAGCTCGGCGAGTGTTCATTTGATGTACGTTTGGAGCCCAAAAACGGATCAAACCGTCCACGAAACGGACAACACATAGACGCTCGAGCAGTGGCGCTGGACGGCGGATCGAGAAGCGCGTCAGCCTGCCACGGTAATGGCGAAAACCACTGCCGGGGTGTCGCTGGGAACGCCAGCAACCACATGCGGGTGAACCATCACCGGGTTCTCTACGGCAGGAACAAATACCGATCCGCCACGGCTCAAGACCATGTCGCTGCGAGGGGAGTCCAGCAGCACGGAGCCCGAAAGCGCCAGCACCAGCAGGGGACCGTTCTGCAGCAACGGCACAGGATCCGAGCCAGCCGAGATTTCCACCCGCTGGAGCACAAACTCGCTGAACGGCGGTTCCCAGAGATGCTGTCCCAGGTCAGTAGTGCGGGTGGGAACCACAGGCACGGCGCCGGGATTGAAATCCACGGTGGCCAGCAATTCCGGGACGTCCACGTGCTTGCCGGTGAGCCCACCGCGCAGCACATTGTCGGAAGAAGCCATGACCTCCAGACCTAACCCGCTCAAGTAGGCGTGGATATTGCCGGCCGGAAGGTAGATCGCTTCACCTGGCATGAGGGAAACCCTGTTCAGCAAAAGCGAGACCAGCACACCGGCGTCGCCGGGATACTGCCGTGCCAGCTCCACCACGGTGCGCAGCGATGCCTCAGCGTTGTCGGGCAGCCCATCGGCAGCCAAATTCAGGACCCCGCCCGCTAAATCCCTACCCGCTAGATCCCTACCAAACGAAGCAGCCAAGGCCTCCGCGGCCAGCTCCACCAAAGTCCTGGTCTCGGCTCCGCCATTCACCAACGCTTCGAAGGCTCGGCGCACCAATGTAGGGGCAATCATGCGCGAGTTCAACGTCATCTCGACCTGACTCAACAGCTCCGGAACCTGAGCACCCATAGCTGTGATGGCCGCAGCGACGGCACGGAACAGTGACGCGGCTTCAGCGCACGGACGGAACCCGCAGAGGGCCTGGAAGGGAGTCAGCGCCAGAATCATCTCGGGCTTATGGTTGGGGTCTTTATAGCTGCGGTGGGCAGCATCGTGCGGCACACCCGCTGCCTCTTCCGCCGCAAAGCGCTCCCGAGCCCGCTCCAAAGTGGGGTGAACTTGAAGAGACAGAGCCTGATCGGCGGCGAGAAGCTTGGCCAGGAACGGCAGCTTCGCCCCAAAAGCCGCGTGCACATCGGCACCGAGCGCCGCGAGGGGATGCTCCGCAATCAGCTGATCCAGCGGCACAGGACCGTCGGGGGTGGCCGCGACCGACGGCGAATCCGGATGCGCCCCCATCCATAATTCAGCTTCCGGACCGCCGCTGGGCTCGGTGCCCAACAACTCGGCAATGGCCGTTGCCGAACCCCAGGGGTAGTTGCGGGTGACGTTCGTCAGTGCAAACATAAGAGATTTCTCCTGGTCTACGACAACTGGTCTAAGACAAGCTGTAGATCGATTGAAAATGACTGGCATGACGCCGGAATAGCGAGCTGAGCACAGCCGGCTCAACCTAGCGAGCTTAGCCCGGGGAGCAGGTTCCGTTGTTGGACAAAAGCGCCCCGAGCGTCACGGCGTCGCCATTGATGGCCAGCTGCTGCAGATACTCGGCGGTGATTTCTGGACCGTCCGACGGCGCCTCCGGAGCAGGTGCCTCAGGCACCGGAGCTGCGGGTACTTCGGGCGCAGGGGCGTCGGGGGCGGGAGTGTCAGCTGCGGGTGCATCGGAGGCAGGGGCTTGGGAAGCAGGGCCCTCAGGTGCCGGCTCTTTCGCTGCGGGGGGATTGAGCAGGGTCTGCACACGCTGATGGATCACATCAAAGTCCGGGTACGTGGGGAAGTCCTTGTCGAAGTCCGGCGGTCCAATGGTCAGACGGGACAGCGAGTGCGACTTGGATTTCAGTGCCAGTGAGACGAAGCTGCCCAACTGCCCGGCTGGCAGGTCCGATTCCACAACCTTAGCGCCGGCGTCCGCCAACGCACTGAACTTGGTGAAGATGGTGGCTGGGTCCATCTGGGCCAGCATGGCGGCCTGGATGCATTGCTGACGCTGACTACGGTTGTATTCGAGTACCCATTCACGCGAGCGGGCAAACCAGAGTGCGTGGTAGCCGTCGAGCTTTTGCACGCCCGGGGCTATCCAACCGGTGGGTGGCAGGTGATCGCCGGTGCCGTTGACGTCGTCACCGCTGATCGGCACCCATCCGCCAACATTCACAGTGACCCCGCCTAGGGCGTCAATAAGATTGGAGAAGCCCGCCATGTCAATCAGGACGTAGCCCTGAATGGTCAGCCCCAAAATACCGCCAGCGGCATCCATCATGGCGTTGGCACCGGGATCGCTTGCGCCCGGATATAGATCGGGATGGTTATTGGTCACGTCGCTGTACAGGAAGTTGATGATGCAGTTATCGCCGCAGTTATAGCCGTCCGGGTAGACGCCCCAGAGTGGGGAGTCGGGTTCAAAACGCGCGTTCTGGAAATTGCGGGGGATGCTGATGGTCGCTGCCTGACCGGTCTTGGCATCGACGCTGACCACCATAATGGAGTCCGGTCGCCGCCCAGTTCGGTCCTCGCCCGCATCGCCACCCATCAGCAGGAAGTTATAACGGCCGTCCACCGGCTTCATGTCGGGGCCGGCCTGAAAAATACTGGAGATGGCATTGCGGCCAGAGTTGATTAGGAAAGCTCCGTAGCCCAGAGTTCCGGTGGTCAGCACCATCAGCACCACCATGGCGATGGACACCATGCCGCGCATGCCCGGCGCCAGCAAATTGGGCCTAATGATCTTGAGCGTGTTGAGGAACATGATGGCCCAGCCCACAGCCACAGCCACGATCACCATGATGATGAGCAGGGATGAGTACGGGTTGGTGAAGAGGTTTAGGAGCGCTTCACGGTTGACCAGGACAAGTACGACGGCGGCAATCACCAATGCCCACACCACGAAAGTGCAGCGCAGAGCTATCCGGCCTAGGCGCTTGTTTCCGGCCACCAGTTGGGCCGAGCCTGGCAGGAAAAGTGTCAGCACGAGCAGGATCCAGGCCCGTTTTGAGCGCACGGGTGCCGACGCCGGTTCCGGGAAGCGGGCCGGGTTGGTCAACAGGGGCGGACGGTTTGAAGGCCGCGAAACCTTAGGACTGCTGAAGCTCATGCGCAGGCGTTTATCCTTCTGTAGGTCCGGCGGTCGCCGGGACGCCGGACTCCAGGATGCCGGATTCCGAGACGCCAGTCTGTGGGAGCACGGCCAAAGGATAGGTCTTCCCGGCCTTTTCCCGCAGGGCAGCTCCCTTGGCGGAGGCCTGGTCATTGAGTGACTGGGCAAAGTCGGCGAGCTTGGCAGCCAGCTCGGTGGCCAGTGCATCCGTACCACTGGCCAGCATGCGCACGGCCAACAAGCCGGCGTTGCGAGCGCCACCAATGGACACAGTGGCCACGGGAACTCCAGCTGGCATCTGCACGATCGAAAGCAATGAATCCATGCCGTCGAGGGTCTTCAGTGGGACGGGCACGCCTACCACGGGAAGTGTTGTGACGGAGGCCAGCATGCCCGGCAGGTGGGCTGCCCCGCCAGCACCGGCAATGATGACGCGCAGGCCACGAGCCGCGGCGTTGCTGCCGTAGGCAATCATTTCGGTGGGCATGCGGTGGGCAGAGACCACATCCGTCTCGAACGGAATGCCGAATTCGGATAGTGCCGCCGCGGCTGCCTCCATGACGGGCCAGTCCGAATCGGAACCCATGACGATGCCCACCAGAGGAGTGCCAACAGGGGCAGTGGCGTTGTTGTTGCTCATGAGAAGTCCTTACTTTCCGTCACGATTGTGGCCGTCACGGATGATGTTTGCCACGGTGGTGGCGCGGGCACGGACGGCGGTGACGTCGTCGTGCGTGGAACCGATCACATTGACGTGGCCAATCTTGCGGCCGGGGCGCACGGATTTGCCGTAGCTGTGGACCTTGACGGTGGGCTCGGCGGCCAAGGCGGCCGAGTAAGCGCTGAACAGGTCCTGATTGGCACCGCCAAGGAAATTCTTCATGACCACAATGGAACCCAACGCGTCGGTGGCACCCAAAGGCAGATCCAGCACGGCGCGCAGGTGCTGTTCGAACTGGCCGGTCACGGCACCGTCCATGGTCCAGTGCCCCGTGTTGTGCGGGCGCATGGCGAGCTCGTTGATGAGGAAGCCGGGCGCGCGGCCGGGGGTTTCGAAGAGTTCGGCAGCCATGACGCCGGTGACGCCGAGCTCGTTGGCGATCCGCAGTGCTGCGGACTGAGCGGTGGCGGCGACGTCGTCGGGGATGGAGGGAGCCGGGGCGATGACCTCATCACACACACCCTCCACCTGGATGGATTCGGCCACGGGCCAGGCGCGGGCCTCACCCGAGGGAGTGCGGGCTACCAGGGCGGAAAGTTCGCGGGAGAAGTCCACCATCTCCTCCACCAGCAGCGGGCTCATGGCCTCGAACCAGTCGGCGGAAGCATCGGCATCCACAGATGAACGCAGGACCTTCACGCCCTTGCCGTCATAGCCGCCACGGGGCATCTTCAACACCACGGGCCAGCCGTGTGTGTCGCCGAAAGCTGTGATCTCAGCAGGGGAAGCGACGGCGGACCATGCCGGGTTAGGCAGGCCCAGGCGCTCAATCGCAGCCCGCATCACGAGCTTGTCCTGGGCGTTGACCAGCGCGTCGGGGCGCGGCTGAACGTTGACGCCTTCGGCGATCAGCGTCTGCAGGTGCTCGTTGGGGACGTGTTCATGGTCAAAGGTGAGCACGTCCACGCCGCGAGCAAACTCACGCAGGGTCGCCAAATCCTTGTAGTCACCCACGGGTGCATGGGCCACCACGGGCACCGCACAAACGTCGGGGGCTTCCGCCAAAACTCGCAAATCAAAACCAAGGGCCACGGCGGCAGGGGCCATCATGCGGGCCAGCTGTCCGCCGCCCACCACACCGATTACAGGGAAAGTCACAGTCCCCAGCGTACCGAAAGTCTGGCCGGATGCTTGCTTTGCACTGCTGGCGGGCTTTTCGGGGCTGTGGACAAGGTCCCCCAAAGCGGTCCCCACACCGCCGTTGGGCAGCAAAAATGGCTTTGTCGGGCCTATCGAGCACGGGCGGCATAGAATTGTGGCCTAGAATTTTTAGCAGAGGCTGCAGCGCGAATCATCCGTTTTTGGCCGTAACGCCCGACGGAGGACCATGTTTCAGAAGATAGTTGACCGCATTAAAGGCCTGATGGGCCTGTTTTGGCGAGAAGTAGCAAAATTTGGCGTCGTCGGCGGCGTTGCGTTCGTCATCGACACCGGCATCTACCTGTGGCTACTCAACGGCAGCATGGCCGGACACCCCACCAAGGCGAAGATCATCTCAGCCGCCGTGGCCACCGTCTTCTCCTGGCTGGCCAACCGTTACTGGACCTTCCGTCACCGCCGCCAGGCCAATATGTTCCGCGAAGTGTTCTTGTTCATCGTCATGAACGGCATTGGCATGGGCATCGCCGCAGCGTGCGTGTACATCTCCCACTGGGTTCTCGGCTTCGAATCCACCACGGCCGACTTCATCTCCGGCTCAGTGGTAGGCCTAGTCCTGGGCACCATCTTCCGCTTCTTCGCCTACCGCTTCTGGGTTTTCACCGAAGAGCTCGACGCGGAACCCGGCTACACGGAGGACCATAAACTCATCCAGGCCGACCGCGAAGCCTAAGCTTTCCGTGCTGGTGCTGGTGCTGGTGCCGGTGCCGGTGTTGGCGCCGGCGTTAGCCCAGAGTGATGTTTTCGCTGGCTCGCACCGTCTCCGAGACGCCCACCCCGTCCCCGAGCAGAACCACTGAACCACCGGCCGCCCAATTCTTCAAGGCGTCATGCACGACGGCGGCCCACCCTTCCTTGGCTTCCAGCAGAACCCGCTGTGGTTGCGCAGCTAACACCGTTCCCGGGATGGACAGAAGTTCCTCTCCTCCGGCTAGGAGCTGGGCGTAACTGGTTTCTTGGGTGCTGCTGTCCTTAGCCACGTGTCGCCAAGCGATGTCTGTGGCCTCAGCTTCGGCATCGGCAAAAAACACATCCGCATGCGAACGAACATCACCGGAATAGTCCAGAGTGCGCGGGGGAAGCTCTCCCATCCAGCGCATTTGCAGGGCAGGCAGAGCCACAGCCACCACGAGGGGATCGCCCTTGGCACCGGATAGTTGGCTGTGCACAACCTCGGGCGACGCGGTAGCAATGATGTTGGCGTCAGTGCCCGAGACTTGCATGCCCGAGACTTCCTTGCCCGATCCACCAGCGCCAGCGGAAGCCGCAGCCCCATCAGCGGTGACCGCAGTGGCGCCCACGGCCCAGGTCGCCAGCATCCAAACCAAGGACCGCCAGTGCAGCGGCAGGTCCAAGGCAATCACCGTACCTGGTTCGGCGTCGAGCTCGTCCACTAAATAATTGGCGGTTTTAGCCACCCAGTTATCCAACACTCGGCCGGAAAATTCCACGCGCTCGGAGTCAGGGCCGTACCAGGTCAGCCGGGGTGAGGTGGGGTTGTTGCTGCGCAAAGCGTGCAGCAATTGGGTGGGGGTGTTCGCAGACAGGTCCATGGCATCTCATTTTGCCACGGTGACCGCCACAGTGATCTCCATCGATTGGACAAAATCCCTTTGTGACGTGACGTGCCTTACAGAAGGCATTCTGTGAATTCTCGGTGAATTCCAAAAAACGGCCAGTTCCGCGCAAGAACACGGGTTTTTTGGCCAGAGGTCGCCGAAACGCATGAATGTATTGATATGAAATTGCCGGGCGTGGCGTGGCCCATGTTCGGCCCTGAAGGTAGTTATCATCTCCGGCCCGCTTGACGTGAGGGACTTACATGGATGTAATTAGACGCACGAACCGCTCGTAAAGGCACTGCAATCCGCACATCGTGGGAACCTCAATTTTGGTTGGCAGTGTCGGCGGCAACATTCCGGAGGACGATTATGGGGCAAGCGCAGCTGAGTGTGGAGAAATTTCGCGACGATACGACTGAGGCACAAGCCGCTTCCGCTTACCGTTCACGGGGTGTGCCCACCGATTGGTACGTAGACCCGGCTGACCCGGATGCCGCGGCGTTCCATGAACGGGAGAACCGTCAGGTCCTCGAGGACGCGGCAACAGCTTTCCTGACCTCTCATGAGGATGACGAGCCGCTCACGGCCCATCCCACTGAAGTCGCTGGAGTGGATAATGACCCGATTTGGATCGGCCTTTTGGGTCAGCGTGATGATTTCAGCGATGAAGGTGAACTAGGCTGGCAGACTGATGCATTGTGCGCACAGACCGATCCGGAGGCGTTCTTCCCTGAAAAGGGCGGTTCCACCCGGGACGCGAAGAAAGTGTGCGGCGCATGCAATGTCAAAGCACAGTGCCTTGAATATGCTTTGGCCAATGATGAACGGTTTGGAATCTGGGGCGGACTGTCGGAGCGTGAGCGCCGGCGGCTGCGGAAGCGAGCGGTCTAATTCTTGAAGCAGTAAAAGTCACGGCCGTTCTGGTTGCCCACAACGGCGGTGCCTATCTCCCCACAGTCCTGGCCGCTTTGGCCGCGCAGACACGTCCGGCAAATCAAGTGTTGGGCGCAGACGTCGCCTCCAGCGATAACTCGGGGGAGTTACTGCGCAAGGAACTCGGCGAACGCCATGTGATCTCGCTGGAAGCTCGCAAGGGCTACGGCGACGCCGTCAACGCCGTGCTCGAGCATCAAAAGCGTCTGCGTACCGGTGCCATTGTGCCGTCGCGTTCTACAGCGCCGTCCAGCTCGGCAGGTTCAGACTCGATAGCTTCGGCAGAGAACCCTCAAGCGGGCGCAGTGGGAGTCCTCCACGACGAGCGACCCACCAGCGCAGAAACCTCCGCCAGCACCTCCGGCAGCAGCTCCGCCCCCGGCGCTGCTGGCTCCAACGAGTGGATCTGGCTCCTGCAAGATGACGCCGCGCCGGCGCCCGACGCGCTGCAGTTACTCCTTGAAGCCACCGAACGCGCCACCACGGCCACGGTGGTTGGTTGCAAGCAGCTGGACTGGGACAACCACCGCCGCTTGGTGGATGTTGGTCTGGAAACCAATAGGTACTTTGACCGCTTTGCCCTCGTGGGTCTGGACGAACAAGATCAGGGCCAGTACGACCACTACACCGATAAGTTTGCTGTCAACACCGCGGGCATGCTGGTTCGCCGTGACGTCTTTGAAAAACTGGGCGGCTTTGACCCGGCCCTTCTTGGCCCGGGCGACGATCTAGATTTCTGTGCCCGCGTCCGCATGGCCGGTGACCGAGTTCTGGTAGTTCCCGCCGCCCACATGTTCCACGTAGTGCACCGACCCAACGGCGTTGGATCGGCCGTAGCCGCTCGCAAGGCCAGCATATTTCTACGCCTCAAGCACGCCCCGGCATGGGCTGTTCCGCTGTTGGCGGTAGGCACCTTCCTGTCCGCTATTTATTGGCTCATGGCTGGCTTTGTCCTAAAAGCTCCCGGCCATGCGGTGCGCATGTTCGTCGCCACCTGCGTCGGTCTGATGCGGCCACTGGCCCTACGTCGTAGCCGGGCCGCGATGGCAGCAACCCGAACCCAACGCCGCTCGGTCAACAGAGCCCTGCGGGTGGAGAAGGACACGCAACGCGAACATTTGAAATCACTGCGTGAAGCTGTCGGCCCGGACGACTCGGCGCCGGAAGAAATCATGCATGGGCCCTCCATCTTGGAGCCCACCGGTGAAGCCCACCGTGAAAGCGTGGCTCCGCTGGCTGCCAGCAAGACCGCACCGATTGTCAGTGCCCTAGCCCTCGTAGCTGTTCTGGCTGTTCTTTCCTTGGTGGCCTTGTCGCGCTTCCTCGGCGTTCCGGCCCTGGTGGGTGGAGCCCTGCTGCCGGTTTCGAGCGAGCTCGGCACGGTGTGGCAGCACGCTACCGACTGGTGGGTTTCCCTTGGTTCTGGCCTGCCCGGCCGCGGTAACCCCTTCAACTTTGTGCTCGTACTGCTCAGTGCGCTGGGCGGCAGCGGCTCCGTCGCGGTCTTGTGGCTGGTGTTGCTGGCCTTGCCGCTCTCAGGGTTCACTGCCTGGCTAGCCGCCGGTGCGTTGACGCTGCGCCGCTGGCCGCGCATTGTGGCCGGGTTCGCCTGGGCTGGTGCCCCCATGTTGCTGCTCGCCATGGGCCAGGGTCGTGTGGGCGCGCTGCTGGCCCATGTCCTGATTCCGCTCGTGATGCTCGGGTTGATCCGTGCCGTTGGCGGGGCCACCAGCCCCGAAAACGTGCCGGGCTCCGTCGCAGGTGTCACCGGGCCGGCCGCCAACGCGACCGTGTCCAAGATGGGCCGGCCGGGCGTGGCTGGCACCCCCTCCTGGACGGCCGCCGCGGCTGCCGGTCTGGCCCTGGCTGTGGTGACGGCAGCCTCGCCGCTGCTCTTTGTTGTGGCCGCGGTGGGTGTTCTTCTCACGGCAGTGCTGCTGGGGCGTCGGGGCAAGACCATCTGGTGGTCCTTGCTCCCGTCGGCAGCGCTTTTCCTTCCCGTTGTCTGGTCCGCGTGGGAAAATCCGCGGGCACTGTTGGCCGATCCGGGACTCCCGCTGGCCTCCACCCAGGGACCGCTGTGGCAGCAGCTTCTGGGCTTCCCGGAGCAGCTCACTGCGAGCGAGGGCATGCTGGGTCTAGGCTCGCTGGCTTCGGCGCCGTGGTGGACTTGGGTTGCCGTTGGCATTATTGGCGCCCCGGTGGTGGCCGCGGCCGTGCTTGCCCTGTTGCTTCCGTTGCGTCGCGCCGCCACGGTGCGCACCGTGTGGGGTGTGGCCCTATTGGCCCTGGCCGTGGCTTACGGCGCGAAGTTCATTGCCGTCGCGTTCGACGGCGGGACCTTGGTTACCGCTTTCAACGGGCCTGCCGTTTCGCTTGCGTTTTTTGCTCTGCTCGGCGCAGCCCTCCTGGGCTTTGACGCCGTTCATCGCCACGCCTACAACCCGGCCCACAAGGCAGGCGAGAGGCACAGGACTGCGAGAGTGACCGCCGTCGTGCTGTCAGTGGCACTGGTGGCAGCCCCGCTGATGAGCCTGGGGGCATGGACCGTGCAACAGTTCTCCCAGGCTCGGACCGCGCCGGCGCTGACCGGGCCGTTCGTGGTGCAGGCGGCTACCGCCGGGACCATCCCGGCAACGGCTGCCGATCGCGGCAAGGGCCCTGAAGCTAGCCGGACCATTGTGCTCTCTGTGATGCCTGAGGGTGGCATCGACGCGGCTCTCATGCAGGGCGACGGTACCACGCTGGATTCGCTCTCCGGGATTTTTGCGGCAGCGCGGATTACCGGCGCTCCGGGACAGGAAACGGTGCTGCCCAGCGATGCCGCGACTGCCGAACTGGAGCAGGTTATCGCGTCGCTGGTCTCGAATTCGGGACTGGATCCGCGGTCTCAGTTAACTGATCTTGGTGTGGGCTTTGTGGTGCTGCGTCAAGGCGATTCGGCCGCTGAACTGCTGGCCAATGAACTTGAAGGTGTGCCCGGACTGAACAGCGTTGGGCCCACCGAATCCGGATGGTTGTGGCGCGTGCAGCCCACCTATGCCACCGCGGGTGAGACCGATGTGGTCAACCGTGTTCGTTTGGTGGACGCTGCCGGCAAGGCCTTGGCTCCCGTGCCGTCGGACGGGCTCGGGGTCAAGACTGATATTGCTGCCGGTCCGACTGGTCGCTCCGTGGTGCTGGCTGAACGCTCCGATCCGGGCTGGCAGGCTTGGCTCGATGGCAAGGCCCTCACAGCCGTGGATACGGACTGGGCCCAGGCATTTGAGTTGCCGGAAACCGCAGGGACACTGGAAATTCGTTACGTTCAGCCTTTGAGTGTCTGGTTCATTATTGTGCAGTTGGTCCTGTTTGGCCTGACCATCTTGCTGGCTGTTCCCGTTCGGGCCCGTCGCGGCCGCACCGGTGCATACCGGGATGAAGCATCGTTGCAAAGGGTTGGTAGAGGTGCCTGAGAACAAGGACAACAACGGCGAAATTTTGCCTGCAAAGGGTTCCCCGGACAGCGCTGCTGAGAGCTCTGCTGAGCTTGAGTCTGCCGAGGCTAAGACCGCTGAGACCAAGCCTGCCGCGACTGAACCCGTAGCCGCTGAGGAAAAGGTCAGCGCCCGGCGCCAGATGTCCGGCCGAGCCCAGAAGTCCGGCCGAGCCGAGAAGGCTGTGCGGCCCGAGAAAGCTGTCGGGCCCGAGAAAAGGACCCGCTCCCAGAAGGGCAACCGGCGAGCTGTACGCCGCCGTTGGCCAGCCATTGTGGCCGGTGTTGCCACAGCCGCTGTTGCTGTTGCTGTTGTGGGTGCCGGCAGCCTGTTTCCTGGTGTGGATGCTACAGCGGTGACCGACCCGGTTCCGCACGTGCTGCCGGTCGGCGAGTCCATGGCGAACTGCCAAGGTCCCACCCAGTTGCTGGCCGGTTCCGCAGCCGGTGCCGACCCTGAATTTTCCGCGAACGCCTCAAGCACCAAGAGCGCCCTGAACGCCGTGGTGCTCAGCGGCTCGACGGGTGATCTGCCGGGTGCGCAGATCCAGTCATTGGATGGAAAGTTCTCCACGCTTCACACCGTGTCCAAGGCGCCAGCTACGCCCGCGGCGACGCCGTCAGCTACCCCGACAGCGTTGACCGGGGCGCCCCAGGCTCGGGCCCAGGTGCTGCGTGGGACAAGCGTGAACGCGCCGTCCGTGCTGCGCCTGGACCCGTTGGGTGAGGCAAGCAGCGTGGGCACCGGATCTGTTGTGGTTGATGCCAGCGACGGTGACCTCGCCGGACTGGCCGCCGCAACGTGCCAGGCTCCAGCCAATGAATTGTGGTTGACGGGAGCGAGCACCTCAGTGGGGCGCACCGCTATTTTGATGTTGAGTAACTCCTCGCAAAGCCCGGCCACGGTTTCCCTCGATTTGTTTGGTTCTGATGGTCCTGTACAGGCCACCGGCAGCAAGGGCCTGGTCGTTGCACCGGGTACCGTGCGGTCCGTGGTGCTTTCGGGTCTGGCTCCGGATCAGGAATTACTCAGCGTCCAGGTCAAGAGCGTGGGTGGCCCTGTCAGTGCCGTGATTCAGCAGTCGATCCTGCGTGGGCTAACCCCCGGCGGCATCGATTACTTGGCGCCGGTCCAGGCCCCTGCTACATCGTTGGCCATCCCTGGAGTGCAGGTTCGTGCTGCTGCTGATGCCGCGAAGATCACTGCTCAGAAGGATTATGCCGACGCCAACACGGTCCTCGCCGTCACAGTCCCCGGCATGAGCGACGCCGTTTTGGAAGTCAGGGCCTTCGGCGCTGACGGCCAGGTGGCTTTGCCCAACGGGGGAGTGTTCACCGCTGCCGCGGGCAAGGTCAGCACGCTCTCGCTAGCCGGGCTTCCTGCGGGCAGCTATTCGCTGGCCATGAGCGCAGACGCGCCGGTGGCGGCTGCCGTCCGGCTGTCCAACTTCACCAAAGAGGGCGACGCCGTCGATCTCGCCTTGGCGCCCTCCACGGCTAGGCTGGGTGACACTCACGTGCTGACTCTGCCTGAAGGTGTGCAATCGAGTCTGGTGTTCGCTGCTGTTGAAGGTAGCGCCACCATCAAGCTGGTTCCCATTTCTGCCAGCGGTGTGCTGGGCGAGGGTAAAGATGTGGAATTGCGTGCTGGCACATCTGTCGCAGTAGACCCCGCAAAGTTGTTGGGCTCCGGAACCGTGGCCGTGATGGTCTCTGCCTCGGGAGCGCCGGCCTTTGGATCGCAGGTGCTGTTGCAAGATGGCTCGGCTGGCATTGCGGTCTTGCCGCTGGCACAGTCGGTGGCCGGGACCCAAGCGGTAAACATCATCACCCGGTACTAAAGCACACCGAGTCGGAATCGCGGTCCGTAGCTCGGTGTCGGAGCTCGCGGGCAGAGCTACTGGCGGTTTTAGTGGCCCCGGTGACGCCGAAACATGGGATCCACCGTGTCCGGATCAATGTTCAGGAGCCCGGCCGCTTGCTCCACGAGTACTTCGTGGACCAACTCGCGAACCTGTCCGGAGGTGTCGCACAGGGCTTCAATCGGGTGCCGGTAGATGGCGATGCAGGCTGGTTCGCCGGGACTAGTGTCTGTGGCGGCTCGAGCCGGGGTGTACTTGCCCAGCGGCGCCTGCGACTTGGCAGCCAGGAGCGATTCGAGCTGCTGCGGGACCTCTTCTACGAGGTATTCCACCGTGGCCAGCGCTTCAGGCCATAGTGTGCGCAGCCGGTCGGCGGAATCCACCACCAGGTCATCGAATTTTTCGCCACGGGTTCTCGAGCCGGGCAGGCCAGCATCGAGCACTGGGCCGCGCAGGCCCCGGCCGTGCCGGTCACGCCGGCGCTGCTCGAAAGTCCGCGCCCCGGGAATCCTGGGCTCTGAAATTCCAGCGCCAGGATCTGCGGCCGATTCTGCTGAAGCTGCCGAATCAGCATCGGAATCGAGCGGATCCAGTGAGATACGCAGGGACTGTTCGCCGTCAATTGCCTTGAACTCCATCATTTCACTCTAGGCCGCGGGGCCGCGGAGGGGAAATATCGCGGCGGGGAGGGTAGTCTTGGGAATCGTGGGAACCCTTCGTCAATGCACCAGATCCGCCTGCCGAGAAACGGCCGTGGCTACTTTGACGTACGTTTATGCCGATTCAACAGCGGTTTTAGGCCCCTTGGCCACTTTTGCAGAACCGCATTGTTACGACTTGTGCGCCAAACATTCCGCCCGGCTGACCGCACCGCTCGGGTGGGAAGTGATCCATCTGGCCCGCTCAGACAAGCCACCAGCCCCCGGCCCTGACGATCTCCTAGCTTTGGCCGACGCCGTGCGCGAAGCCGCAAATGCAGGCACCGAAGAATCCGAACCCGGAGCAGGCGCGGCTCGGCGGGAATTCCGTGGAACTCTTGAACCGCCGGCGGCCATGCCAACCAGCGCCTCCACCACTGGCCGCCGCGGGCACCTGCGCATTCTGCGCGACTAGACGCGACTAGATCGAAGGAAGTGGATCACCATGGCAAAGGTTAACGACGGTTTGTTGGCAATTTTGCGCTGCCCTGTCACCGGTTCTACGCTGAAGCAGATCGGCGAGGAATTGATCAGTTCGGCTAATGGCGAGGACGGGCAGCCGCTGCGCTACACGATCGATGAGGGCATTGCCCTGTTGCTGCGGCCCGAACAGATCACCGCGTAAGTAACTGCAGGACGGCACGCCACCAAACCAACGGTACGCCACCAACCAACGGAGCTAGGGGTAGTCATGAGTGCAGCATGGGAAACTATCGGGAGCTTTGTGCGGCGTAGGCGGGCCGAAAATCCCGGCCCCATGACCCTGGACGGGACTAACTCCTACGTCCTGTCCGCCCCGGGTGCGCCCGGTGTGGTCGTGGTTGATCCCGGCCCGCTGCTCGAGGAACACTTGAGTGAACTCGCTGGCGCCGGTGCCGTGGAACTGATCCTGATCACCCACCATCACGGCGACCACACCGACGGCAGCGCCCGGCTCCACGAACTCACAGGAGCACCCGTGCGGGCGGCCCTGCCGGAGTTTTGCCATGGCGGAACGGCCCTGTCCGACGGCGAACTCAGCCAGGCTGGCGGTCTCACCATCGAGGTCCTCGCCACCCCTGGACACACCAGTGACTCGCTCTGTTTTGTGGTGAGCTCTGCTGAAAGACCCACTGAACAGGTCATCCTGACCGGCGACACTATTCTCGGCAGTGGCAGTAGCGTGATCTGCCACCCGGATGGCCGGTTGGGGGATTACCTGGCTTCCCTCGCTGCGCTTCGCGGCCGGGGTGGTTCCGGAGGCAATCCTGTTCCGGTCCTGCCGGGGCACGGTCCGGTGCTGGCAGATATCGCCGCGGCAGCGAAGGCTTATGAGGAACACCGGGCGGGGCGGATCGCCGAGGTGCGCAACGCCGTCGAACGTCTCCAGAAGGACGGAACGCAAGAGCCAGACGCAGCTCAGGTGGCAGCGATCGTCTATGGGGACATTCCGGAGAACCTGCAGGGTGCTGCCCAGCTATCTGTCGAGGCACAGCTGACTTACCTGCGTGGATGAGGGCTGCAATCAGATCGTTGCTTGACAGAGCGGGCTCATAACAACCTCACAACATAGCTGCGTCTAGGCCCGTTTTGGCCGTGGGAGCGCTAATGGTGGCGTAAAATTGGGTGTTGGTGTATTTTGCACCACGACCAATGATTGTGGATTTGTCCACCGAATGGGGAGTTTGCATGGCTGAGTTGGAAGAGACCAAGAGAAGCCGCAAGGGCTTGCGGAATACCTTGATCTCACTGGTCGCTTTGGGCATGGTCGTCACGGGAGTCGGCTGCAGTGCTTTGCCGAACGGCGCAGCGCCAGCCGCCAGTGAATCCGTAGCCGCCACCAGTGCAGCGCCTTCCACCCCGCCAGCCATACCCGCCACCACCGAGTTCACCCCCGCCACCGGCACGGAAGCCGTCAACCCGGCCAACGAAATCGCAGCAGTGGTCACCAACGGAACTATTGCTAAAGCCGTGCTGGAAGAAAAAGCCACTGGGACGCCGGTCGAAGGCGAACTGGTCGTCAGTGGCACCAAGTGGATTTCCAAGGCGCCCCTGAAATTCGACACCGACTACGTTTTCAGCGTCACCGCAGAGAACGCCACCGGCAACAAGTCCACCACGCACAGCGCCTTCAGCACCGTGCCGGCTTCGCACGAAGCCGACGCTTGGGTGTACCCGGCCGCCGATTCCACCGTAGGTGTTGGCCAGCCGCTGGAGTTCAACTTCAGCGAGCCGGTGGTCAACAAGGAAGCCGTGGAAAAGGCCATCAAGGTCACCACCAGCACCGGTCAACAAGGTGCCTTCCGTTGGTACTCGGACACCATGGTGCGATACCGTGCCGAGTATTACTGGCCAGCAAACACCGTGCTGAATGTGGACATGGCCCTCTTCGGCATGGATCTGGGCAACGGCATGATCTACAATGCCAACCGGAACTACAACGTCAACGTTGGTAACAAGGTCATCATGGAAGCCGACGCGGCCAACAAGTTCGTGAGCATCTTCGTCAACGACCAGCTGGCCAAAACCTTCCCAGCATCGATGGGCGATGAACGTTTCCCCTCTGCTTCCGGCTTCATGGTGCTCACTGCTGATAAGCAGCGCTATGCTACCTTCAAGGCCTCAACCATTGGCTTGAAGCCGGGCGACCCCGGCGACTACGGCAGCGTGGATGTGCAGTTTGCCACCAGGCTCTCCAATAGCGGCATCTTCATTCACGAGGCCACCGCGTACGCCCTTCCCTACCTTGGTGTCACCAACTTGTCTCACGGCTGCATCGGGCTCTCGCATGAAGGCGCCGGCTGGGTGTTTAATAACATGCGCCCCGGCGACCTGGTCCACACGGTTGGCACACCGAATGACACGATTGCCCCCACGGATGGCTTCGGCGACTGGAACTTCGCGTTCGCCGACTACGCCTCGCGCTAATAAAACCGACTACGCCTCGCGCTAAGCACTCGCGCTAAGAAAGCGCTAGGAATTCACGCCGTGGCGGGCCAACTGGCCGCGCACGGAGGCTGCCCGGTCTGCGCCAATGCTGAGGCGAAGGTGTTCCCGGTCGCGACGTTCACAGATCAGGGCCGAGAGAAATACCGTCGGATCGGTGCCCGGGGCTGGCAGCGGGGCTACATAAGCGCTCGCTTCACCAGCAAGTTCCACGGCCATGGCGAAGCGGGAGGGCCCGGCCATGGCCGAACCCTGACGCAGGAACACGGAAATGCGCCGGGCCAGCGGATCGGGCAGCCGGCCAATATCTACCAGAACAGCCCACTGCGCCAGCTCGGGAGCCACGGAAACCTGCAGGGGCGTGGCCTTCGGGGCCCGGTCGCGAATGGCGTAAGTGCCAGCCAACATGTCGCCGAGTCGTTTGGATTTGTCGTTGAACAGCGAAACCAGACAGGCCACCGAACCTAGCGTCATGTAAATTTCCAGGACGGCGAGCATCGCCCGAACCAGGGCGTGACGGAAACGGATGGAACCGCCGTCGTCCCTCACTATCCGCAGCCCCATGACGAGCTTGCCCAGAGACTTTCCGCGGCTGAGCGTCTCCACCGTGATGGGGACAATGACTAGCAATCCCACCACCACACTGAGAATGATCGCGCGCATCGCGGTCGGATCCACGGCGGAATCCAGCGAAGCCAGCAGGAAGAACAGCCCGAAAGCCACCAGCACAGTGGTCAAGACGTCGATGGCGGTGGCCACGGAGCGGGCGGCAAAGGAAGCGGGACGCAGCTCGAGGACAACGGCTTCGCCTGTGATGATTGCGGACATGAAAACAGTCTATCCACGCTCACGCCCGTCGGGCCTATATGCTGGTTCGAATGGACATGGATGCCTTTACTTCGGTACACCGCCCGCAATGGGAACGGCTCAATGAGCTTGCCCGGAAGCGGCGCCTGAACGGTCCTGAAGCGGACGAACTACTGCATTTGTACCAAAGCGTGTCCGGTCATTTGTCGCTGATCCGCTCCGTGACGGCCGAGAGCGCCCTGTCAGCCTCGCTCTCCGCCATTCTGGCCAACGCGCGGACGCGGTTCACGGGGGCCCGGAGTAATATCTTCGTGGACATTGCCCGGTTCTTCGTCATTGCCTTGCCGGCTGCTTTCTACCGGGTGCGTTGGCTGACCCTCATCATTGGCGCCGTGTTTGTGGCCATCGCCAGCCTCTTTGCTCTGTGGGTGGCGGGGGATCCTGCGGTCCAGGCGGCACTGGGTACGGATGCCCAACTGCAGCAACTCGTCAACCACGACTTCGTCGACTACTACTCGGAGAACCCGGCTGCCTCCTTCGCGGGCGCGGTCTGGACCAACAATGCGTGGATCGCCGCCCAGTGCGTGGCTTTTGGGATCACGGGCGCCTTTGTCCCGTACCAAATCTTCATGAACGCCCAGAACGTCGGCCTCACCGCCGGCGCCATGTTCGCCTACGGCAAGGGCGATGTCTTCTTCAGTTTCATCTTGCCGCACGGACTCATGGAGCTGACAGCCATTTTCATTGCCGGCGCGGCGGGACTGCGCATTTTCTGGGCGTGGGTGAGTCCCGGACCCCGCACTCGCCTGGATTCGCTGGCGCTCGAGGGTCGCTCCCTCATGACCGTCGCCGTGGGCCTGGTCCTGGTGCTGTTCGTCTCGGGCCTGGTCGAAGCCTATGTCACGCCGAGCCCGCTGCCCGTCTGGGCCAAGATCACCATCGGCGCGCTGGTCTTGGCCGCGTACTGGGCTTATACGTTGATTCTGGGCGGCCGGGCGGTGCGTGCCGGGGAGCTCGGTGACCTTGACGCGGACGACGCCGGAGCCTCCATCCGCTCAGCCTGAACCTGCGTTGTTGTTCAGGTTGTTGTTGAGATAGTTCCTTCTTCTCCTCCTTGGGTCAGTGGCTTACTCTTCCCCTCACGGTGACCCGCGGTGCAGGATGGGGGCATGGGACTTGATGCGCAACCCCGGGACATGGCAGGTGCAAGCAAGCCGGTGACTCCGCACCCTTGGCGCCGCTTTGTGGCTGTGGGGGATTCCTTCACGGAAGGCTTGGACGATCCCGAACCGCGCAGCCCTGGCGGATACCGCGGTTGGGCGGACCGGGCCGCGGAGGAGCTGAGCGTGGGTGTGCCGGACTTTGCCTACGCCAACTTGGCGGTCAGGGGCCAACTGCTGCACGAGGTGGTGGAGACCCAGATAGGCCCGGCGTTGGCGCTGCACCCGGATCTGGTGTCGATCCAAGCTGGCGGGAACGATCTCTTGCACCCCGGAGCTGACCCGGACAAACTGGCTGAACTCCTGGAAGAGGCTGTCGTGCGCCTTCGTATGCAGAGGGCGACGGTGGTGATTTTTGCCGGACCAGATGCTGGCCGGTCCACGGTGATGGGGCAGTTCCGGACTAAGATCGCCATCTTCAACGAGAATATGCGCAGCATCGCCGAACACCACGACGCCATTATTGCTGATCTGTGGGCCATGACTGAACTGCACGATTCCCGAATGTGGGGCCCTGACCGGCTGCACCCCTCCTCACTGGGCCATCATGCCATTGCCTCGATGGTGCTGGACACACTCAACGTTCCGCACGCACTTGAGCCGCTGATGCCTAAACCACTCCCGGCGAAAAGCTGGCGCGAGGCAAGGGTGGGTGAAATTCAGTGGGCGCGAGACTATCTGGTGCCCTACATGTTGCGGGGCATCCGCCACCAGTCCGCAACCGGCGGATTCGGCGCCAAACGGCCGGTGCCAGCTCCGCTGCAAGAGGTCCCGCTCACCATGCCACAACAGGTCGTTGAGGCTGCGATGCCGCCCCCTTCAGAGACAGATTCAGGCACGGAGACCGGGCCGTAATCAAACATGGACACCAGTGCTAAGGAACGGTACTGATGGTTAGTTCCGGTGACAGTTTGACAACATCACGGGGTGGCAGCGCCCAGGGGTGGCCCCCGGCCGGTATCCTTTCGACTTGTGAGCGAGAACCTAAAGCCCCAAGACGCAACATCCCTCGATCCAACGACCCTTGACCCGGCAGTGGACAATCCGGCCCAAGAACGCCCGGCCCAGGATAGTCATGGGTCGGTCAGTCCTGCAGCGGAGAGCCATGCGCAGAGCGCCCCTGCAGCGGAGAACCTGACTCAGAACAGCCCAGCTGCGCGGGTTCAGCTGGACGGTGCTGCTGCGAGTGAGGCAAGTGCTGCAGAGACGGCTCGTGCCGCCGAGAAGGCCCGTGCCCGGCGTGCGGCGGTGCCCCGTGCGGCGGTGCCCGCTGCCGAACGTGGCGTCTCGAAGATCAAGATGAAGGAAGCCGACGAACCCATGCGTCCGGCGTCGCGCATGCCGGCGCTTCCCAGCGACGAAGAAATTGCGGCGGCCTTGGCCAAGACTGTTTCAGAGGACGGTGCGGGCGGAGCTGACAACGTTGGGGCAGCGGAACTCTCCGGCGAGGACAGCGCAGCTCAGCGCCCCTCGGCTGAAGAGTTGGCTAAACGCCAAGCCGCCAGAGAAAAAGCCGCCAACACCAAACCCGTGCTGACCCGTGTGTTCCAAGTGTTGATCGCTGTTTTCTACCCGATCGTTCTGCTGGTACTGGCCATCAGGCTCGTCACTACCTCTACCTTTTTATGGATTGAATACCACCGCCCGGGATTCCCCGCCGACAGTTTCGGCTTCAGCACCGAAGACCGGGTAACCTACGGTTCCTACACGGTGGACTACCTGCTCAACTTTGCCCCAGCGCGATACTTGGGGGATTTGGTCAACGACATTGGCAACCCCTTATTCCTCACCCGTGAAGTGGGCCACATGGCCGACGTCAAGGCCGTCATTGTTATGGCGTTTTTGAGCGCCTTGGCCTTGGCCCTCATCATGGTGGTTGGCATGATCTACCTCTCGCGCCGCAGCTTTGGCGGCAACCGTCGGGCTCTGTTCGCCGGATCCATCCTCACACTGGTTCTGATTATTGGGCTCGGCGTGGTGGCCGTGACTGGCTGGGAACGGTTCTTCGCTGAGTTCCACAAGATTTTCTTCGCCGACGGCACCTGGACGTTCTACACCGACGACACTCTCATCCGGCTGTTTCCCAGCCAATTCTGGATGGACTCCGGCATCTTCATCGGTGCGTTCGTATTGGTGGTCTCATCACTGACGATGGCGTTTACCTGGCCCACCAAGGACCGCCGCGAAGCTGTTGCCGCTGCCTCGCGTCCGGGCCGCCGGGCAGCGTAGCCGCCCAGTCTCCTTCGACTCCGACGGAGCCCCGTCGAGTCAGACGGAGCGACATCACCGACCCCGCCTTCTTTGACGTGCTCCGGGG
>NZ_JBFBLV010000042.1:0-27419 GCF_040686835.1 Specibacter sp. NPDC078692
CCCGCAACATGTGGTGCGTCGAATGGCGTTGGCGTTTGCCGCCGTCGTGCTGTTGGCGCCCATCATCCAGCCCTGGTACATCCTGTGGAAATGCGCCCCGTAGAGCGGGCGCATTTTTGGGGGACGGGCGCATTTTTCGCACCCTGGCCGTACGTTAGAGCGTGCCGACGGCGATCTTGAGCATGCGGCGCAGCGGCTCGGCGGCACCCCAGAGGAGCTGGTCGCCCACGGTGAACGCGCTGATGTATTCCGGGCCCATTTCCATCTTGCGGATGCGGCCCACGGGGATATCCAGTGTGCCCGATGCCGCCACAGGGGTCAGGTCCGCCATGGAGGCTTCCTTGGTGTTGGGAATGACCTTGGCCCACTCGTTGTCGTTGCCCAGCAGCGATTCGATCTCGGCCACGGACAGGTCCTCGCGCAGCTTGAGCGTGAGCGCCTGGGAGTGGGAGCGCATGGCGCCAATGCGTACGCAGAGGCCGTCCATGATGATCTGGTTTTCGGCGGAGGTGCCTAGAATCTTGTTGGTCTCGACCCCGGCCTTCCACTCTTCCTTGGACTGGCCATTGCCCAAATCGGCATCGATCCAGGGGATCAAGGAACCGGCCAGCGGCACGCCGAACTGCGAGGAGTCAACGCCCTCGCGCTGGTGGGCCAGGACCTTGCGGTCAATGTCCAAGATGGCCGACGCCGGGTTCTCCAGTTCGCTAGACACCTCGGAGTTGAGCGTGCCGAACTGGTTCAGGAGTTCGCGCATGTGGCGGGCGCCGCCGCCGGAAGCTGCCTGGTAGGTCATGGAGGTGCCCCACTCGACCAGGTTGTTTTTGAACAGCCCGCCCAAGCCCATGAGCATGCAGGAGACGGTGCAGTTGCCGCCGATGAAGTCCTTGGTGCCGTTGGCCAGACCGGCGTCGATGACGTCGCGGTTGACGGGGTCCAGCACAATGATGGAATCGTCGTTCATGCGCAGGGTGGAGGCGGCGTCCAGCCAGAGGCCGTCCCAGCCGCGCTTGCGCAAATCGGTGTGCACCTGGCTGGTGTAATCCCCGCCCTGGGCGGTGACAATAATGGGAAGTTTCGCCAACGTATCAATATCAAAGGCGTCTTCGAGCTTGCCGGCATCGCCAGCGCCTGTAATCACCGGGGCGTTGCCGCCGGCGTTCGAGGTGGAGAAGAAAACGGGGTTGATATCGCCGAAGTCGCCTTCGTCCTGCATTCGCTGCATCAGAACGGAACCGACCATGCCGCGCCAGCCGACAAGGCCGACGGAAGTAACATTGTTATTGGTCATGTTCCAAGTTTACGGGGGTAGGGCAAACTGACGGCAAATGCGTGTCATCTAATGAACATGTACGACGGCGTTTCGCGCCTCCGTGGAGGCCGGGGGCAGTGTTATTCGGCCGAAAATTCCGTCTCGCCCTTGGCCCACATGGTGATCCGGTACTCGGTGCCGTTCTTGGAGGTGTGCCAGCCCTGCAGCGGCGACGCCCCACGGAAGGTCCATTCCTGGCCCAGCCCCGGCGCCTGGGTATCGCCGGAAACGTCTGTATTGATGACTGTCACCACGGCCACATTGCAATGCTCGGCAGCCTGTTCAAAGATTTCCCCGCCACCAATGACCCACACCTCGTTGCCGCCGGGGGAGAGCTGCGCCTCAACGAGGGCTTCTTCCACCGAGTCAAGCACGACGGCGCCACTCGCCTCAGGAGTGGAACCCCACCCCTGCTGCCGGGTCACCACGATGTTGGTGCGCTCCGGAAGCGGACGGAACCTATCCGGGAACGATTCCCACGTTTTGCGCCCCATGACCACGGGGTGGCCTAGGGTGACGCGCTTGAAGTGAGCCATGTCCTCGGGCAGGTGCCAGGGCATGCCGCCCTCAGCCCCAATGACGCCTTGGTTGGTCTGCGCCCAGATCATGCCAACAATGGGCTGGGTAAAACGGTAAGTGGAGGGGGACTCGCTCATACTGCTATCGGCGCCTTAATCGAAGGGTGGTGCTGGTAATCGACCAGTTCAAAGTCTGCAAAATCGTAATCAAAGATCGAGTCAGGCTTGCGGGTGAAGCGCAGTTTTGGGTACGGGTACGGTTCCCGGGAAAGCTGCTCGGCAACCTGAGTCTGGTGATCGTCGTAGATGTGAACGTCGCCGCCGGTCCAAATGAACTCGCCGGGCTCCATGTCCAGTTGCTGCGCCATCATCATGGTCAGCAAAGCATAGGAGGCAATGTTGAACGGCACACCCAAGAAAGTATCCGCCGAGCGCTGGTACAGCTGGCAGCTGAGCTTGCCGCGGCCGTCCTCGGTGGGGGCAACATAGAACTGGAAGAAGGCGTGGCACGGCGGCAACGCCATGTTCTTCAACTCGCCAACATTCCAGGCCGAGACAATGTGACGGCGCGAATCCGGGTTGTCCCGCAGCGAGTCCATGACGGTGGAAATCTGGTCGATGTGCTCCCCGTCCGGCGTGGGCCACGAGCGCCACTGGACGCCATAGACGGGACCCAGCTCGCCGGCGTCGTCCGCCCACTCATTCCAAATCTTGACGCCGTTTTCCTGCAGCCAACGCACATTGGAATCACCGCGCAGGAACCACAACAGCTCCATGGCGACCGACTTGAAATGCACCCGCTTCGTGGTGATCAGCGGGAAACTCTCGCTCAGATCAAAGCGCAGCTGCCGGCCAAAGACACTGCGCGTGCCGGTGCCGGTGCGGTCTGACTTCGCGGTGCCGTTGGCCTGCACATCGCGCAGCATGTCTTCGTACGGGGTCAAAATAGTCACCGTGCAAGTCTACTTGTCCTGTGCAAGTCGCCCCCGCAGCAGGGAAATCAGCGTTTTGCCATCCAGCCCGGCTGCCTCACCCACAATAATCAGATGGTCGACGGCGGCCATCACCTCAACGGCATCACCCGTCGTCTCCGGTGGTGGAACGTGTCCAGACCCGGCGTCCGCCGGGCGAGCCTGCGCTAGTCGAGCCTGTCGAGACTCGCTTTTCGCAACCACAGTTCCTTGGCGCCGGTTGGTGATGACGATCCCTGCCGACTCGAGCTCCTTGTAGGCTCGGGCCACCGTGCCTGCGGCGACGCCAAGGTCGGCGGCCAAGGCGCGGACAGTCGGCAGGCGCGTACCGAGCGGGAGTTCACCGACGGCGATGAGCGAGGAGATCTGAGTCTGAATCTGTTCGTAGGGAGGAGTTCCCGTTTGCAGGTCAATGACAATCTGAGCGTCCATGGGCGCTACTTGTTCAGACTCGTGGTGCCCGTAGCGTTCGCTGCTGCTGGCATGAAATCGGCAGGTGTGAAGCCCCGTACCGGGTAGAAGCAGAGGGTAGCTGCCACCACAAGGCAGAACGCGCCGACCATCCCGAACTCAGAACTCGCTGACTCCCCGCCAAACGTTGGCTCCGTTCCTACGTTCAGTGAAGCGGCCGCCAAAAGTGCGAACAAGCCACCGCCCACTGTCCGGCAGATTCTAAACAAAGAGCGCCTGCGCAGCGTTCTATCCAGCAATTCCGACGCGTTGCTCAAGCTAGGGCTCCGAAGGACAACCGCTGCCGAAGCTACGCCTGCGCCCACGAGCGCCACGGCGCAGATAAGAGGAACCAAGAAGTGGGGTGTGGAGCTACCAAAGCTGGGCCAGTCGTACATGCCGCCCTTGTTGATGCTGCTCACCATGCTGAGCATAGGAACGAGACTGAGCCCACCAATAGCAATGGCGACAAGAAGAGTTGTGGGGACGGCAGCCTTGAGCTGGGTCCGGGTAGTGCCAGGTGTGGCGTAGTTTTTTCGTAACAAGAGTTCCAAGCCCAAGTGTGAGAGCAGCACGAAAACTAGGGCGAGAGTGAGTGGACCCAGCCAGCCAAACCAAGGGATCGTCAGCAGCCCAACAAGGAGACCAAGGGTGCCAGCAATAGGCGCCGTTACACCTGCCGCGTTGCTCAGTTTGGCCGCGGCGGGGCCGTCTCCTGCGGACGTCGCTACAGATCGGCCGGTGTTGAACAAAGCGTTGTATCCGGCGTCGTCGGTTTCAGAATCCAAGAACGGAGGCTTCCACAGGAGCATGGCGATCAGGACCACCATGTTGATGATGGCCAGCCAGTTTACCCAAGATGTCGCGGTAGAGTCCGGCGCGGGCTGCATCAAATAGTTGCCCGCAATGGCGCCAAGCCCTGAAGCCACCGTTGCTGAAACACGCAGCAAACGGTTCATGCCAATTGTGCGTAGGGTCTTGTTTTGCTCCGGAGTCAGATGCTCAAGAGATCTGCGTGAGGCAATCAGGCGCATGACCAACAGAGTGCCAGCGGCCAAGGCAACGAGCGCTACGGTCAATGACACTGCCAAAATATAGCCGGGTGCCCGGCCGTACTCGGTCTGGGAGGATTGACCGGTCTCACCGAGAATGACACTTTTGGCGGAGATGAGTCCGGGGGCGAAGAAGAGAAACGTCGTAATAGCTGCTGTCAGTGTGAAGATGCCGGCCACAGTCCAGCCCAGTGCTGGCTCAACGTAGTCGCGGGTCCGTCGAAACTCTAGGACGGCTATACGGCGGGGTGACTTTGGTGCGGGCCAGGTGGATTGACCGATGGTGTGGACCGCGAGTACCGCCACCACCGGGCCGAGGATGGCAAACCAGGGGATGGTGGACCAGTTGCTTGCGTAAAACTGGCCGGGATCGTAGATTCCCGCCCGGTTGGCTCCCGACAGGCTGCTGACGGCCCACGCGATCAGCCCGGTCCAATACGCATGCCTGCGGATGTACTCCAAGGATTTGGATTGCCCCTTAGTCCACACAAATACGCGCAGAATAAAGTAGGTCACGACGGCTATGCCGATGCCCGCGGTGCCCAAGACGATGAGCTTTTCCATCCAGTTGATACCAAACATCTTGCCCCCATAACCGATGAATCTTTGTACCGAGTGTACGGTACAAAGATTCATCGGTGCTAGTGGGTGCCGATGTCAGTCGTCGTAAGGTTTGTGCTGCTCCAGAGCCACGATCGTGCCCGGTTCATCCAAGGAGACGTGTGCAATGAGGACTTCGCCGGGGGACAGATGAGGGTCCTGTATCGGCAAGGATTTACGCATTTCTGCCGGCATATGCGTGGCCAAGGCTTTCAGTACGGTGGGCAGCACCGGTCGATGCGTACACAGGCCAGTGGCCGACGAGCGCGTCAGCAATTTTTCAACAACTGCTGTGACCTTTGCCGGGTGCCGGTTGTGATCGGCTTCCGTCAAACGCTGCACCACCTTGACCTTGGCTTTGGTGTGCTGAGCGTACGGGGAGATGGTGGAAATGCAGCGCATCCAGCCGCTGGTGTAGATGCGGTTTGGGTGCCAAGCCATAAGCAGCCGCTGTAAGTAGAGAGCCTGCCGCATGCCAGTTGCCGCCAGCGGTCGTTCACCTTCAGCCCGGGTCCACGCCGAACGCGGCTTTGCCTTGGCATGCCGAATAATCAGCAGCGGCCAGGTGCCCAGCCGGGAACGGTCGTAGGCGGACACCAGTGCTTCCAAAGGCTCCAGATCCGATGGGTTAGACAGGAGCTCACGGGCTTTGCTAGGACTGCACCAAAGGACCTCATTCACTTCCTTTCCGTCCGGGAGCACCGGCATGTCACCGGCGGCGGCAGCCCAGTAGTGGACTTCCTTGCAGCCAGACTTGACGGCATAGCGAATGGAAGAAAGGGGAATGCCCAAGGTGATGGGCAGGCCCACCTCCTCAGACACTTCCCGGACAGCGCATTCGGGAAGGGTTTCGCCCTTGTCCAGCTTGCCCTTGGGCCAGGACCAATCGTCGTACCGCTGACGGTGGATCAGAAGCACTTCAAGTTTCTTCTTTTTAGTGCGCCAGCAGAGGGCGCCAGCTGCATAGATGGAAACAGCTGTGCCCTCATCCACCGGTTCATCGAGGTGTTCCTTGTTTCGCATTAACGGTGCTGTGCAGATCGCGAACGTGACCGGCTGGCCAGCAGCCAGGACTGGACATCGAGCAGCGGGTTTCCGTCAGCATCAAGGTGGTGACGTTTCCATTCGCCCTCATTATCCAGATGCCAGCTGGCCGTTGCCGGGTCGAGGTACCGGTTCATCAGTGAGTTCACTTCGGCAATGTCTTCACGGTTGGACAGCCTGACCAGAGCCTCGACGCGGCGGTCCAAGTTCCGGTGCATCATGTCGGCAGAACCAAAGTACACAATGCTGTTGTCGTCGCCGCCGCCGTTGGCGAAGGTGAACACCCGCGAGTGCTCCAGGAAACGGCCAAGCACCGAACGGACAGTGATGTTTTCACTGAGGCCGGGAACTCCGGGACGCAGCGAACAAATGCCGCGCACAATCACGCCAACCTCTACGCCAGCCTGCGAGGCACGGTAAAGGGAATCAATGATGGCTTCATCCACCATGGAGTTGACCTTGATGCGAACCTGCGCCGGTAGCCCGGCCTTCTTGTTCGCAATCTCGGCATCGATCAAGTCGATGAGACCGCTCCGCACGGAACGGGGGGCCACCAGCAACCTGTCGAAGGAGGTCTTGGGGGCGTAACCCGAGAGTTG
Organism: Specibacter sp. NPDC078692; assembly: GCF_040686835.1. Taxonomy (NCBI): domain Bacteria; kingdom Bacillati; phylum Actinomycetota; class Actinomycetes; order Micrococcales; family Micrococcaceae; genus Specibacter; species Specibacter sp. NPDC078692. Next base: position 6,547 of record NZ_JBFBLV010000042.1, read on the forward strand.
GTTGAACAACTTGGATAGGTCCTCGCCCACCTGGTTATCCGCCGTCAGCAGCCCCAAATCCTCGTAGTACCTAGCCGTGCGGGGATGGTAGTTTCCGGTGCCGATGTGGCAGTAGCGGCGCAGTCCGTCCTGCTCCTGCCGGACCACCAGCGAGAGCTTGCAATGGGTCTTCAGCCCAACAATGCCGTAGACCACGTGCACGCCAGCCTGTTCCAGCTTGCGGGCCCATGAAATATTGGCCTGTTCATCAAAACGGGCCTTGATTTCTACCAATGCCAGAACCTGCTTGCCGGCCTCGGCGGCGTCCACCAAGGCATCAACAATAGGGGAGTCGCCGGAAGTCCTGTACAAGGTCTGCTTGATAGCGCGCACCTTGGGATCGGCCGCGGCCTGTTCCAAGAAGGCCTGCACTGATGTGGAGAAGGCGTCGTAAGGATGGTGCAGCAGAATGTCACGACGGCGCATGGCCGCAAAGACGTTAGCCGCTTTGGAGGTCTCTGACGCGTTCAGATCACGGGAGGTGTGGGCCACGTGCTTGGGGTAGCGCAGATCCGGCCGGTCAATTCCGCCAATGATGGACAAACCACGCAGATCCAACGGAGCTGGCAGGAAGTACACCTCCGACTCCTCAACATCGAGCTCTCTCACCAACAGCTCCAGGATGCTGGGGTTGATGTCGGTGGCAACTTCAAGGCGCACCGGCGGGCCGAACTTACGGCGAAGCAACTCCTTCTCCAGCGCCTGCAGGAGGTTCTCGGCGTCGTCCTCTTCAACTTCGAGGTCCTCATTGCGGGTCACCCGGAAGGTGTGGTGCTCAACAATCTCCATGCCAGGGAACAGCTGGTCAAGGTGCTGGGCAATGACCTCTTCCAGGGGGATGAAGCGGGCCACACGGCCTGGGACCGTGCCGGCGCGTGAACCGTCTAGGGAGACCAGACGGGGCAGCAGATCCGGCACCTTCAGACGAGCGAAGAGTTCCTTATCGCTGACAGGGTTACGCACCACAACGGCCAAGTTCAAGGACAATCCCGAAATGTACGGGAAGGGGTGTGCCGGATCCACCGCGAGCGGGGTGAGGATGGGGAACATCTTCTCGGCAAACATCTTCGAAAGCTGAACCTTGGAAGGGTCATCGAGCTCGTCCCAATGGACAAGGTGGATGTGTTCGTAGGCCAGTGCCGGACGGATCTGGCTGGCAAAGACATGCGCGTGCCGGGCATGAAGTTCATGGGCAGCGTCGCTGATCTGCTCCAACACCTCCATAGGACTGAGCCCAGCGGGGGACGGTACGGCCAAACCGGCGGCGATGCGGCGCTTCAAACCAGCCACCCGCACCATGAAGAACTCATCGAGGTTCGAGGCGAAGATGGACAAGAACGTGACGCGTTCCAGCAACTGCAGATCGGGATCTTCAGCCAATTCCAGAACCCGGGCGTTAAAGGCCAGCCAGCTCAGTTCCCGATCAAGGAAGCGGTCGGGGCTGACATGGCCTTCGGGGGCGAGGGAAGGCTCGAATTCGGGAATCTCAATTCGATCCTGGGTAGCCCGAGCCGACGGGACTTCGCCAGCAATAAAGCGCTCCCGGCCCTGTGTGGCCATCGCATTGAGGGGGCCTTTATATTCGCGCTTCATCGATAAGTCCTCGTGGTTGGAGCTGGTGGAGTCAACATTACAAGTCTGGCTGCTACCGCAGGCGGGCTAAGCGGAGAGCGGGCCGTACATCACATCGGAGTCCCACTTGGTGAATCCCAGTTTGCGGTACAGCGACACTGCCGCTTCATTGTCAGCGTCAACGTAAAGCATAATTGCCCGCAGCCCGGCGTTTTGCAGATAATCCATACCTTGGCGTGTAAGGGTTTTGCCTAAACCCATGCCTTGGGCAGCCGGGGTGACACCCACAACGTAGACCTCGCCCATGGCAGCCTGCCCTGCACGAGCGGGATGAATTTTGGTCCAGTGGAAACCCAAAATTTCCCCGGTCTCGTTCACAGCGAGGAAGAATCCCTGCGGATCAAACCATGCTTCGGCCATGCGTGCCTGCAAATCAGCCAAGGTCAGCGAGCCCTGCTCGGGGTGGTGGGAAAAAGCTGCGGCGTTGGCGGCCAGCCAGGCGGCCTCGTCCTGATGCGGCACAAATGTCCGCAACGTCACGCCGTCGGGCACGTCATAATTAGTAGTGGTCACCGGTTCAGAGGACGACGGCGCCTGCCGGACCAGGCGCATACGCCACAGTTCGCGGATGGCGCGGTAGCCGTAGCTGGCGGCCAGATCTGCGGCCGCCTCATGATCGCCGTGAGACCAAGCCTTAATGCCTTGTAGCCCTCGGACCTCCACGAGTTTGTCCGCAAGTATTGCGCCAACACCGTCATTGCGGTAGGCGGGGTGAACCACAATTTCCAGAACACCCTCGCTGCCGTTCAGGACAACCACCGCAACCCCTGCCAGATCCTCCCCAACGGTGGGGGAAGCGTCCTCCGGGGCATAGGTGAGCAAGGTCAGGACACTGTGGGGGCCAGCGGTGGTGGACTTCAGTTCCACCAAGGTTTGTTCTGAGAACGGCGGGTTGCCATCGGCATCCTCGGCAGCGGCAATCACGGTCTGGATTTCCTGCAACAGCTCGTGCCCGGGGGCACCTGTGATTACTGTCACCGGCCAGCTATCAGTCTTTGCGGGGCTCATGCTCACAGCCTAGTGTGCGCGGCTGGGGTATTGCGAGACTGGGTGCTGGATAACGTGTCGAAGAGCCCTCTTGCTCGTGTGCTGGTCAGCGTGTGCCGGTTGCTCGTGTAGCGGTTGGGTGGACCGTGCTGCTTGCCTAGGTTGCACAGCGGATGTTTGAGTTTGCGCGGTGATAGCGAGCTGGCATAGAGTTTGAGGGCAGCAGGGACTCCTGGCACAACGTAACACGCCTGTTCCGACTGCAAACTGGGGGGATGCACCAGTGGGGTGTCCTCGATACGTTCGAACCGTATGTCCTCCACGCGAAGAAGAAGGTCCGCAACCGAAATGGTTGCGGGCCTTCTTCGTTAACCCGCTAGCCCGTACCCGGGATCGCCATCCTCAAGTCGCCATCCTCGAATCGACACATAAGGCCCCGAAAATACGATTAAAAGGGCCATATCTGGAAACTCGAGTGCGGCCAAGCGCTCCGTAACCCCGCCAGCGGGCTGGCTGCTAACCGCTCACCCACGGATAACTTTGGAGCATCATCGCGGGGTGTTGGGAGTCCGCTTAGGCTTCCGCATCGGCCTCTGCCATGGAATCCTCTAGTTTGCGGAAATCGCTCAGCCGGTATCCAACATTGCGGACGGTGCTGATGAGGCTTTCATGTTCACTGCCGAGCTTGGCTCGTAGTCGACGCACGTGCACGTCCACTGTGCGGGTGCCGCCGTAGTAGTCGTAGCCCCACACCTCGTTAAGGAGCTGGGCGCGGGTGAAGACCCTCCCTGGGTGCTGGGCCAGGTACTTCAGTAGCTCGAATTCCTTGTACGTCAGGTTCAGTGCGGCCCCGTGCACTCGGGCTGTGTAGCTGTCCTCATCGATGACGATGCCGGCGGCGTGAATTTCTTGATTGCCTTCCAGTTCGGTGCTGGCCATCTTGGTGAGCACCAGCCGGATGCGGGCTTCCACCTCGGCTGGACCGGCAGAGTCCAGAACCACATCGTCGGCTGCCCAAGCCGCGGTTACAACGGCCATGCCGCCTTCGGTGAGGACCAGGAGCAAGGGAATGCTGACGCCGGTGGCCCGGAGTAGCTGGCATAGGGAGCGGGAGCCGGCGAGGTCCGTGCGAGCATCAACCATGATGAGTTCGCAGGGCCGCGCATCAAGCAGTGCAGTGGGCACAGCTGGCAGAATGTGGATCTCGTGGCTGAGTAGTTCAAGCGCAGGCAAAACGTCCACGGACGTGCCGTGGTTGTTGGTCAGCAGCAGAATCTGCGACATATCTCCCTAACAAAGTGCATGAACCGCGCATCTTTGAGCGTAGGACCACCTGCAAAGCCCATCGGGAGCATCCGCAAGAAACTAAAACCCTCCGCGACTGGGTTGCTCCACAGTGTACCGGCAGAATAAGGCAGGATTGGTGTGTGAAGTCATCAACAGCCGGACTAATTGGAATCGTTGCCTTGGCACTGCTTGTCGGTGGGCACTATCTCGGCCTTGCCTACACAGTGGGAGTCAGCATGGCACTGGCCGCTATCTTTGGGTATGGCTGGCCCCACTATCTGGGGATCCCGGCCAAAAAAACTTTGGGCACCGTCATCGCCCTTACTGGTGTCTTGGCGGCCCTGACTGCCGGACTTGCTGAAGGCCGGGACTACCTGGCCTGGTCCGCCATTTACATTGCAGTGGGCTTCGGAGCCATCATGGTGGTGCAACTAATCCGGGGCACTGGCCAGAAGCACCGACTGGAATCTACCCTGGGTGCAGGAGCCGGCGTGGCAATAGCTGGGTTCGCCTGCGGATGGGTAGCCTCCTTCAGGTTCCTGGGGGAACCGGGTATGACCCTCATTGTTGCCATAAGTGCAGCAGTAGCGCTCCTTGCGGGGATGCTTCCTTGGCCGGACCGTGTCAATGCGCCCTTGGCCATTGTTCTGGCAGTGTTGGCCGGACCGCTCGCAGCGCTGCCGTTCTCAGATGTGCGAATTGTGCCAGCCGCCGTGCTGGCCGCGGTGGTGGCTTCTGTTATTGCCGCATTCAGGCGGCTGCGAACACTTGCCGGGCCGCTGGGTGCCAGTGCCGCTGAGAAGCTTGTGGCAGAGGAAACTAGCGTTGAGAAGCTCACTGCAGAAGCCGCAACAGTCGACGCCGCAACTGTCGACCCCACAGATGTCACCACCGCTGCCTCCGAAGTCGCCACAGCTGAACTCTCTGATGCCAACGACTCAGTTAGCGCTTCAGCTGGAGCTTCGGTTAGCGCGCCGGTTAGCGCGCCAGCCAGCGCTCCGAGGCGGACCATCGGTCTGGCGGCTGCTGCAGCCGCTGCGGCACTGGCCCCCATCTTGTCCATTGGGGCGATGGTGTATTTCCTTGAAAAAATCCTCCTGTCCTAGCCTCCTGTCCTTGGCGCGCTACTCAAGGGTTTTGTGCTCGATAAGAAGGCCTCGGGCGGTGCTGTGACGGCACCGTGAGAAGAACCGCGAAGAACATTGTAGGATGGCATCATGAGCGTACTTGCCTTGGAAATTTTCTTTATTTGCCTGTTAGCGTTGGCCGGCGTGGCCATGGCTTGGTTTGCCGGTCTGGTGGTGTGGCGCCTGTTCAGGGGCCAGCAGTAATCCGCCATGGCTATTGAAATCCCAACGGATCTCACTCCGGAACTAGTGCCACTTTCTTGGCTGCTGGGCACGTGGAAGGGCGCCGGACGTCTTGGCGCCGGTGAAGAAGACTCAGAGCACTTCACCCAAACCGTGACCTTCAGCTCCAACGGGCTGCCGTATCTACAGTACTTGGCCGAGTCATGGCTGACGGATGAGCACGGCACGATTTTGCGACCCCTCTCCGTTGAATCTGGCTTCTGGCAGCTCGACCGCACCCTCAATGACGCCGATGGCGGCCCTGGTCTGATCCCGGCCGACATTGTCCCGGCTCTGCGCACAGCTGACGACGTCGAATCCCTTCGCAATGCTGACGGTGGCTTCGACATCATGGCCACCATTGTTCACCCCGGCGGCATCTCGGAGCTGTACTACGGAACCATCAAGGGCCCGCAGATCCAGCTCTCCACCGACGCCGTGATGCGCGGCGCGGGTGCCAAGAGTTACACCGCCGCCACCCGTATTTTTGGCCTTGTCAATGGCGGACTGTACTGGCGCTGGGATGTGGCTGCCCAGGGCAAGTCGCTGGCCGCGCACGCGTCGGCGGCCTTGCACAAGGTTCCCACTCAGGCCTGATTCTGGCTCACACCTGATCTTAAGTTCGACGGCGTACCCACTCACCGGCCGCTGTTGGCGCCCTCCTTCTGGAGGGATTTGTGTCGGCAGTTGTCGCTGGGTGGAATAGGCTCCCTAGAGAAGGCGTTGCACCGGTTATGAGCTATTTGAGTCCTTTGTTGAACCGTTCCGGCGCTGTGGCAGCAGGTGGCCTAGATGCCGGTGTTGCCTCCCACTATGGAGACCCCAACCGCGAGCAGCGCCTCTTGGCTGGGTATCTGGGGAAGGCTCCCACCGCCGTCGTAGATCTTTCCCACCGTGGCGTGGTGACGGTCAGTGGACCGGACCGACTTAGCTGGCTCAACACTCTTTCCTCTCAGGAAATGACAAGACTTGCCCCCAACGTTGGCACCGAATTGTTGTTGCTGACAGTACAAGGACGTGTCGAGTACGACGCCCGCGTGGTCGATGACGGCGAAACCACCTGGCTGATCGTGGAGACCGAGGAAGCCGCCCCGCTGGCCCAGTGGCTGAACTCGATGAAGTTCATGCTCCGCGTAGAAATCACAGACGTCTCCGCTGACTGGGCTGTGCTGGGATCAGTTGTGGCAGTTCCCGAGTGGTCGGATTTCACCGCGTGGGAAGATCCCTGGCCTCATGTTTCTGCCGGAGGATACAGCTATGCGGCCGTGCCCGATGCGGAGCATCCCGGACTGGAGCGCCCCTGGTTTGAGTATCTGATCCCGGCACCAGCTTTGGTGGAGACGGTGGGCCAACGCCCCTTGGCAGGAGTGTGGGCGGCAGAAGCCCTGCGGCTGGCCGCATGGCGTCCGCGCCGAGGCGCTGAGACGGATGAGAAAACCATTCCGCACGAGTTGGACCTGATGCGTACCGCAGTACACCTGAACAAGGGTTGCTACAAGGGCCAGGAAACCATCGCGCGCGTGCACAACCTGGGCAGACCTCCGCGCCGTTTGGTCTTCTTGCAACTGGATGGGTCCCTGCACACTCTCCCTGCCGTGGGAAGTGAAGTGCTCCTCGATGAGCGCGTGGTGGGCACTGTGACATCATCGGCCCAGCACTACGAAATGGGGCCCATTGCCTTGGCTCTTATCAAGCGTTCAGTGGATCCTGATGCCGTGCTGATCGTCAACGACGACGGCGAACAGTACCCGGCCAACCAGGAGCTCATAGTTGCTACGGATGCCGGTCAAGTCGTAGGCCGTCAAACCGGCTTCCTGCGGGCTCCGCGCTGATATATCCGGCAACACAAGACCACTAAGGCCCCTGTCGTTATGGCGACAGGGAGACTTGTGTCAGGTTATTCCACGTGGAATAATTCATGCGGAATAGTGAAAGAGAAGGCCAATGGCAAAGGCTACACAACTGACACCGCTGGGCATGTCCGCTCTGGGCCTACTCGTTGAGCGCCCCATGCACCCTTATGAGATGTATCAAGTCCTGATGCAGCGCCGTGAGGACAGGATAGTAAAGGTCCGTCCGGGCACGCTCTATCACGCAGTGGGCCGCTTGGCTGCTGCGGAACTGGTGGAGTCTATCGGGACCGAACGGGACGGCAATAGGCCCGAGAGGACCACGTACGCTATTTTGCCAGCGGGCAAGGTGGCCTTGGAAGAGCGTGTCAAAGAATTCCTGGCTACTCCGATCAATGAGTATCCGTGTTTCCCGCAGGCCTTGGACGAGGCACACAACCTGCCCGCCGACGTCGTGACTGATCTCCTAACGCAACGCCTAGCCGCTTTGACTGAGGAAGTGACTGCCATGGAGACCGGCGTCGGAGACGCATTGGCGAAAGATGTGGAGCCACGTTTTTTGATTGATCTTCATTACCAACAGGCCATGCTGAAGGCCGAAATTAAGTGGCTCCGCGAGCTCTGCTCAGATATTTCTGACGGAACACTGCCCTGGTGAACGTACCTCAACTGAAATTCTTCTAGATTTAAGGAACACCCATGGAAACCGTGGCAAAACCGTGGCCCGCATTATGGGCACTTGTTCTGGGGTTCTTCATGATCCTTGTGGATTCGACCATTGTTTCGGTGGCCAATCCCAAGATCATGGAGGGGCTCCACACAGACATCAACTCGGTCATCTGGGTCACGAGCGCCTACCTGCTGGCCTACGCCGTGCCGCTGCTGGTCACCGGGCGGTTGGGGGATAAGTACGGCCCCAAAAACCTTTACCTGGTTGGCTTGGTCGTGTTCACCCTGGCGTCACTGTGGTGCGGGTTCTCCGGTGATATAGGCACCTTGATTCTTGCCCGCGTGGTCCAGGGCCTGGGTGCCGCCATGATGACGCCGCAAACCATGGCGATCATCACCCGTATTTTCGCCCCTGACAAGCGCGGCCCCGCCATGGGGCTGTGGGGTGCCACTGCCGGTGTTGCCATGCTCGTTGGTCCCATCCTGGGCGGCGTCCTGGTCGACGGCCTGGGCTGGGAATGGATCTTCTTTGTCAACGTGCCCGTGGGCGTCATTGCCTTTGTTCTGGCATGGCGGCTGGTCCCGACGCTGAAGACGCACGACCACAAATTCGATCTGCTGGGTGTCGCGCTCAGTTCCGTGGGCCTGTTCCTGCTGGTCTTTGGGATCCAGGAAGGTGCCACTTACGACTGGGGCACCATCGCCGGGCCCATCAGCGTATGGGCCATGATCATCGCCGGCATCGTCTTCCTCGTCGCCTTTGTCTGGTGGCAGGCCATCAACAAGGGCGAGCCGCTAGTGCCGCTGCACCTGTTCAAGGTCCGCAACTTTTCCCTGGCCAACATCGCCATCACCACCATGGGCTTCAGCGTCACCGCCATGAGCCTGCCGCTGTTCTTCTATTATCAGCTGGTGCGCGGCATGACTCCGACGCAATCAGCACTCATGATGGTCCCCATGGCCTTGTTCTCGGGCGTCTTGGCGCCGTTTGTGGGCAAGCTGGTCGACGCCGTCAACCCGCGCTACGTGGCAACGACGGGGTTTGTGCTCATGTCGATTTCGCTGGCTTGGACGGCGTCACTCATGGGTCCGGACACCGCCATTTGGCTGTTCCTTCTTCCCAGCGGGCTCCTTGGTATTGCCAGTGCCGGGATTTGGGCGCCACTTTCGACGACGGCCACCCGCAACCTTGGGCCACGCGAGGCTGGCGCCGGGGCTGGCGTGTACAACACGACACGCCAAATTGGTTCGGTCCTGGGCAGTGCCGCGATTGCAGCCTTGATCGCCGCGCGGCTTGCTGCCGAAATGCCGGCGGGAGAGGCTGGCAGTGCCACAGGCGTTTCCGGGCAGCTGCCCGAGTTCCTGCATGCCGGGTTCTCCGCGGCCATGGCCCAATCGACGCTGCTGCCGGCCGCCGCGGTGCTGCTGGGCGCTGCCGTGGCAGTCTTCTTCGCCAAGCCCCGCGAAGTATCAGCTATTTATGCCGGGTTTGACGGTTCTGCAGAGAAATCCGGGTCAGCAGTCCGGCCACACTAAACCCCGCGGAAACTGCCAGCTGGTGGGCGGCGGCATTGTTGATATCAGCCCGCCACTGGACAATAAGCCCCGCGGCCAGGGCCTCGTGGGCCGCGATGCTGGTGGCCAAACGGCCCAGGCCCTGGCGCCGGGAGTCCGGTGCCACGAGGGTGCCAAGCTGGGCCACCAGCCCTTGGTACTCGGCGTAGGCGCTGCAGGCGAGGGGTCCGGCGTCGGGCTCTCCAGAATCCATCACCGTGAACTTGTGTTGCCTGTGGGTCAGGTCGACGTCGTTGACATCATCGGGCGGGCACAGCGACTCGAGTGCGGCAGCCTCGGCATCACCCGTGGAAACATGCACGGTGTGCTCGGGTTGGTGGAGTTCAAGATCATCGGCGTAGTACAGGGCCTGCGTGCCCAGTCCCCGCCCGCCGTCGAGCTTGGTCAGGCGCAGCATGGTGGAGTGATCGCTGAGTTCATCGTCGTCGTACTTCTCGGCTGCGGCCAGCAAATGGGGCGGGCCGGTGAGGATGGACTGGTCCCACAATCTCAGGAACGTCAGCTCATTCGATTCCACAGGGTGGGAGTGCCGGCCGTTGCGGAGCTCCGAAAGCAAGGAATCCTCCGGGAGATCCAGGCCCCGTTCCCAGGCCAGAAAAACAATGGGTGCGGAGTTCAGATCGAAGGTCATGCTTTAACGCTAACGCCCCGCAGCAAATTAATGCTGCGGGGCGTATTTTTTGCGCCAATAGGGTGGTTGTCCACCTGTTGGACAATCGCTGGAGTGTTTCCGGTACCACTCGAAGAAATTAATGTGAGCCAGCTCATAAATAGAGTGGCTTGATCGTAGTTCTAGAGTGGTGGAATTCCGAAAAGTAGGGTGGTTGCCACTCGCGTTTTAGTGACCCCCATCTCCCTAATGTTGGTACTGCGCAGCACCGCGCCGACAAACATTTCTCTGGGGGAGTTGTAATGCGTTCATCCACGCCTGTCCGACGCCGGCACCAAAGCCGGCCCAATGCTGGGACAGTGGGGACTCCCCTGAGGTTGCGCCTGGCCGCCGGGCTTTTGGGCCTGGCCCTGGTGGGAAGTCTGGGCGTTGGCTCCATGGTTTCCGCGCAGGCAGAGGAGCCCACTGCTGGTACAACTGCGTCAGCCGAGCCCGCAACCACCGAAACCCCGGCCGCAGTGGAACCGGGTGCTGACTCCGGCGTGCTGCTTGCACCGGAGAGCACGACTGAGGGTGCTGCACCTGCCGAAGACACAGTGCCCAGCGAAGAAGTGGCCACCACCGCTTCCGAACCCGCTGCAGTGGAAGGTCCCGCCGCAGAAGCTGGAGATAAGTCGGTGGCGGAGGTGCCTGCCGCGGAAGCACCCGACACAGAGGGTCCAGCTACGGAAGTGCCCACCGTCGAGCCATCCAGCGAAACGGCAGTGGAGGATCTCCCTGCCCCCAAGAGCAGGGCGCTTGCCCTGGCTGCACGCCTGGCAAACCCGCAGCTTCCCACCACGTGTGGCTTGTCCATTGCAATCGTGCTGGATTTGTCCAACTCCCTGGCCAATAGCGATGTCCTGGCCTCCAAGAATGCTGCCAAAGCTGTGGTCACTAGCTTGCGCGGAACCCCTTCATCCGTTGGTGTCTATACTTTCGCTACCTATGCTCCGGACCGAACGAATACGGCTACCGCCAAAACCTCCGTTTCAACAACCGCCGGCGCCACTTCCGTCAACAACAAGATTGACCAAATCAGCCGGGTCCCAGACAGCGTTGGCGGAACAAACTGGGATGCCGCCTTGCGACAGATCCCACAGGGCCAGTACGACATTGTCCTTTTTGTCACCGACGGCAACCCGACGGCATACGGGACACCCGGCACTAACAACAACAATTCCACCCCGTCGGACAATAGGGACTTCGGCTCGGGGTTTCAGGCCATTGACCTGTCCACGGCAGTGACTGCTGCAGACAATTTGAAGGCATCGGGCGCGTTCGTCATGGGGCTGGCGGTGGGAACTGGAATCAACCTGCAGAATATTCAGGCGATTTCAGGGAACCGCTCCGGAACCGATTATTTTCAGATCAGTAACTACGCCGATCTGACAGCCCAGCTTACCGAGATTGCGCTCAAGAATTGCCAGGGCACCGTCAGCATCGTGAAGCAGGTTCGCGATCTGTCCGGCACTCTCGCCCCCGCAGCCGGCTGGACCTTCAATAGCCGGGCCGCAGACCAAGTCACACCAAGCAGCGCAGTCACCGGAGCGGACGGCGCCGCAAACTTCAAGGCCAATGACCTGACGGCGGCTGGACGCACGCTCCAATTCACGGAAGTGCAGCAGACCGGCTATGTGCTGGAGACCCAAAACACTCGGAATGCCAAGTGTGTGAACAATGTGACGGGCCTCAATGTCCCGGTCACCAATTCCGGCGGACTTGGCTTCACCGTGGCCGTAAAAAGGGCTGACGCGATCAGCTGTGAAGTAATCAACGCAACGATACCGCCAGTACAAGTCACGGTAACCAAGACTTGGGTCAACGCCGTCGACGATGACACGGCAAGCTTCACCGCCAACACCCAGTCGGGAAGCTCTACGGCTCCTACTCCTACTAACGGCAACGTCATCACGGCCAGCTTCGCCCAGGGCACCACGGTCAATGTCGCCGAAGTGCTGGCATCCGCCAACAAGGGTGTCTATACCACTACGCTCAAGTGCACCAATGCTGCAGGTGCAACCGTGGGAACCGTGGAAGCAGATGGACTGAAGGGCTCCTTCACCCTCGGTGCCAGCAATGTCACCTGTGCCTTCACCAACACGAACACGGCAGCCACCGTTGTGGTGTCCAAGAACTGGATCGTAGACGGCAAACCGTACGACAACGGCGATCAGCCGGAGGGTATCTCCGCAGCACTCACCCTCACCGGGCCGGGCGCCGATGGAGCCACGGCAAAGGACTGGGACACAGTTCACAGCGGCTACTTCGCCGGCAACACCGTGACCATTGCGGAGACAACCACCTTCGCATCCGGAATGAAGTGTGAGCTTACCGGTTCGCAAGTGACCCTTGCCAACGGAACCACGACGTCGGACCCCGTCCCCCATGCGGCCACCCTGGCCGCCGGTGCCAACAGCTTCACCGTCACCAATACGGTCGAGTGCGCCACGGTGCTGACGCTGCTGAAGTTCATCGATGACAGCAACGGCGGGAGCCTGGTACCTGGCGATTTCACCCTGACGGCAACGCCGGACGGTGGTACAGCCCAGGCTGTTCAAGGTGAGGACACTGTGACTGCTGCAAACACGATGCGGGTGACTGCCAGTGCGAACCACACAGTCAGTGAGTCCAGCACGCTCAATCTCGCGTACCTGCAGCTGAGCCTGCAGCGCTACACCGGCACCTTCAACACGGATGGCAGCCTTGCCGATGCCGAAGCCTGGGAAGATGCCGCCGCGACGAACGTATCCGTCGCGACCGGCCACCACGAGGTTTACCGCTTCGTCAATGCCAGCGTCCCGACCATGACACTTCCGCTGACCGGCGGCACCGGTTCAATCGCCTACCTGATGGTTGGCGGCGGCATCCTGTTGCTGGCGTTGCTGGTGACGGCCTGGATTTTGGTCAGGAGGGGCAAAGCAAACCGCGCATGACCTGGGGGTCGGCAAGCAATGCCGCCACTGAACCACAATTTTTCACTGATCATCATTCTTAATTGATAGGAAACAACACATGTCCACTGTAAGGAACCCGTTCAAGCGGCGCATCACGGCAGGGATCGGCATTGCCGCTCTGGCCACTGCAGCCCTCTTCGGCAGCATGCTCCCGGCCAGCGCCGCCGACACCGGCAACATCGACACCAACGCGCCGAAGTCATTGACCATCCATAAGTATGAGCAGCCTGATGTGAAGGGCACCTCCCCGGACGGCAACAAGCTCCCCGATGCAGCCACCAGCGGCCTGACGGCACTGGCAGATGTTGAATTCACAATCCAGAAGGTGACCAACATTGACTTGGACACCAACGAAGGATGGGCAGCCACGGTTGGCCTGACCCCTGCAGACGTGGATCCGGCGAATCTCGGTACGGCAGTCCCCGGCCTCACCGGCCCCGATGGGGTCCTCACCTTCGGCAACCTCGATCAGGCCGTCTACCTGGTCACGGAGACCAACCCTGGGCCCAACAACATCGCCTTCGCCGCCCAGCCGTTCCTGGTGACGCTGCCGCTGCCCAACAAAACGGACAGCACCTGGATCTACAACGTCCACGTGTACCCTAAGAACTCACTGGCCTCGATCACCAAGACTGTTGACGACTCTGCAGGCCAAGGCCTCGGATCTGACGTCACCTGGAACATTGCCGCGAAGGTGCCCAACGCATCCGAGGGCAACCTGCTGACCCAGTTCGCCATCTCGGATAAGCTCGATCACCGATTGGCATACAAGAGTGAGACGGTAACCCTTGCCGGCGGCACCGTGGTGACCGCACCGACCGACTACACAGTCGATACGTCCACCGTTCCCGGCACCGTGACCTACACCTTTACTCCTGACGGCCTGGCCAAGCTCACCCCCGGTGACACGGTGAAGGTTGACCTGGTCACGACGGTCGTTTCACTCGGTGAGACCTCCGGCATCATCACGAACGATGCAACAGTCTTCATCAACGGTAGTGAGACCACCTCCGACACGGCAGAGACCCACTGGGGCGATGTGACCATCCACAAGGTTGCCGCCAATGACACCGGCAAGTTCCTGCAGGGTGCCGAGTTCAAGGTCTACCCGACCAAGGCAGACGCCGAGGCAAACACCAACGCCATCTCCGTCACCTCGAACGGCACCGCCAACAGCGTCTTCACATCAGATGCAAACGGAGTCGTCAACATTGCCGGCCTGAAGGCGAAGCATAATGGAACCGGTGAAGACATTACCTACTGGCTCGTTGAGACCAAGGCTCCCGCCGGCTACAACATCGCCTCTGATGTGAGCGCAGCAAACCCGAAGTCGTTCACGGTCGACAGCGACCTGACAACTGACATTGCCATCACAGTCAAGAACCCGCAGACCCCGCCGTTCACGCTCCCGCTTACGGGTGGCCCCGGCACTGTGGCCTTCATGATCGTCGGCCTCGGACTGTTGTCCATCGCTGGTGGCGTAGCCATCCGCAAGCGCAGCACCCGCCGCGCGGTCCAGGCCTAGTTACAATCCGTTGTGCCCTGGCGGGAGACGCACATGTGCGTCTCCCGCCAGGGCACTCGATTTCAGGAGTCCACCGCACATGGGGCATCACGACACATTGGCGCAGGCCAGTCCGGGAACAACCCCACGGGTTAAGATTCCGGGCTCGATTGTGTTCATTGCCGTGCTGATCTTTGTCGGTGTCAGTGTTCTCCTGTACCCGACCACTGCCAGCTGGTTTTCCGCAATGCAGCAATCGCGGGATCTGGACAACTACGGAAACAGTGTCGAAATTCTGGGACCGGAAGGCCGCCGTGAGGCCCTCGCAGCGGCACGGGACTACAACAACACGCTGACCGGCGGGGCCCTGCTTGACCCGTTCAGCCACGAACCGGCCGGCGACCACAGCGAGACCGGCGCGGATTACCGCAAACAGCTCTCACTGAGTCCGGACGGGGTGATGGCCCGGCTGCAGATCCCTGCGATCAAGGCCGACCTGCCGATTTATCACGGTACCGACGACCTCACGCTGCGCCGCGGTGTGGGCCACTTGTTCGGAACAGCCCTTCCTGTGGGAGGGGCAGGAAGCCACGCCGTCCTGACCGGACACTCGGGGATTCCCGAGTCGACCCTCTTCACCGACCTGGAGAAGGTCAAGGTTGGCCAGATGATTTCGCTGGAGGTCTACGGTGAAGTGCTGACTTACAGCGTCACCAGCGTCGACACCATTTTGCCCACCGAGACCGAATCCCTTCGGCCGGTGGCGGGCAAAGACCTCCTGTCACTGATTACCTGCACCCCGATCGGCATCAACACCCACCGGTTTGTAGTGACTGCTGAGCGCATTGCCACCCCGGCGGCCGAAGCCAGCGCCAGACTGTCGATGGATGTCGACTTCCCGTGGTGGGCGGTCGGAATGGGGGCAGCAGCCCTTGCATCGATCACCATCGTGTTCGTGGGCAGCCGCCGCGAACGTGCACGCAAAGACTCCTAGGACCTTCCCCCAGGTCCCGGGACCGTCCAGGTCGGCTGCGCCCCCAGGCAGCAGCCTGGACAGCAACACAGAAAGGGACCCGCGCCTTCCCCCGGCGAGGGTCCCTTTTTGCATGCCCGCAGATCAAACAACAAACCCCGGAGCACCAGAGTGCGCCGGGGTTTCGTGAAGCGTTGGTTAGCCGAACAGGATGGCTGCCTCGTCGTAGCGGTGCTGCGGAACAACCTTCAGGTTGCCCAGGGCCGCCTCGAAGGGGACGTGCTCAATCTCGGTGCCCTTGAGCGAGACCATGGTGCCCCAGCGCGCTTCCACGACGGAGTCGACGGCGGCCATGCCCAGGCGGGTAGCCAGGACGCGGTCAAAGCTGGAGGGGACGCCTCCGCGCTGGATGTGACCCAGAATCGTGGCACGGGTTTCGATGCCGGTGCGGGCTTCGATCTCCGGCGCCAACTGCTCGCTAATACCACCGAGGCGGGGACGGCCAAAGGTGTCAAGGCCCCGCTCGGAGTGGGCCGAGTCCTGATGGTCGGGGACGAATCCTTCAGCCACCACAATCAGCGGAGCACGGCCGCGATCGTGAGCCTCGTTCACCCATTCAACGATCTGGTCCATGCTGGTCTTCTGCTCAGGAATCAGCACAGCGTGTGCTCCGGTGGCCATGCCTGCATGCAAGGCGATCCAGCCGACGTGGCGGCCCATGACCTCTGCAATCATGCAGCGGTGGTGGGATTCGCCGGTGGTGCGCAGGCGGTCGATAGCTTCGGTGGCGATCTGAACGGCAGTGTCAAAGCCGAAGGTGTAATCGGTAGCGTCAAGATCGTTATCCACGGTCTTGGGGACACCTACAATTTTTAGGCCTGCATCGGTCAGTCGGCGTGCCGCCGCCAGGGTGCCTTCGCCGCCGATGGCGATGAGGGCGTCGACGCCAAGACGTTCCATATTGGCCTTGATGACATCGGGGCCACCATTGCCTTCAAACGGGTTGGTGCGGGAGGTACCCAAGATGGTGCCGCCCTGCTTGGAGATTCCGCGGACCATCTGACGGGGGAGGTCCATGACATCGCCCTCAACCACGCCGCGCCAGCCGTCACGGAAACCAACAAATTCGTGGCCGTAGGACTTGATGCCCTTAAGGACGATTCCGCGGATCACTGCGTTCAACCCGGGGCAGTCTCCGCCGCTGGTGAGAATTCCAATCTTCATATGTTTAAAGTCCTTCGAGGGGATGAATTCAATGGGGGTGTGAGCGCACCATTGAGCTCCTCTCTAGAACATTCTAGACGTTCGTGTGATCTCGGCAACTTCGAGCCCGATCCGTGGACTTCCCCGTGTCGACTACCACCAGCGGGGCTTCAACGCTGAGTCTGTTTTTTGCGCAGCAGGTTCACGGTGCCGCCGGCCACCATGGCCAGACCCGCCCCGAACAGTAGCCACATGGCAGTCTCGCCTGCATCGAGTTGGAGCCCGGCTTGTCTGATGAGAATGACCAGAATACCTAGGGCAATGACCACGGCCCCCCAAACGATGGTGCCCACCCGCACTGTCTGGCCTTCTGACTCGAGGTGCTTGAGGACGTCGGGCATTCCTAGATTGCTGGTAGGGAAAGGCCCTGAGGGGATGGGTTCGGTGGGGATGGGTTCGGTGGGGTTAGACATGATCTTCTCCGTGGGAACAGTGGGATGAGGGGGAATGGCGTGCGCGTCAGGAACGTGCGGCAGGGGGCGGGGTCCTGGCTGGCGGGACATTACTGGCCTGCCACTCGGACAACGGTGACGTTAGAGGCGGCGCCCTGGACAGTGATGATGAGTCCGTAACCGGTGGCCTCAGGGTTGAGATCGGTGCTGGCCTCATTCACGAAGGTGTCGGAGGAGTCCTGATCATCAAGCGTCCATGAGGAGGCCACCAGATCGCTGTTGATCTGAACGGGGATGCTGGTGGGTACCTTGATGGTCATTTGGGCGGCGGCTAGATCCACCGGAATCTTGACGTCGGCAGTGAGGGGGGACGCGTCGTCGAGCTTTGTGAGGTCAAGCGTTGCGTTGCCCATAACCAAGGTTCGCCCAGATTCGGCAGAGGCAATGGTGGTGGGTGCCCAGAGAGTGGTGGTGAACGCGGAACCTTGGCCGGTGTACGGCGGCAGGCTCAGTAGGCCAGCAAGCACCAGCATGATGATTGCGAACGTGCCCACACCGCCAGCAGCTCGGCCCAGAATGCCGGCACACACAATGGCGATACCCGCGGTGATGGCAGCCGCTGCGGCCGCCGTCGCCACAGCATAGCCGCCAAGATCAATGACGTTGGTAGCTTCCAGAATCATGACGATTGCGCCAACCATAATTGCCAAACCCAGGGCTAATAGGCTTGCTGCGGCACCGAGTCGTGGCCTGGTTTTCACAGGATGCTTGACGTACATCTGCGGTTGGGGTGTGAACTGCTGTGCCGGATAGGAGTGCTGGGCCGAGTAGTGGCCGGCGAAAGCGGGCGCCGCTCCGGGTGCGGTGCTCCCGGCTGCCGGGGTGGCGAAATAGGGGGCACTCTGGTGCGGCTGGGCCGTGTCCATAGGCTTTTGCCAGTCAGGGGCAGGAACCGAACTCTTCGTCTTGTTCTGGTTCACCGCCCAGTAAATGACACCCACGACGGCGGCAATCCAGAACAGCGGCCAGGGGAACCAGCCGTTGTGGTCGCCGAAGATGAAACCTTGCCCGGGGCTGATGAGTCCCACCAAGGTCAACAGGCCTGCGCCTGTCATACCGGTGGACCAGTGGCCGCGCAGCATCTGCTCGGTGTGAATTCGGCCATCAGGCTCGGGTAGGAGCGCCCAGGCAACGCCATAGGCCAGAACGCCGATACCGAAGAACAGGGTGAGGACCACGGCAAGGCCGCGCACAATTACTGGATCGATGCCCCACTTATTGGCCAGGCCGCTGCAGACGCCGCCTACCCAGCGGTTGCTGCCACGCTGCACGCCTAAGCCGCGGATCCACAGGAAGAACTTTGCTGAATCGTGGCGGTTCTCGTGCAGAGGTTCGTTGGGTGCGGACTCCGGTGCCCCTGATTGCGGCGTGGGAGACGGGTCTGTTTCCGGGGATGGCGCTGGGTCTGGGGTGGGGTCTGCTGGCTGCTCAGGGAGGTCATGTGAGGTATTCATACTTCAATGGTGTCCGCTGGTTTGGCTGTTCACCATTGGGGGTGACCCTGAAAGAACCCTGAACAACCCCGCAGAACACACTGCGGGAGGTCCCGGGCGTGCTTGGATTGAACCATGACCCCAAAGATGTACCGTTCCCAGCAGCGCAGGCTCGCAGGGGTTTGCGGCGGATTGGCCAAACACCTCGGCATGAGTGTTTCCGTGGTGCGCGCCGTCATGATCGGCACAAGTTTCTTCTTTGGCGCAGGGATAGTGTTCTACGCATGGCTGTGGCTCTTAGTTCCGATGGAAGGCGAGTCAGCTGACGCAGGCAGGAACCTGCTCGACGCCGATGGGAACCCCCGTCTGAAACTCTTCCGGCCTGCAAACGATGCTCCCGCAGAGATCAATGCCAACCCGCAGCGTCAAAAGCTCTCCCTGGGCTCCCGTGAAATCCTCATCGGAGGAGCACTGGTTATCGCTGCCGGGGTTATATTCGGTTCACCCAGCGCCTGGAACCTGCAGCTGGGGACGTTACTGCCGCTGTTCATCATTGTTCTCGGCGCCGTTTTGACGTGGATGCAGCTAGATAACACCCGCCGGGTGGGGCTGCTCAGCGCCGCCAAAATGAATACGCCCATGGCACTGCTGAGACTCGGTGGCGGCCTCGCCTTGGTCATTGCCGGGGTCATTGTCATTGTTACCGGTTCGGGGTCCTGGGCCCTGGTGTGGGCTTCGGTGGTGGCCTCCCTCGCAGTTCTTGCCGGAGTGGCACTTGTGCTAGCCCCGTGGGCCTTGAAGTTTTGGCGCGAATTCCAGGAGGAGCGGGCAGGGCGCGTTCGCGCAACGGAGCGGGCCGAGATTGCAGCCCACCTGCACGACTCGGTGCTGCAAACTCTGGCCTTGATTCAAAAGAGCGCCAATTCCTCAGCCGATGTCACCCGGCTGGCCCGTGCTCAAGAACGTGAACTCCGGGAATGGATCTATCAGGACGCTGCCCATGATTCCGGTGCGTTAGTAGAACGCGTCAAGGCCGTCTGTGCTGAGGTTGAGGACCTTAGCGGGCAGGCCGTGGAAGTTGTCGTGGTGGGCGATGCGGACTTGAGCGAACGAGGCAATGCCCTGGTACAGGCCGTCCGGGAAGCTGTGCTCAATGCTGCCCGGCACGGCGGCACCACCGTTTCGGTTTACGTTGAGGCCGGCGCAAAGGGAGTAGACGTCTTTGTGAAGGACCGCGGGCCAGGCTTTGATGTCGACGCCGTGGCGGTTGACAGGCTGGGGGTCCGGGAGTCCGTCGTCGGCCGCATGCAACGCAATGGTGGCACGGCTGAGATCATTAGTTCTGCGGATGGTACCGAAGTGCGGTTGCACTTGCCCAAAGAAACCCCTGCCACTGAGGAAAACAAATGACGAGTGCGGTAACACCCATCAGAGTTGTGATTGTGGACGATCACGCCATCTTCCGGTCCGGGCTCAAGGCCGATCTGGCTGATGACCTTCTGGTCTTGGCTGAGGCCGCCACGGTTGAACAAGCCATTGCCGCCGTGACAGCTCACCAACCGGACGTGGTGCTGTTGGACGTGCACCTGCCGGGCGGGCGGGGACAGGGCGGACGCGAAGTCATCGCTGGCTGTGCCGCGTTGCTGGCCAGCACCAAATTCTTAGCGCTGAGTGTTTCGGACTCTGCCGAAGACGTGGTCTCAGTGATCCGGGCCGGCGCTCGCGGCTACGTGACGAAATCAATTTCCGGTGCCGAAATTTCCGACGCTGTCCGGCGCGTGGCTGGAGGAGACGCGGTATTTTCCCCGCGGCTGGCCGGGTTCGTGTTGGATGCTTTTGGCACGGCCGAAGTCGCCGTAGAAGACGAGCTGGACAAGCTCTCGGCACGCGAGCTGGAAGTCATGCGACTGATCGCCCGCGGCTACTCCTACAAGGAGGTCGCCAAAGCGCTGTTTATTTCCATCAAAACCGTGGAGTCCCACGTTTCCGCCGTGCTGCGCAAACTCCAGCTCTCCTCACGCCATGAACTGACCCGCTGGGCCGTGGACAGACGACTGCTCTAGCGGAGCCTTTTCGGTGTGGATCGAGACGGATCATGTGGCGTGGAGGCACGGACTGCCGGAAAATCAGCCCCGCGGCTACGTCCACGGCTACGGCCATACAGAAATGCCGCCGTTTGACGCAAATGCCATGGTTCAGCATTGTCTACAACGACGCCGCTTATGGAGCCGAAGTGCACCACTTTGGCCTTGAC